>NZ_JAVRBN020000001.1:0-451775 GCF_034531305.2 Nostoc sp. ChiQUE02
CAAAGCCTTGCGATTGCTTCATTCCACTTCGTTGCATTCGCAATGACATATCGTAAGTGATTTGCCGAACTTGATATAATTTCATTATAAGTAGGATTTAAATCCTTACTCAAAAAATAATTATGAATTATAAATTATCAGTTAAAATTTTTTAGGTTATTCAGTACTTATTATGCTAAATTATTAAATAATAAAAATAATTGTAATTGTATCAATAACTACTTTACGAATAAATCAATTTCTTTTGGTTAGGCGAGAGTAGCAGCTTCTATCAAAATTGAAAATACTTTAGTGTTAGTAGTTAACTTTACTTTAATAACATCAGGTAGACAAGAAATACTGTCATCTCCATTCAATCGAGATATCAAATATTGCCAAAACAAATAGGCTAATTTTCAACAAGTTTTTTTAGACCCGTAAATGTATCATGGACCCGACGACCATGATTATGTCGCGTGCCACCACTAATCTTGCGTCAAGTGAAATACTCTCAAATATCAGAGAAGTTGCCAAAAGCTGAGTTTAAAACACATACGACTGTTTAGGGACTTCCAGAAAATAAATTATCCAAATTTACTCAGATAAGATTTTTCTTTCTCCCCCTGCTCCCTGCTCCCTGCCCCCCGCCTCCACAGTGATAGGATATTTTTTTAGTTGGAAGTCCCTTAGCTATTTGTAGCTATTACTAGTGCGATCTGAGGCAGGATGAACCGGAGTAGAAGCGTAAACAAATATCCTCCATAGCAAGAAATACAGTTACCACCACCCCGGATAGCCGTTTTTTAGTTCATCTAACTCGCGTTAACAGGCACAAATTGAAACAGGATAAGGAATATAAAGTTCATACTAACCCTTGCATTAAGGAATAGAAACCGATCGCAATAATCGCTCAATAACAGTTCTTGCGTTGCGACCTCCTCTAGGAATCAGGCGATGGCAAAGAACATGAGGGACGAGAAATTTCACATCGTCAGGAATGGCATAATCACGCCCTAATAGAAAAGCTAGCGCTTGGGTAGCCCGTTGTAATGCTAATGTGCCACGCGGACTGACACCAAGGGCTATTTCCTCATCTTGGCGTGTTGCCCGCACTAACTCGAGAATATACTGTTGCAAGGAAGTTGCCACTTTTACTTGAGAGCATAAGTAACGCAATTCCTGTACTTCTGCCAAGGTAATACAAGGCTGCAAATCAGCAACTTTCACACCATTTTGGAGATTTTGCAGCATCTGGAGTTCTTCTGTCTCGGAAGGATAGCCCAAACTCAGGGACAACATAAACCGATCCATTTGCGCTTCCGGCAGAGGAAAAGTACCTTGATACTCAATAGGGTTTTGAGTAGCAATGACAAAAAACGGTTGGGGAACTGCACGAGAGACACCATCGACTGTTACCTGATGCTCTTCCATAACTTCCAACAAAGCTGACTGAGTGCGGGGTGTAGCGCGGTTAATTTCGTCAGCTAACAGCACATTGGCAAAGACTGGCCCAGTCAGAAAAGTAAATTCGCCGCTTTTTGGGTTCCAGATGTTGGTACCAGTGATATCAGTTGGCAGTAAATCGGGAGTACATTGTAGCCGTTGAAACTTGCCATCCAGTGAACGAGCTAAAGATTTCGCGAGCAGGGTTTTACCAACACCAGGGACATCTTCTAGGAGAGCATGACCACCACCTAGCAAGGCGACTAGCACTAAGCGTATTGCTTCGGTTTTACCAACGATGGTAAGAGCCAGATTTTGTGTTAAGGCGTCGATTTTTTCTCTCATGCGGTGCGGGGAATAGGGAGTAGGGAATGGGGAATTGGGACACAACTCTTGGAGAGGCTGCGCCAACGACAAGCAGTAGTTGAGCGCAGTCGAAACTCAGTGCATCGCTGGGGACTGGGGGACAAGGGGACAAGGGGACAAGGGGACAAGGGGACAAGGTGACAAGGTGACAAGAGGTGAGAACTTGCAACAAGTCTTTCCCCTTGTCCCCAATTCTCCTTGTCCCCTTGTCCTCTGCCCCATGCCCTGTTTGGCCAATGCCCAATTCCCAACGCCCAATGCCCTATCTATTGTTCCCACTAAGCACTCAAAACTTCTTTAGCAACAACGCAGTCAAGTTGAATTTGTGTTTTCAGGGCTTCTAGAGAAGGAAATTTTTGTTCAGGGCGCAAAAATTTAACTAGCTGGACAGCCAGTTTTTTACCATACAAATCACCTGACCAATCGAATAAATGTACTTCCGCAGATGAATAAGTACCATTTACAGTTGGGCGATTACCGATATTCATTACGCCCAAGCTCTCACTAGGAGGGACATCTGATGTTTCACTGAGAATAAAAACGCGGACAGCATAGACTCCTTGGCGGGGCAAAAACTTTTCTTTTGGTAGTTGGAGGTTGGCGGTGGGAAAGCCAATCGTTCTGCCCAATTGTTGACCTTGAATGACATCACCAAGGAGGGTGTAGGGACGTCCTAGTAGTAGATTGGCGTTTTCGATGTCGCCATGCTCAAGGGTTTGGCGGATTAATGAAGTGCTAATGCGGGCATCCTGAGCCGGAGTAGTACTGACGCAACTGCTTTGCGTGGGCGAGTCACCTGTATAAGTTTGTAAGGGAACGATCGCCACAGGGATATTGTACTTGGCGGCGATTAATTGCAAATCTTTGGCAGTACCACTACGCTTTTCGCCAAAACAAAAATCTTCCCCGATACTAATTCGCTGGCATTGCAGTTGTTGCACGAGAATTTTTCCGACGAATTCTTCGGGGGTCAGGGCAGATAATTCTTTGTCAAAGGGTAGTAGTACCAGTTGTTCTACCCCAAGCGATCGCAATTGTTGGACTTTTTCATCCAGTGGCGTTAACAAAGTCCGGGGCTGCCCTGTAAAGAACTCCTGTGGATGGGGGTCAAAGGTGACAACTGTTGAGTAGGTATATTCTTGATTTGTCAGTTGTCCGTTGTCAGTTGTTAGTTGTTGATTTTCTTTTGACTGCGGACTACTGGCGACTGAGAACTGACTCCCAGCGTGCAAGACTGGTTGAATTACCCTTTGATGACCAAGATGAACGCCATCAAACTTGCCAAGGGCAACAGCAGTCGGCGTTAGCAGCCCTTCGCTCGAAGAAGCAACCCACACAGAACACCCATTTTTAGACAAATTTAGCACGTGGATTCTGAGATTTTAGGTTTATTTTAGCTATCAGCAGGAAGCTACCCTATGGTAAACCGCCTTGAGGAGGACATTCACTAACTGCCCATGAGGTTTTTTGCGATCAGCCAGGGTATTGATGCAATCCCTTTTAGCTATCAGCCAAAAGCCTAACCCACGGTAAGCCGCCCAAGATAATATCTTGTGCTATTAGCTTGACAGCTAATTGCTAAGTCCAGATAACCCCAAATACCAGAGCTAAAAAGCCTCTAGCTCCTTGTTGAGGCTGTAACGAGGTTAATCTCTGATTCAGCCACAAGAGAAGGCGTTTGTGAGTATCTAGGCTGTGTTGGTGAATCTATGAAGTTTGTCCTCCTGTTGCCGCCCTGATCCTGTGGTTGGCGCTCTGACAACTCTGGGCAGTGCTGTCTCACCGTACAGCCAACAGTTACGCTCTCGCGCTGAAAGCTTCTGATCACCAATCTAATCTAAAATCTCCAATTCCTCCGATCGCAATCTTTAGGTAGAAAACTTGCTAACAGGAAAAGATTCTGATAAGGCAACTGAGGTGGAAACCTGAAGTACCATTCCTTCTCGTGCCATAATAGCACCAGGAAATTTCTCAGCTGCTTGTTTGCCTACACGATCCAAAAAGTCGTCATTGTGGGCGGGGTCGTGGTGGTAAATAACCAAAGTTTTGACGTTAGCAGCTTGTGCCACTTTCACTGCTTCTTGCCAGGTAGAATGTCCCCAGCCAATTTTCAGGGATGTTGGGCAATGATATTCTTCGTCTGTGTAGGTAGAATCGTAAATCAGGATGTCGGCATTACGAGCTAGCCACAGCACATTTTCATCGAGTCGGTCGGAAAAATGTTCGGTATCAGTGATATAAGCAGCAGCACCACCACGCCAGTTGACACGGTATCCTACAGCTTCACCTGGATGGTTTAAAGGTGCGGTTTCTACGGTAACGTCATCGATATGAATTGGTTGCCCCGGTCGAATGTCGTAGAAATTTAAATTGGCTTGCATAATCTGCAAGGGTACGGGAAAGTTCGGGTGCAACATTTGATCGTTGAGGCGCTGTTCTATGGTCGAACCATCAGGTGCGATCGCGCCGTAGATATGAAAATCATTCCCCTTGACAAACCCTGGGGTAAAGAAGGGAAAACCCTGCATGTGATCCCAGTGAGAGTGGGTAAAAAATATATGAGCTTCTAACGGCATTTGGCGCAACAAAGATTGCCCCAAAACATGTAGTCCTGTGCCAGCATCGAAAATTAAGCGTTTATCGCCCGCTTGCATTGATATGCAAGGGGTATTACCGCCGTAACGAACAGTGTGTGGCCCTGGACTGGGGATGCTACCGCGAACGCCCCAAAATTGTACGGTAAATTGGTTCTCTATCCTAGACATGGGTGTTGCTTGCTGGACTGAGCGGGCGATAAATGGAAGTTTTGTTACTTATTTTGTCTAAGTTTATGCTGTCTCACCGATTTTGCTAGAGGGAGGATTTCTTGGTAAAACAGCATACCCTGTTTCTGGCTGATTGTGTAAATGTGGATGAAATACTGTCAGTTAAAATTTTCCAGGTTTTAGGGTGGATGTGTATCCGTTATTTCAAGAGTGCCCCTACGTTATAGCCTACATTTTTCTGTAATGCATTTGAATAACTCCAGTTTTATCCTGATAAATCAAATGATTCACTGAAAATTGAATTCCCACTCAGACAATTTATCTAGCCCAGTTGCGTAGGTTAAATTGTATTGTAACGGAGTAATACTGATGTAGTTTTTACGTACAACCTGCACATCTGTAGGTACATTTTGAGGCAGATTTAATCCGCTTGGGGGTTCTACATCCTCAATTACCTCTCCGGTTAACCAGTAGTACGTTTTTCCGCGAGGATCGACTCGTTTATTAAACACATCAATGTAATGCCGTAGGCCTTGACGGGTGAGAGTAACTCCGGCAATTTCTTCCCACTTCACAGCAGGAATATTGACGTTGAGCAACATTAAATCTGGCAGAGGTTTTTGGGCTAACTGGTCTACGAGAATTTTGGCAAACTTAGCAGCAGCTTGAAAATCTTTAGAGGTGTGACTAATAAGACTCAGCGCTACGCTGGGAATGCCTTCAATTAAACCTTCCATTGCCGCAGAAACAGTGCCGGAATACAAAATTTCAGTTCCCAAATTTGCACCTTGATTAATGCCAGAGAGAACCAAATCAGGGGGTGTCTCTAGCAAAGCCCACAGTGCCAATTTAACGCAATCTGAAGGCGTACCATCGCAAGCCCAAGCTTTGATAGCAGGATGAAAAATCCCTTCAACAATTTCGGCACGAATGGGTTGGTGTAAAGTTAATCCGTGTCCAGTTGCCGATCGCTCTCGATCTGGGCAAACTACACTCACATCATGACCTGCATCTGCCAAGTAATTGGCTAGGGTACGAATCCCCAAGGCAGAAATGCCGTCATCGTTGCTAATTAGTAATTTCATAGTCATTAGTCATTGGTCATTAGCTATTAGTTATTTGTTATTAGCCATTTGTCAATGTCTGAGGTCACAAGCAGCAATAAAATATTTATACTCACTAGATACTGTGGTGGAGTTCGCCTACCTTCAACCAGGTGCTCTGAGCAATTTGTCTAATAACTTGTCTGGTTAATTGAGATGTTAGCTAGATTTACGCCAAGCTGTACTAGCCCAATCGTCTCTAACTAATAAAGATTTGGTTTTGATCCTCGCCTTTAGCTGATATTAATGGTATGGCTGTAGGTTTATTTATCGAGCAGCTTATAGCTTTTGACTATAGACTAATGACTAATGACCAATGACTAATAACTAATGACTAGCAATTTAGAAGCTCAACTTTTAGCACTGCGGCAGGAAGGAGAAAAAGCGATCGCAGCCGCCAACACCCTAGAACGCCTAGAGGAACTCAGAGTTAACTATCTGGGTAAGAAAGGGGAACTGGGGGCACTGTTGCGAAGTATGGGGCAAATGAGCGCAGAGGAACGACCGAAAATTGGAGCGATCGCCAATACAGTCAAAGAATCCCTGCAAACTAGTCTAGACCAGCAACGCGCTGCCCTCGAAGCCGCACAAATTCAGCTACAGCTAGAGGCGGAAACTCTGGATGTAACTATGCCGGGTATTTACAGCCCCCAAGGTCGCATTCATCCCCTCAACGGCATTATTGATCGGGCGCTGGATATCTTTGTTGGTATGGGCTATACCGTAGCTCAAGGGCCAGAAATGGAAACAGATTACTATAATTTCGAGGCTCTCAACACCCCGCCTGACCACCCCGCCCGTGATATGCAAGATACCTTCTATCTGCCAGATGGTAATCTTCTGCGGACTCATACTTCGTCAGTGCAAATTCGTTACATGGAAAGAGAAGAACCACCGATTCGGGTTGTTGCTCCAGGGCGAGTTTATCGGCGAGATAATGTAGACGCGACTCACTCAGCAGTTTTCCATCAAATAGAACTTTTAGCCATTGACGAGGGACTAACTTTTACAGACCTCAAGGGCACAATTAAAGTATTTTTACAAGCAATATTCGGCGAGTTGCCAATTCGCTTCCGCGCCAGTTATTTTCCGTTTACCGAACCATCTGCTGAAGTTGATTTGCAGTGGAATGGACGCTGGCTAGAGGTGATGGGCTGCGGGATGGTCGATCCAAATGTACTTAAGTCTGTGGGTTATGACCCAGAAGTTTATACAGGGTTTGCTGCCGGTTTTGGTGTAGAACGCTTTGCAATGGTGTTACATCAAATCGATGATATTCGTCGCTTGTATGCTAGTGATTTGAGATTTTTGCAACAATTTTAGGGAAGCGATCGCTTTAAATAATCAGGGGTTTACTAAATCTCTTGCAAAAATTAATTGGATGAAAATATAACCACAGATAAATACTCATGAATTATCTGTGGTTTTAAATAATGAATCGGGATTGATGAATTTGGTAAACTATCAATGTGTAACTTCTGTTGACGTGATATGACTGCAATTACTGGCAAACGTCTAACGCTTGAAGAATATTTAAAGTATGACGATGGCACGGATAGTCATTATGAACTTGTGGCAGGTGAGTTAGTTGCAATGCCACCCGAAAGCCCAAAAAATGTCCAGATATCTCTCTTTTTGCTGGTCACTTTTCTCAAGTTCGTCCCGTTCAATCGGTTAAGTAACAAAGTTGAAATTGTTGTTGCTGGTTCTCGTGCGACAACTCGCATTCCTGACTTAGTTGTGCTGACGGATGAACTTGCAACAGCCTTAGAAGGTGCAACACGATCCACAATCACCCTGGATATGCCACCTCCGGCATTAGTTGTCGAAGTTGTTTCTCCTGGCAAAGCTAACGAAGATCGGGACTATCGCTACAAACGTTCTGAGTATGCCGCAAGGGGAATTGCTGAATATTGGATTGTTGACCCCCAAATAAATGCAGTTACCGTACTGATATTAGTTGATGGGTTTTATGAAGAAACCAGATTTACAGGAAATAGTGCGATCGCTTCTACTATTTTCCCAGAGTTACAGCTAACTGTAGAACAAGTACTCAAAGCTGGAGAAAGCAATGCGGGTGATGCCATTCCTTAATTTAAATTTAAAAGGCAGACTGACGAAGGGATTTGAGAGGTGTGATCGCACAGTTTTTTTGCATAATTGCGGCTGAAGGAGCTTTTTGAACGTACAAAAACTTTGCTTGAGTCAGTTACCCCATTTTATTAACTGCAATTATGATTGCTTTCCTCTCGATTTCAGGGCAACATATCTTATAGTAAATCCTGTAATCCTAAGATACTAAAGATGAATAGGAGAGATTTAATTGCTAGAGGATATTTCCCAAAAGAACTGCCTCCTCCTTTTAATACAATTTCCCTTGCTGACTTTGCTACTTCTAGTAAAATAACCTTTCCACTTTACCCTAAGACAACTGCAAAGATTTATAGCCATAATCATGTTAGATATAACTCATTAAGAAGAAATTTAGGTGTTCCAAATCCAGTATTCTTCTTAGAACTTTCTCATTTTTTAGATAATAATTGGTCTACAATTGATCAAATAATAAAACGTTCTAAATTTTCAAAAAGTAAGCCTACTCATACTCCACTTCCACAGCGTGAACGTTCTATTTCACCTGTACTTGATTTCTACTTAATTCCTGTTGAAAGAGCTAAAAATAGGATAGCTGGGCGATATATATTACATACAGACATTTCTCGATTTTATCAATCTATTTACACTCATAGTATTCCCTGGGCAATACATGGAAAATCATTGGCTAAACAAAAACAACAGAGAAATAACATGACTCTTCTGGGAAATAATCTTGATAAAATTTTGAGAAATAGTCAAGATGGTCAAACGCTAGGTATTCCTATTGGCCCAGATACTTCATTAGTAATTGCCGAATTGATACTTTGTACAACAGATATAGAACTAGAAAAACGATTAAGAAACACTTGTAGTTATCCATTTAAAGGCTTCCGGTATAGTGATGATTATGAGTTTGTCTTTCAAAATATTTCAGATGCTGAATCAGCTTTAAGTCAAATTCAACAGGTACTTTCAGAGTTTGAACTAACTGTCAATTCTGAGAAAACTAAAATTATTGAGTTACCGTGTTCTTTAGATTCAATATGGGTTTTAGAACTATCTGACTATAAATTTAGCGAAAGTAGACTTGCACAAATGCAAGATATTATTCGTTATTTTGATAAAGCATTTAAACTTAGAAATGAATTTCCTGGAGAACCAGTACTTAAATATGCAGTTGCACGAATTAGTAATATTAACAACCTTGACATAGAGAATTGGTCTCTTCTTGAAAGCCTTCTCTTACAGTCAATTACTATTGAACCTAGTACTTTACGTGATTCTCTTTCAATAATTCAAGAAAAGAAGGTAAACAAATATAATATTAACTTATCGTTGCTTGAAGAAGTTATTAACTTTCAAATCTACAGAAATGCAATACTTGGACATAGCAGCGAAGTCGCTTGGGCTATTTGGTCAGCAATGGTATTTGACTTATCAATTAACAAGCTAGCTACAGAGTCTATTTCTAAAATGGAAGATTCTATAGTAGCAATTTTAGCTTTAAATGCACGTAAGCAAGGACAGATTAAAGAAAGTTTAGATACAAGTACATGGGAACAATTTTTAAATGAAGATGAACTTTATGGTGAGCAATGGCTCCTTTGTTATGAAGCTAATCTACAAGGATATTTATCTAAAGGAGTCGATTACGTATCAAAAGATCCTTGGTTTTCTCTGCTAAAGGATAATGGCGTTACTTTTTATGGAAATAAGACTCCCTTAGTTATTCCGCCAAGCTCTACTAGTGGCCCCTCTGGTAGATTCTGAACTTTGGCTATTTAATTTAACTTGTTAATACTAGTATTTGGCGAGAAATTATTCTGCGATCGCATCCCTCGCTCGCATTTCTCGCTCAAGCCATTTTCTAGTCTGCCAAACCAGCCTCCTGCTAACCATAACTATTGGTAAACTAAAGGCAACGCCAGTTCTACTGAGTGATTTATTCTATGTTCGCTGAAACCTCCTCGCGCTACGTTACCCGTAACCCTGAAATTTTGAGTGGAGAGCCAATTATTATAGGTACTCGGACATCTGTTCGTGCAATTGTCGGTTTGTGGCGATTGGGGATTATGCCAGAAGAAATCCTGAACCATTTGCCACATCTGACGCTAGCACAAGTGTTTGATGCTTTGAGTTTTTATCTCGATCATCAGGCAGAGATTAATGAATACATTGAACGAAACCGAGTACCCGATGAATTAATACATCCGTCTGTAAAAGCTATATTGGGGACATCGTGACGGTTTTTGCTGCACTTTACAGCGATGAGGATATGTCAGCCTTGGTTGCGACACTATTGCGTAAACGCAAAGCGGTTTGTCGTTAGACATCGCGCGGTCTGGATATCACAACTGTTTCAGAACAAGCAACACTCGGAAAAACTGACCGCGAACAACTTGAATTTGCAACTTCTGTAGGCAGATGTATTCTGACACATAACCGTGTCGATTTTGAGCGGTTGCATCTCCAGTATATAGAGGAGAATAAAGAACATTTTGGGATTATCGTTGTGCCTCAGAAAAATGCTTATGAAGTCGCGCAACGGATTGGCATTCTGGTAAGCACACTAACGGCTGATGAAATTAGGAATCAGTTGTTGTATGGATAAATCCTTCCAAATTAAAAATATTAAGGTGGTCAGTGAATGACACTAACCACCTTTTTGAGACTTTATTTAACTATTCCTGAATGACCAGGGATATCTGCCAAAGGTTCAAATCTACCGCCTAAGTATTTGGCGAGAAACTCTTCTACGATCGCAAAAAAGTGCAACCGATTTTCTGGTCTAGCAAAACCATGTCCTTCATCTGTGTAAAGTGCATATTGCACCGGCAAACCAGCCTGTTGCATGGCGTTGACAATTTGATCGCTTTCTGATTGTTTCACCCGTGGATCGTTTGCACCTTGACCGATAAGTAAAGGTTTTTGAATTCGGTCAGCAAAGAATAAAGGCGATCGCGATTTCAGAAACTCCTCTTCTGTCTCCAAGTTACCGACACGATGAGAAAGCATTGCCTTCAATGGTTCCCAATAAGGCGGTATAGTTTCTATCAGCGTAATCAGGTTACTCGGCCCCACAATATCCACACCAGCAGCAAAAACTTCTGGTGTAAAAGTTAACCCCACTAAGGTAGCGTAACCACCATAAGAACCGCCCATAATGGCAATCTTTTGCGGATCGGAAATACCTTGTTCCACTAACCAGTTAACGCTGTCAATCAAGTCGTCATGCATTTTAGCAGCCCATTCTCGATTTCCAGCATTCAAAAATGCTTTGCCGTAGCCAGTGGAACCGCGAAAGTTTACTTGCAGAACAGCATAACCCCGGTTAGCTAGCCATTGCGTTGTGGGAGAGAAACCCCAAACATCCCGCGCCCAAGGGCCGCCATGAACCAGCAGTACTGTTGGGAGATTCTGGGTAGGTATTCCCACAGGGGTTGTTAAGTAACTGTGGATAGTCAAGCCATCCCGTGCTTCGTAGGAAATCGGTTGCATTGAAGCTAACTGCAACGCTTCGAGTTTGGGTTGGTTGCTAAAAAGGAAAGTGCTAGTTTTGGACTCTCGGTTATAGGCATAATAATAAACTGGCCCATTGTCAGTTCTATAAGCTACTAGCCAGGTTTTATCTTCCAAGTCGCGGCTAATTACAGAGAATTCTCCAGGACGCACCTTGGCGATTTCCTCAAAATCTGCGGTGATACTGTGATCGATTACCTGCCATTCTTGTTTATCTTTGTAGAAAGAAACTGCTTGGATAACTCGCGTCAGTGGCTGAATGATTATCCCCACGACATCATACTGCTGGTCTTCAGCAATGACAGTTTCTTGACGGGTATCTAGGTCAACAGCTAGCAGACGTTTGGCATTAGCATCATGATTCCCTTGAATGTAAAGGGTTTTGCCATCATCTGAGAAACTTACAGAATTCCCTTCCTCTTCTGGCCCCCAGTGGCGAAGAATTTCCCACTGTTTATCTGGTTTCTGCAATAACAAATCGTAACCACCATCGGCTGTGCTAGCTGTTGCTGCACCTATTTGGAACTGAGCGTCAGATGTCCAACTGATAATGTTACCGGGGTTGTCAGTGTCGAACTCCACTGCACCATTTTTGAGGTTGATGCGGTAAACATCAAACTTTTGGGGATTGTTCAAGTTCAACGCTACCAGCACTTGATCTGGAAATTTAGGTTCCAGTTCCACAAGTTCGGCTTTCACACCCTGGAATGGCGTTAAGTCACGCACAATTTTGGAGTGGATATTAACCAAGTGGAGGTGAAAGTTCTCGTCGCCATCCGAGTCTTGCATATAAATCAACTGGTCGGGATTATAAGTCCAGAAGAAAATGCGGATACCGCGCTTTTTGTCGGCAGTTAGTATCTGGTCGTCTTCTTGTCCTACAGTTCGCAACCAAACCTGCAAGACATTTTTTTCATCAGGGGCAATATATGCCAAGTACTTGCCATCAGGCGATAGTTGTGGGCTGGTTTTTTCGGGATTCCCAAACAGAATTTCGCGCGGAATCAGTGGTGGTAGGGAGGGCGCTTGAGCAGATGACATATTTTTATCCTCTACTTGACTACCCTATTGTCACTTGGTGGCGAAAATGACAATTCATCCTATTGGATGAACCTAGCTGGAGAATATGTAGGGGAGCAGGGGAAAGAAAAAAGTTTTAACTTATTCCCTGTCGCACGATAAGATTATTTATCTTTTCCTTTGCGTCCTTCTCTAACGAGACGCTGCGCGATCGCAGTTATTAAAAAATCTACGTATTCTAGCGGGAACACCTGACGGCGAACAAGCAGCAAGGGAGTAATACTCGTAAATGAGTCTTTTATATTCGGCGATGAGTCTTTGATATTCGTGAATGAGTCTTTTATACTCGGCGACGAGTCTTTGATATTCGTGAATGAGTCTTTTATACTCGGCGACGAGTCTTTGATACTCGTGAATGAGTCTTTTATACTCGGCGACGAGTCTTTGATACTCGTGAACGAGTCTTTTATACTCGGCGACGAGTCTTTGATACTCGTGAACGAGTCTTTTATACTCGTCAATGAGTCTTTGATACTCATTGACGGCAATTATCGCAATGTCCGCAACGTAAGTTCGCAGCTTCTTTGTCAAAACCAAAGGCATTTAACAAAAACTGCCAACGACACTGCTTAGTTGTTAGGTATTGCTGCATCTGTTTAACAGCGTGTAATTGAGTTGGTGGCTGATTTCCGGCTTTTTGCCCAATACTGTAATGGAAAGGATCGAGCCAGTTTAGCTGACCGTTGCTATGGAGTAAAGCTAGCGCCGTTGCACCTTCGGGAAATTGTCGAGTTACTGCATTCACTTCTCCCTGTTTTGGTAATCTTTTCACAAGTTGCTGCGCTATTTGTTGTTGCGATCGCATTTGCTCTTGAAAAAATTGCTGTCTTTGCTTATCCTCTGGATCTAACCACCCAGTAGGTTCACTCACCAATGTCAACGCTTCTGCTGGTTTCCCATCCCTTCCAGCCCGGCCAATTTCTTGCACATATTCAGATAACAAATGTGGTGCGTGAAAGTGGGCAACCCAACGAACGTCACTTTTATTTATCCCCATACCAAACGCACAGGTACACACAACAAAGGGGATTTTGCCACTTAACCAGCTTGCTTCTACTTCACGGCGTTCGGTTGCACCCAATCCCGCATGATAACTAGCTGTGGCATAACCCATCTCTGCTAACCATTGGGCTAAATCTTCGCTATCTCTCCGAGTGCGAACATAAACTAATCCCGATTGTTGGGGTCTATTTTGAATAAACTTTAATAATTGTTGTTTCCTACCTCGTGGTGTCCAAGCGATGCGAACGCTAGGATGCAAGTTTGGACGGTAGGGATTCAAGCGGAAAATATCTGGTTGCTGTAATTGTAAAACTGTTTGAATAATCTTTTGGGCTGAGGGGTCAGCAGTAGCGGTAAAAGCAGCGATGCTGATTTTTGTTCCTGGTGGTTTTGATTTGAGCAATGCCGGACGCACCGCCCCTAATCTGCGGTAAGCTGGGCGAAAAGTATCGCCCCACTGCACTAAACAATGAGCTTCATCTAAAATTAAGCCATTAATTTGCAATTGCGGGTGAGATAATCTTTCCCAAACTGGCGCACTGAGCAAAGTTTCGGGCGATAAATACAGTAATCTTAGCTGTTGACGTTCTAAAGCTTGCAGCGTTGCACGGCGTTGAGATGAAGATAATTCACTATGCAAAAGTGCTGCTTTTTGGTGGCTTTCTCGTAGTTCCTGAACTTGGTTTTCCATCAACGCCACCAAGGGCGAAACTACCAGAGTTAATCCTGTTTGTAGCAGTGCGGGAAGTTGAAAACAAATTGACTTCCCGCCACCTGTGGGCATAATAATCAGCGCATCTTTTTGTGACAATAAACTGCTAACAATTTCTCCTTGCGGTGGACGAAAATCTTCATAACCCCAGATTTTTTGAAAAGCAGCGCGGACTTCTTGCCAAGATTTGGCTGTAGACTGATTCATAATCAATGATAAATGCACCCATATCCTTGAATGCTGAATATAGCCTCTGTTATCCAGCTAATGGTTCAGTAATTTCATCATTTGACACTATAAACCCCTGACCCCAAGAATGAATTATAATTTTTCAACCTATTAAATAAAAGATGTAGCAAGATGAATGAAGAGTTAAAACATCGATTTTACATTAACACCGATAAATCTAAATTAGATATTCAAATGATTCATGATTTTTTACAAACTTCTTATTGGGCTGAAAACATCCCATTGGCCACTGTAGAAAAGTCAATAAACAATTCTTTATGTTTTGGACTTTATGAAGATAATCAACAAGTTGGCTTTGCGAGAGTCATCACTGATTATGCAACTTCTGCGTTGTTAAAAGATGTTTTTATTTTGGAGCCTTATCGAGGACAGGGTTTAGGAAAATGGTTTGTAGAATATATTTTGGAATATCCAGAATTGCAAGACGTTCAAAGATGGATGTTAGGCACAAAAGACGCTCATGGACTTTATCGCCGTTATGGATTTAAAAATTTGACAGAACCGGAAAAAATTATGATGCGTCTAAATCCAAATGCTGATCAAGAATAAGTGTTTTAAAAGTATTAGGCGACTAGAAGTCGCTATTACACAAACATAGACGTTTTGCGGCTTCCCGCAGGTTAGTCCACGCAAGTGGACTAACACAAAATCAAGGGTTTGCTAACCTGCGGAGGCGGGTTTTGCCTGGTGTAACCGCGACTTCTAGTCGCTAGGATTACTGATTTTGGGAATGGAAGGGACAACCGCCTGCCGTTAATTTCTGAAGAAAGACATTATTATCAAAATAATGCTCTAAAGACTCAATCTTCAAATCATCTGTGACGCGAGCAATACTAACTCCTACGATTTCTATTGTTTCACCTGTGGGTGCATAGTCTTTATAGGAACCATTAAATGTTCCCCAATGTCGCCATTTAAAGGTAACATTAGGTGGTCCCGAAAGGACTTCTGTTAATTCCCAAAGGAAGCCATTAGGAAAGGCTGTATGAAAAACTTGAAATGAAGATTCAAAGGTTTCTGTTTCAGAGTTATATTGCTCACTTTGACCTAAAAACAGGTTATAAGTACCTTCGACTGCAACATCTTGAGCAGTGAATTGTTGTCCTCCATTGGTACTCATTTTAAACTTATCATTAACAATCGAAAGCCACTGTTGAGGATTAGATTTATTAGAAGCTTCCATCTCAAAATTTCGGACTAAGTTTTGGGCGATCGCTTCTAAAGAACCTTCAGGATGCTGAAATTTACTCTCTTGATGAAGAAATTCATTGGTGTAAGAATAATCCGGGCGTTTTCCTTCTCGCCATTGTACTTCTTCATCATGAGCAATGACTATATCTCTATCTTGTACCCAGAGTGGCAATTCTGTTGTTTTTTCGCTACTCATACAAGTTGACTGATTATAAACATCGTTTCTCAGAATAAAATTTTATGCCTACAAGTAAATCAAAAAATCTAAAAAAGTAAAAAATATTCATAATGAACTTAATAAACTTAACTTGTAGCACAAATCCGAATATGAGCAAACACGGATGCTTCTTGAGCTATAAACTTATCCTGTCAGGTTTAGGTTTGTTCATCCGCTAGTTACACAGAATTCAATTCTGTTAGCGGTAGCGGGGCGTTTAGCCCATTCTGGCTCCTGACTCCTCAGTTTTGTTTCGTTAAATCAAATCTAATTGCATTAAATTACCTTCAGAGAAACCGAGGCTGGAGTAAACTGGTTTACCTGATGGCGAGGCGTTAAGAAGCACTCGCGTGCAACCGATCGCTTTTAAATATTCAATTGCTCTATTAGTTAGGTCTTTAGCTATGCCTTGTCTGCGGTAAGGTTGTTCAACGTAAACGCCCCAAATATATCCAAATTTGCGGTATTCATCTTTGAAAACATTTGGGTATAAGCCTGCAAAAAGTTGACAACTTACAGAACCCACAACTGTATTATCAAGCTCTGCAACAAAAGCCTTATAAAACAAATCTCGACGAGCCTCTTCTATAAATTTGAGGGTAATATTCTGCCACTCCAGAAGGATATTACTCTCATGAACACCAATATCTAGCCACATTTCATAAGAGTGTTTTGCAATCAGTGAGTCTTCTTTGGTGGTGGCTTCTCTGATAGTAATATGTTTTTCTGTCAGCATAATTTTCTAACAATTTTTCGGAACTCACAGATAACTCCTCCCCAAGGTCGGGGAGGAGTTATTGAGCATCAGCTAAAAATAAGGTGCGGTGATTTTATTGTGGGCGAGTTGACAGATCCGATCTCAGACTTTCTGTGCAGACACTTCCTCTGGCTTTTCTTGACTTTGCAAAGATGCATACAACCTATTCAACGCATTTACATAAGCTTGTGCGGATGCCACGATGATATCTGTGTTCGCTGCGTGACCAGAAAACACTTTAGATTCATAACGTAAACGAATCGTTACTTCTCCAATGGCATCAATACCGGCTGTTACTGACTGCACAGAAAACTCAATCAACTGGTTGGGTACATTCACCACACGGTTGATGGCCTTGTAAACTGCATCCACGGGCCCAGTACCGATCGCAGCATCGGTTAATTCTTCGCCGTCTGGGGTACGCAGGGTAACTGTAGCGGTGGGACGGGCGTTGCTACCACAAGAAACTTGCACCAACTCTACCCGGAACAAATCGGGTGCTTGTTGAATTTCATCGTTAACGATCGCTTCCAAATCCCAATCAGAAATTTCTTTCTTTTTATCTGCTACTTCTTTAAATCTGACGAATGCTTTATTTAATTCAGTATCCGACAGTTCAAAGCCTAATTCTTTCAACCGAGTGCGGAAAGCATTTCTACCTGAATGTTTGCCCAAAACTATTTGATTGTCTGTTAAGCCAATCAATTGGGCATCCATAATTTCGTAGGTTAGCTTGTTTTTTAACACACCATCTTGGTGAATCCCAGACTCATGGGCAAAGGCATTAGCCCCAACGATCGCTTTATTTGGTTGTACTAACATTCCCGTCAAATTGGAAACTAAGCGTGAGGTTTTGTAAATTTGTCGGGTGTCGATATTTGTCAAGGATTCTTGAGAATTTTCTGGTCTGCCGAGATAAGGGTTAAAATATTGCCGCCGCACGTGCAACGCCATTACCAATTCTTCTAGTGATGCATTTCCGGCCCGTTCACCAATGCCATTGATTGTACATTCTAGTTGCCTTGCGCCATTTTTGACGGCTTCTAAAAAGTTAGCAACTGCCAAGCCTAAATCATTATGACCGTGAACAGAAATAATCGCTTGGTCGATGTTGGGAACATTGTCGATAATGCCCTTAATCATCGCTCCAAATTCGCTAGGAGTTGTGTAACCGACAGTATCGGGAATGTTAACTGTTGTTGCACCTGCTGCGATCGTCCGCTCTAATACTTGGTACAGAAATTCTGGATCGGTACGAGCCGCATCCATCGGTGAAAATTCGACATCTGTCATGAAGGATTTGGCATAAGCTACCATTTCTTCGGCGATCGCTAACACTTCTGCCCGTGACTTCCGCAACTGATACTCTAAATGAATATCAGAAGTCGAAATAAATGTGTGAATTCTGGCGTTAACTGCTGGTTTTAATGCTTCAGCAGCCGCTTCTATATCTGCTTTAATGGCTCTTGCCAAACTACAAACTATCGGGCCATTTTCTGTTCCGACAATTTGAGCAATCTTCTTGACTGCTTCAAAATCTCCGGGACTAGCAAAAGCAAAGCCTGCTTCAATTACATCTACACCTAGACGCGCTAATTGCTTGGCAATAACTAGCTTTTCGTCTATATTCAAAGTCGCTCCCGGACACTGCTCTCCATCTCGCAATGTTGTATCAAAAATGATGATTCGATCTGTTTTGTTTGTCATTTGCCCTTTGTTGTTTAGTGTTTACGTTTAGCTCAATATATCTTCAACCTTAGTTTTTCTTTTACTCTTACCTTTGTAAATAATTGCTAAGGCTACTAACCTTCAGTTTTTTCTATTTGATCTCTGATATCATTTAAATCTATATATCTATCAGTAGCATTGCGTAGCTCTCTCGCGATCATTCCTTCAGTTGATACTACCGTAATATGTGTATTTTTTGAGCGTAATAGTTCGATTGCTCTTTCAAAATCTCCATCGCCACTGAATAATACTACTCTGTCATACTGGTCTACTGTATTAAACATATCTACAACAATTTCAATATCTAAATTCGCTTTTTGCGAGTAACGACCGGAGGTATCATCATAGTATTCTTTAAGAATTTTAGTTCGGACTGTATATCCTAAACTAATTAGAGCATCTCTAAAACCTCGCTGATCTTGTGGGTCTTTTAAGCCAGTGTACCAGAATGCATTAATTAATGTTGTTTCTGATTGCTCATGTTTAAAATATTCTAAGACTCGCCGCGGGTCAAAAAACCAGCCATTTTTTTGTTGAGCATAGAACATATTGTTTCCGTCTACAAAAATAGACAGACGATTCATTGGAGAACCCATACAAATTTACACCTAATAATATATATGAATTTAGAT
Organism: Nostoc sp. ChiQUE02; assembly: GCF_034531305.2. Classification (NCBI taxonomy): domain Bacteria; kingdom Bacillati; phylum Cyanobacteriota; class Cyanophyceae; order Nostocales; family Nostocaceae; genus Nostoc; species Nostoc sp. ChiQUE02. The sequence continues at coordinate 18,838 of NZ_JAVRBN020000001.1, forward strand.
GGAACAATAGATTATAGCAATTTTCAAATGCCTTGTTTGCTAATATCTATAAAGTAGCTCTTCATCTATAGCTTTTATCCTACCTCTTTCAAGGCATAAAAACGGATGCAACATTTGGAGTTGAGATCCTGGGTGCTAACCTTATTCACCTCCAGCACTGCAAGAGCTACCCTGTGATCAAAATCTACCAATAAAATTGACTGAGTAACAGCATTCATAGCTGCATAACACTAAAGTTTACTCCTAAAGAGGTATAGCATAGGCTAGTGGTGGGATATGAGTTAATGCCTATCTTTAAGTTTTACTTTCAGTAGTGCTGAGTCCTGAGTCTTCGCCGATCATTAAAATAATGGGGATCGAATAAGGAACTTGTTTCTTTTTCTGTACGACTCAACTCGCTTGCTTTAGTAGCAATTTCCGAACAACTTCAACAATCATCTGCAATGTGTTAACTCAGCACAGGCTAAACCCTAGCTATTCGCTAACAGGACTCTTTGCTCGGAACTGTTTCGCTCACTATCAGGACACGCTTTGTAAGAAGTACCAATATTGCGCCAGAGAAAGAAGACGGCCTTGGGACAGCTTTGGGTAGAGCACCCAGCTAGGAGCATACTTGTTGGTTAGGTTAGGGTAAAATCTCACCGCAACCAAATGCACAGGCAAAGTATATCCGGTTCTGATCTGTGAGACAATCACTAGTTGTAACTCATTCAACAGAAAATGAATAAATTAGGTAGTGCTTGAGTAAGAATCTCTTGGGGGCTAGCTCTGACAATAAAAGTTTGTTGATGAATAGAAGATAGTTTACAAATGTATAAGATTGTCATTTAAGTCTTATTTCAATGTGCTTACACTAAAACGTGGTCTGAATAAATAAAAGTGTTCGACTTAAATCAATCAGTAACACGATATGGCAGAAGAACCTACATCTACCTTAACTAAAAACTATGTCTTTGCTGCCAATAGACACTCAAGTAAACCGACAAAACTGACTTCGACAGCATCGGTTCGCCAGTCCAGGTGGATGGTTCGCTTAGGTCATCTTCTGGCTGGCGCTTGGGCAATGGGGGCAGCACTGCTGAGTGCTTCTGGTGGGGAATTGGTTCAATTGATCGAAAATCAGGCGCTTTCTGGCTTTATTCAAGTGCGTGGACCGATTGTGCCTCCAGAAGACATCGTGATTTTAGCAATAGACGATCAGTCAATATCAGTTCCCGAACAGTACTATAAAACAGATCCGCAACAGTATGCCTACCTAGAAACACTGAAATCTTTTCCTTATCAACGTGCTGCTTATAGCCAGGTAATCACAAAATTAATCAAAGCAGGTGCTCGCTCTGTAGCATTAGATATAGTTTTTGATACACAAAGTAGTTATGGAATTAGCGACGATCGCCAACTCCAGGTAGCATTGCAAAAATATGGTAGCAAAGTTGCCTTAGCAGCCATCTACGAAAACTCCCAGACGCACCAAGGGTCTTTTATGCAACTGACAGACCCACAACAGATGTTTCGTAAAGAGTCAGTGTCCATTGGCTCAGTTAATTTCCCCTTAGAAGTAGATGGAAAAGTTCATCGATTAGCGAGTGAGTTTCCCAAGTTATTAGGTGAAGATAATTTATTTACCAAGAAGCGACTCTCCTTTGATGAAGCGGCTCTCAAGGCAGCACAAGTAAATTATCCCCCACCTAAGGGCGATCGCATTTATTTTTGGGGGCCTGCGGGTACATTTGAACAAATACCCTTTTGGCACGTACTCGACCCGGAAAACTGGAACACCTATTTACAGCAGGGAAAGTTCTTCAAAGACAAGATCGTGCTGATTGGTGCAACAGATAAGTTACACAATGATTATTATCCAGTAGCTGCTAGCAATAGCACTCAACCGATGTCAGGCGTGGAAATTCACGCCAATGCGATCGCAACTTTGATGACAGGGAAAGCGATCGCTCAAGGAATTAACACTCCACTATTGCGGGGTTTGTTTGTGCTAATTCTAGTTGGCAGTACAGCCTTGTTGATTAGCAGACGCAAACGTAGCATAAATAGATTTTTGTATAGCCTCGCCTTGTCTGGCGCTTGGGTAGGAATTAGCTATGGGTTATTTGTCTATGGTCAGTTAATTTTTCCCACTACTGTACCAATAATCGCGATCGCTATGATCGGACTTTGCTACCTGGGAACCTCAGTAATGAGGGAAAGCATCAGAAAACGCCAATTAGTAGATATTTTTCAGAAGTATAAAACTTCTCCCGTTGTCCAAGAGATTATCAGCCAACAATATGACCTGCAATACCTAATCCAGCAAAGAGATTTAGCCTTATCAGGTAAAGTCCTGGCTCAACGCTACAAAATTGTCAAAGTTCTCGGTTCCGGTGGATTTAGCGAAACCTACATTGCCGAAGATACTCTACGTCCAGGGAATCCGCAATGTGTTGTTAAGCAACTAAAACCAGCCAGCACCAAACCAGAAGCCTTGCAACTTGCCAGACGTTTATTTAACTCAGAGGCGCAAACCTTAGAAAAATTGGGAACTCACCCTCAAATCCCTCAACTTTTGGCGTATTTTGAAGAAGATGAAGAATTTTATTTAGTACAAGAACAGATCATTGGTCATCCTTTAAATCAGGAATTGCTAGCAGGTAGAGCAATTGATGAAATTGCTACGATCAAAATTGTCAGCGACTTATTGCAAACATTAACATTTGTCCATGAAAACAACGTGATTCACCGAGATATTAAGCCCAGCAATATCATCCGGCGACATTCAGACGGTAAACTGATACTGATTGACTTTGGCGCTGTCAAAGAAGTCAGCACAAAACAGCTCGATTATCAAGAGCAAACCCCTTTTACCATTGGCATTGGTACTCAAGGTTACGCACCAAGCGAACAATGTTTTGGGCGTCCACACTACAGTAGTGATATCTATGCAGTCGGCATGGTTGGGATTAAAGCCTTGACTGGTATAGCACCCCGTGACCTCGATAGAGATGCTGATGGGGAAATCCAATGGAGCGATGCCTACGGCGGTAAACTACGCTTCCAGGTGAGCCACTCTCTAGCTAAGATACTTAGTAAAATGGTGCTGGATGATTTCAAACAGCGATATCAGTCTGCATCAGAAGCTCTTAAGGATCTTGAATCTCTTGAAGCTTTCGACGATTTGGTAAATTCCCAAAGCAGATACCATATCCCACAAGATGACTCATTAATGAATACGTTAGACGAATTAGGCGCTCCCACAAAATCTTGCTCTGAAGCATCCTCAGAAACTCCTTGAGAAGGACGCAGGGACGCAAAGAGAATATTTGATCTATTTCTTTGCGTCTTCTTCAATGAGTCCTGCACCTGATGTTAATTCAACGACAGAAATTCTTCTCCTGCCGTGGGATGAATGCCTATGGTTTCATCTAAGTCTTCCTTGGTAATGCCTTTGCGAATTGCCACACCGAGACTTTGAATGATATCTGCTGCGTGTTCACCCACCATGTGAGCACCCAAAACTTGCCCAGAATCAGCATTTAGGACTAACTTCATAGTGGTTGGCTCATTCTGTTGGATTAACTGATACAACAGTGGTTGAAATTGGGTGTAGTAGCATTGTATAGATTCACCAAATTTTTCCCGTGCTTTCGCCTCCGTCATCCCTACGCTAGCCGCTTCTGGACGGCAAAAAACAGCAGTGGGCACATAATCATAATTTAGTTTTTGCACCTTGTTGCCAAAAACTGTATCTGCAAAGGCAATACCTTCTGCCTTAGCCACTGGAGTTAATTGCACGCGGCTGGTGCAGTCACCCACAGCAAAAATATTTTCTTGGCTGGTGCGGCTGTATTCATCTACTTTGATTGCACCATTTTTACCAAGTTCAACATGGGCATTTTCCAAACCAAGATTCTTGGTGTTGGGAGCGTAACCTGTGGCAACTAAGATCGTATCTGCTGTAATTATTTTTCGCTTCTCACCAGTAATAGTTAGCAACAAACTCTCATCTGAGTATTTGATTTGTTGAACGCTGCTATTGGTGAATAACTTAATTCCCCGTTTGCTCAAACCTTTTTGTACAGCAGAGCAAATGTCATTATCAAACCCCGATAAAATCATCTCGTCTTTTTCAATTACCGTCACCTCACAACCGAAAGCGTGCATCATGCTGGAAAATTCTACACCAATGTAGCCGCCGCCAATAATTGCTAAACGTTTTGGTAGATAAGGTAGTTGAAACATCTCGCGGGAGGTGATGGCGTATTCTATACCTGGGATTTTGGGCTTGAGGGGTTGCCCTCCCACAGCAATTAAAATTTTGTCAGATGTAACTGTGCGTCCATCAACATTGATAGTATGGGCATCTATAAAAGTGGCATGTTGAGAAATTAATTCAATTCCAGCTTTTTGCAATTGCTGAAAATAGGATTGGTTAACGCTCTCAATATGCTGATGTACTGACTTAATAAATAATGTCCAGTCAAAGTATGTTTGACAGTCACTCCACCCATAACTGTGCGCTATTTGATTTTGCAGGGCGAAATCAGCGGCGTAGACAATCAGTTTTTTCGGAACGCAGCCGCGATTTACACAGGTTCCACCAATGGCTTCTTGTTCGGCAACAGCGACACGTACACCGTAACTAGCTGCTTTTTTAGCTGCTGCCAACCCTCCAGGCCCAGCACCAATGACAAACAGGTCGTAATCAAATGCCATAAAAATCTGTTCCTTTTTTACTGTTTGGAAAGCAGAGCTATTTCATCCCTTATAGTTATTCAGACAAAACTTCATCTACTGTCTTTGGGTGGACAATTTGGCATGAAACCAGGCTGATATGTAGCAGATTGCCCCATTAATAGCAATTACATCCAAAAAGAACAGCGATCGCTCGATTATTACTAAGTTATATTACACTATGTTGCCAAAGAAGCATCTTGTCTATTCTACAAGAGGTAGATGTTTGCGTAGGCGTAGCCCGTCGTAGACATCGCTTCTGTCGGGTAGGCGATCGCTTAGTTTTGGTTGGTATGCAATCGCATTTCTATGCAGCAACTGCATTGAAGAAAAAATTCAGCCGATTAAGCCATTGATGCCAGACGTGAATTAGCCTTGCACGATCAAATTCAAAAATCTCTGCTTCTTCACCTGGTAAGGCTACGACAATGAGAGCATGGTTAATTTTGCAGTTAAAGAGGCGATCGCTATAATACCGATTTATCGCACCACCATAAGCAGCTAGTTGTAAAGGCTTGTCATAAAGCTTATCAATTCTCAGTTTTGGTTCCTCGGCTGTAGTCCATTCAATTAAATGTGGAACACCTTGGTAACGAGTAACTAAATCAACTTTCCCGGCGTAAAGTTCCTGATAGTTAGGCACAAGTTGCTCAACCAGTTGAACATCGCTAAGTTGGTTTAGCACAGATTGAACGCTATCCCAGTAAGGCTGAATCAGGCTGCTGTCAGGTTTGGGTGAGTAACCTTGCAGGTGTTCTTTAATCAACTGGTGCAAGGCATTTCCTCGGTGACGGCTGTTAGCAGCAATTCGATTTGCTTCTGCATCGCCAACTTTATTGCGCCAATAGGAAAGGGCGGCTATAGACTTTGGTGGCTGTGTCGCTTTTAAAACTGTGGTGACAGCAGGAAGAAGAACGCCACCATTGCCTTGATAGTAGCATCGTCCATTGATGTAGGTAGATTTCATAAGTTGCTAGTAGTGAATTACTACATCAACTTTTGCGTTAGCCTAGTACACAAGTAATACACATGCTGTGAGTCTTTGTGACTATATCGAGTACACAGATGTGTATTGTGGTTGTGATGCGCTAAGAGTTATGAATCAACAACATTTCAATGCAGTATTTAATCGCTTAACTGAAAGGCGGCGAGAGGTGCTGCTGAAACTACTGGCTAATGAGAAAGATGAAGCGATCGCAAAATCTCTGTATATCAAACCAACAACGGTTAGAAAACATCGTCAGGAGATTTGTGAGGCATTTGGTTTAACGAATGAATTTCAAGATCAACGCCACTCGAAGCTTCCCGAATTGATTACTCTATTTGCAAAGTACAAGCCTGAGTTATTAAATCAAAGTAGTTTAGAATTCCCACAATCTGAAAATCCCACTGAAGAGAAAACGATATTTAAGAATCCTGATTTTGTGGGGCGTGAGGAAGCGATCGCACACCTCAACAACCTTGTTAACGAAGGCGCAAAAGTTATTCTAATTCACGCAGAGGGCGGTATAGGTAAAACAACCTTAGCTACAAAATGGTTTGAGCTTCAAGGTTTAGAATATCTTGAACTGCGTGTAGGAAGTACACCCCAGAACCTGAACTCAGTAGAAGATTGGGTAAGAATCAAGCTCATAAATTACTTTAAAGTAAATCCAGAGCAAAATTTTATTGTTATGCTGGAGCAATTGAAAATTCAGCTAAAGACTAGAAAATTTGGTGTTTTAATTGATAATCTTGAATCTGCTTTAATAAATGGCGAATTTATAGAACCATATCATAGCTATTATGTAGAACTATTAACCGTACTAGCTCATAAAAGTGTACATTCGGTAACGCTTATCACAAGCCGTGAGCAAATTTATGACTATACAGTAAAACGTCTTCAAAATTTTACTAATTATGAGTTGGATGGATTGAAGCAAGAGTCATGGCAACAGTATTTTAAAAGTTGCGAAATTAGTATAGATGATAATGCTCTTGGTGAAATGCATCAAGCCTATGGCGGGAATGCTGAGGCTATGTTTATCCTTAGTCCTGAGATTGTCAAAGAAGCTCAAGGGAATTTAAAAGTTTACTGGCAAGAAAACTGTGAAGATATATTAAGACATCCAACTCTCAAACAACTTGTTCAATATCAATTAGATAAGCTTAAAAATAATAATTTACAAGCCTATGAACTAGTTTGCCGTTTAGGGATTTATCCTAATCAAGATATTACTGTTCCAAAAGAATGGCTGTTTTGTTTACTTTGGGACGTACCAGTAAATCGGAAGCAAAGAGTGATTGATGCTTTAATAAAACGTTCTCTTGTAAAGGTAAATAATTATGGTTATTACTTGCATCCAGTTACTCGGACAGCAACCATAGAAAATTTAAATTCAAGAAATGAATCGCATGATGAAAATTTATTATTAATTAAACATGAAATTGATCAATCGATTAGTCTATTATATAATTTGCAGCATATATTTAATTTAATAAATAAAAAGTTTTATAGAGTATCTCAATACTATACGAAAGCTGGCTTTAGAGCTTTTTATTTGGGCTTTTTTCTTGTCTATAATCTTGGTGAACGCTCCAACTTCGTGCAATATAGTGATAGATATTACTGCGAACTTGCTTGTATTCTTGAACACGCTTTTGCAATATACTGTAAAATGCAATTACAAGATACTGAAAAGCTAGGTGAACTATTAGGAAACTTCATAGTAGAAAAATACACTGACTTTATAATTGATTATTTCAATAAAAATAAAGAAGAGTTACAAAAATCTATTATTAGAGACTATAAAAAAATTGATCGGCGAATTATGTCATTAAAAATGATTGAAATAACAATTGAACACTTTGGTATTGAATTATCGAGTTTTTGTGAAATAAACATAAATAGATTATTCCTATATGATATAGATATAGTTGCTAATTTGCTTGGCGAAATAATACTTAATATGGAAACCATAAAACTAGATAAAAGTTTACTTACTAAAAAAAATAGAGTTAATACACTCAGAGTTATTAGCTCAGGAATTAGTGAAGCTATTAGTCAAAAAAAGGATACATATAAATTAAAAACTATTTTCAAGGAAATATCTGAAGACTTAATCAACCCAGATAAAATGCCAGAGTATGGACTTTACTTCTGTATAAGAGAAACAGATAATAATATTTTAAAATTGCAATTAACTGAAGAAGAGAAAACGCGATTAAAAAATTACTATGATACTAATAAGTTGTTGATTTATTCTTTAAAGCAGAATATTTATGTATCTCATGAGGTGCGATCGCACATCGAAGACACCCTACTCTTACCCATCGCTGAAATAGAAAAACGACCATTCAAAAATTAAATTGCCTTCTTCTTTGCGTAATGAGAAAATCAAAAACAAAGGCGGGTGCGGGGATTGAACCCGCTAATCCCCACAATGGTGGAGACGTAACCGATAACCCTAAATTCTTCGGCCCTGAAAGGCAAGTTGCGAACAAGGATAACCCGCCATGAAGTATGAAGGATAAAGTGTTTCATCCTTTACCCTTCAGCAATATCTACAATTCACCCGTACCTAGCATCTGAATGATCCGAGGTATACCTGGGTCGAATCCTGCCAAATCCCAAGACAGCGAATCTTCAGGATCTACCAAGGTAATTTGGTAAGGTGTCAAGGTGACATACACCGCCTTGACATTGGGATTTACCTTTTTACGGTACTCCTTCAGCGCTTGACTTGGATGCTTATACCCAGCCCAGCTTTCCGAGTCAGTCCAAAAGCAAACTACATCTGCTTTAAACTTATTCTTAATCATCCAGTCGTAAGCTACAGATGCATCCGTTCCACCAAAGTTTTGATTGCTAGCTTTGCGAACCGCAGAACTAAAACTATCTTTGGCGGTGATATCTAATTCCCGGAATTCCGTAGCAAAACCACGAATCATGTAGTTTTTCTCTGCTTTTGCTGTCACCAGTGCCATTGTGGTGGCAATTTCACAACAAGTTAGCCCCATATCTGCAACCAAGCTACCCATAGAACCAGAAACGTCTACGGCGTGCATGAAAACTTTACCTGTGGGTTGCACAACATCAAAAGACAGTTCAACCGCCTTTTCTAAGATGTCCACAATCCGAGGAACTGGATTCCAAGTTTTCTTACTGCGTCCTAATGTTCCACCAGATTGATATGTTTTGAGTGCTTTCAAAACATCAATTGGATGGATGCGACCTTTACGCAGATGTTCTCTGCGATTAAGAACTGCTTCCACTTGGAGCAAATTGGCGCTTTCATCAGCTCGCAACACACCCAGTTCAGTCAAAGAACCCAGGTTACGCAGCATTGCACCTATTGGCATTTCCTGAAATAGCAGCTGCCAAGCTTCCCGATCCATTTTGCCCACAGGTGCAGCCATTTCGTGGGTTAGGCGTCCTTGGGAAATAGCTTCATGGGTTTGGGTGGGATTCCGCTTCAGCCACTCATACCACCAAATCTGCGCCAACGCCTCTGAGGGGATGTCTGCTGGCAATTCTTCCCAGCCTCTAACTACCCACTCAAATAGTTGACGGTGATTTTCTGTAGGCGGTTTGACATGGAACAACCGCAACGCATCTCGGTGGGAGAAGCCTTGACGCTGTTGATATTTCAACAGTTGATAAGCTAAACCCTTGACATCTTCCCGTGAGAGCCAAGTTTTACCAGCTTCCCGCACTACTTTGCCAAATCCCCGCAGAGATTTGGTGTAGTTCAACCATTCGTAGAAGTGGCTACCAGTACGGACAACTTGCGGGAAGATTTCACCAAATGCCTGTTTTGCTGCTGGTGTTTCACCCATCGACAGCAATACCAAAGCCAAGATAGGCGCACTGTTATTGATGGCGCGTCCATCGCTAACATAAAGAATTTCTTCTGCTACACGGCCGGGATTTTCGGCAACAGCTTGTTTGACAACTGCCACAAAATCCTCAGTTAATTCCTGTTTACCAGCGTAGTAAGTGCTTTTTGCTGTGCCAACTAACAAACAGCGGCGCAGCATTTTCCAAATACCAGCATCAAACATCCAGCCGCCGGAACGCCCCTGAACCATTTCTGCTTCTCGTCCGGGGATAGGTTGATTTTGGGGTGTAGTTGTCTTCTTTTTAGTGAAAAAATTGTAATTCATCGTTTCATCTCCCGGCCCTTACGGGCAAAAATGAAAGGTGGCGGAGCGGGATTTGAACCCGCGACCTCTCGAACCCTAATCGATAACCTTAATTCGTCGGCCTTTGCAGGCAAGGGGTGAACAAGGATGTTTAGCGCTCTACCTCTGAGCTACCCGCCACATGAAAATTAAAAATTAAAAATTAAAAATTAAAAATTTAAATTTCAGGACTAGATTTGGTGTAGTGGAGCGGGAATCGAACCCGCGACCTCCCGCTTGGCAGGCGATAACCCTCAATTCGTCGGCCTTTTCAGGCAAGGGGTGAATAAGGATATTTAGGCGCTCTAGCCACTGAGCTACCCACCACATAGAAAATTCAAAACTCAGCACTCAATTTGCTGTAGCGAAGTAGGATTTTTACCTACACCTCCAGAAGTTTGATCGAGGGTGTTTTAGTTATATGCGATAACCCTCAATACGTCGGCCCTTCCGGGCAAGGTGGGCGCTCTGCCATTTGAGCTATCCGCTACTAGTGAAAGCTAACTCCCTAATGGAAGTTGACTTGTATTATTAATGTAGTATATGTATTATTTATTGTCAAGAGGATGGCAAGCTAATTTATAGAGTTGTTGGTTGAGTTAAAAACATTTTTATTTTCTCTGGAAAAAAACTTTTGCCCGATCGCAGACCCAAGCCTATAACACCTACTGAAAAAAGCTTTTGCCGGCAAATTTGCCGCAACTTTGCCAAAAGATACAATAAAGTGTCCCAATTTTTGCCAATATAATAATATTATTTCCCAAAATTCACTTGGCAAAAATCGGCATGAGTGAGAAACCCATAGAAGGTAACGGCAAGGCTTTTCTCGTTCTACTTTTGCCCATCTCGTTTTTGATTATTTTCCTGGTTGCTACCTGGAGAATTTTACTGGCGCTAATTGTGCTGGTAATTGGCTTCAAGCTTTGGCAGGAATATCAATGGCAACAGTGGACTGTGCGAGTTAACCCAATTTTTCATCAGTTGGTTCGCGAAAATCAGGGCAGACTTACGCCAATGGACTTGGCAATCAGGGGCAATTTTCCTGGAACAACGGCAAAACGCTACTTAGATAGTAAAGCTTCAGAATTTGGTGCCAGTATAGTGAACTCCGAAGAGGCGGGGCAGTCTTATTACTTTATAACTGCCAGCATTCTCGGTAATATTCTTGACAGTAGTGAGCCTGTCAAAGAACTTCCGGCTCAACAGGTTACTAAAACAGCGCGATCGCTCCTAGCACCACCACCAACCCCACAGGAGGAAGAACCAGAAACCGAATCACTGCCACAGCTAACCCATGAGGAAGCTAAACAATCGCTGGAAAAACAGTTAATTTTTGGCTCTCTGATTCAATCTGAACTTGCCAAGCGACTAAATGTCTATTCCAGCACGGTTTATAAACGGCGAAACGATCCAGAGTTTCCAGAATGGAGCCGCAGCAAAGACCCTGATGGTATTGCCTGGTCATTCTCGGAAAAAACTAAAGAGTTTTTCCCAGTGGAGGAAGAAGAACAAGGCAAAAGTTAAAAGGTAAAAGGAAAAAGAAAGAACTTTAAAGCTTTACTTTTTACTTTTTACTTGTAAACCCACAGCTTCGTTGATGGAATTTAATCCGTTTTGTTCTAGCTGGGAAAGCAAACCTGCTAGAATCCGGCGTACCATCAGTGGCCCTTCGTAAATCCAGCCTGTATAAACCTGGATTAGGCTAGCACCAGCAGTAATTTTCTCCCAAGCATCTTCAGCAGAAAAGATGCCACCAACGCCAATAATCGGCATTTGTCCTTGGGTTTGCTGCCAAATAAAACGAATTACCTCAGTGGAGCGATCGCGCAATGGTTCACCGCTAATTCCGCCAGCTTCTTCCTGGGGTGATTTGCCAGTTTGGTCAATCACCTGGGTTTTCAGTCCATCACGGCGGATGGTGGTATTAGTGGCGATAATTCCCGCCAGTTGATAGGTTTTAGCTAAAGAAATAATGTCAGCGATCGCTTCCCATTCTAAATCGGGGGCTATCTTGACAAAAATAGGTTTTTGTGTAGTATTTTCTTGTTGTAATAAATCTAAGATGGCACTGAGCATAGAAGCATCTTGGAGTGATCGCAATCCCGGTGTATTGGGAGAAGAGACATTAACAACAAAATAGTCTCCCAAATTCTTGAGTAAACGAAAACTATCGAGATAATCTTGTGCGGCTGCTTCTAGGGGAGTTACCTTAGATTTACCTAAATTTATTCCTATAGGTATTGATTGGGTTAGCTTCTGCTTTTCCTGTTCCAAACGTGCCGCCATTGCTGCTGCACCGCGATTATTAAAGCCCATCCGATTCAGAGCAGCTTTGTCCAATGGCAAGCGAAACAAACGGGGAGGCGGATTTCCTGGCTGTGCGTGAAAAGTCACAGTTCCTAGTTCCGCAAAACCAAAACCCAGGTTAGACCAAATGCCAGCAGCTACTCCATCCTTGTCGAAACCAGCTGCTAACCCTACAGGATTTGGAAAGTTTAGCCCAAACAAATTTTGTTCTAGGCGGGAATCGTACAGAGATAAGGATTTTTGTAAGCGTTGGTTTACCCAACTAGTAGGGGTTTGAGATAGCCAACTAAAACTGCGAATCGTCTGCTGGTGTAACCACTCTGAATCAGTTTTTACCAGATTGAACAAAAGCGGACGAATAGCAAGTTGATAAATATCCATTTCAATCCTTAATACTACGCGAATTCGGTAGACTGCCGCGCTTCCTCTTTAGCTTGTTGAAGTTCCTCTCTAGCTTGTCGGAGTTCTTCTCTAACTTGCCGTGCTTCCTCTTTAGCTTGTCGGAGTTCTTCTTTAAATTGCCGCATTTCTTCACCAATCTGCCGCGCTTCTTCGGCAGTCCCTCTGACTTCTTCAGCAAGCTTCCGGGTTTTTTCGGCAGAATTTCTCATTTCTTCAGCAAGCTGTCGCTGCTCCTCTTGTGAGAGCCTGACATCTTCAGAAGACTCCCGCTGCTCCTCTTGTGAAAGCCTGACATCTTCAGCAGACTCTCGCTTTTCCTCTGAGACTTGTCTCTGCTCCTCTTGAGCATCAGACGAAGTTTCGCCCATTTCCCTAGCACTCCATAATCTAACTTTAACGAACCTGTTACCTACAACTTTTAGCAAACACCTGTGGCAATATTACTCAGGGTGCTTTTCTGGGCATCTTATATATTACAAGTTATGTTAACCAATAAATCAGATGGGGCAGCCGCAAAAACCTATAGCCGCCGAACAGCAGATCCTCTCCTTGGGACGTGTCCTCCAGAGCCTCAGAGAAGAAGATGATGTTGACGTTCTGATTGAAACTACTATTTCTTATCTCAAGGAACAGTTTGACTACAGACTGATTTGGATTGCTCTTTACGATCGCCTAAATCACATATTATTCGGCAAAGGGGGCATCACACCCGATCGTGACACGAGCTTTTTACGACAAAGGGTTGTTCTTAGCCCTGGGGATTTATTAGAGCAAGTGGTGATTGAACAGCATCCCTTGGGCGTAGCTGATTTGCAAACTGAAATCCGCGCCGCCGAATGGCGAAAAATTGCTGAAAAATTTCACATCCAAGGAACGATTATTTTACCAATTCGCTATAAAGACCGTTGCTTGGGTGTATTGTTACTGGGTTCAGAACGTTGGGGCTACCTACTCACAGGAGAAACAAAAGCACGTTTGATGATGGTTTTAGGTGAACTGGGGGCAGTGCTTTATCAAAATGAGATACATAAGCAGCAAAAGCAAACCAGGCGAACCGATGAGCCATTATTAGAATTGCTAGAAAATTTACGCACTCTCAGTAACCTGAATCAAAGACTTGAAGCAGCGGTGCAAGCAACTCATAAATTTGTTTCCCCCAACCGGACAAATGTTTACTGGTTTGAGCGGGAAGGGCGCTACTTTTGGTGTCGGATGAGCAATCAGCTAGTCAAAATCGATCGCAATTCCAGCACTCAGCAAGCAGCAGGAATGACTGTACAGGAGTTGAGCGATTTTTATTATGCTTTGGCAGTTAACCAAATTGTTTCGATTGGTGATGCACGCAGTTCTTTAAAGAGCCATTTTACGGCAAAATTGCTGCAACGCTTAAAGGTGCGATCGCTCCTAGCAGCTCCGATAATCTGGCAAAAGAACTTAGTTGGTTTTCTGGCGGTGGAAAGCAATGAACCTCGCATCTGGACGGACACAGACAGAAATTTCGTCCAGGGTGTTGCTGGTTTAATTTCCCTAGTTGCACCTACCGAAAGTATGGAAAGCACTATCAAACAGATTCAAGAGGATGCCCAACTGACTGGCCAAGTTGCCCAAGGTATCTATAGCGAACATGACCTTCAGGAAACTTTACACAGTTGTGCTAAAAGAGTTTTAGCTCGACTAGGTGCCACTCGCTTTTTGCTGTTGCAGTATGACCCTGAGCAGAATAATTATCAATTTATTTACCAAAGTCAGCCCCATAATCGCCGACCGTTGACATTTCCCCTTCATACTCTCAAAGAATTAGATGGACAGCTTTTGCAACGTTCAACTCAAGCGGTGGAAATTGAGAACTTAGATGAAGATTTACGCTTTTTTAACTGGCGTCCCCCTTTACTAGAAAATGGTGTGCGATCGCTACTTGTTTGTAAATGCACTCACGATCAGATACCAGCAGCGCTTTTGGTCATCACTCACGAATCCCATCGTTCTTGGACAACTCTGGAAAAAGAATTGCTGTGGTCCGTCAGTCAACAGATTGGTGTCATTGTTCGTCAGTGGCAATTACATAACCGCACCACCCAGCAGCAAAAAATTTCCCAGGCATTTGAGCAATGTCTACGCATCCTGACACAATCCCAGAACAGTATTGAGGTTGAAAAAAAGGATCTAGAACGTACCGCACTTGAACAAATAGCATCGATTCTGGGTTGTCCCCTAGCGCTACTACTATCCTGGTCGCCTGGTGAAAATTGGGCAGAAATTATCCCTGGAGTGATTGACAATAGCCAATTTGGGATTTTTTCTGATGCATCTATTCCTATCCAGGCTGAAGCCTTAATTCAGTGGGCACTTGCTACGGAGAGTTACCTGACTTTGAAGGTAGATAATTTACCCCCAGAAACTCGAAAATGGTTGAGTGTTCCAGACAAAGGTCAAATTTTGGTAATGGCATTACGTACCAATACTGTTTATGAAACTACAGGTGTAGTATTGTTAGCAGACTATCAAGAGCGTCGCTGGTCAGAACAAAGCCTCAGTGCGACGGCAACTCTGATTTCTCAATTAGCCTGGTGGCGTCGGGAAAAGCAAATTACCCGACTTCTAGAGTCCACAACTGAGGAATTACGACAACTCAACTGGTATAAACATCGTCGCCTAGAGGAAATTCAAAGAATAACGGCGCTGTCTCTTAAACAAATACATGATTTGGGTATTCCTGCTAATGAACTGACTCAGATGCGGTACCAGCTATTGCTGCGCCAGTTAGACCATACGGCTGCCTCCATGAGTGGAATGTTAAAACTTGAGCACTGGCAGCTACATATCAGTTGGGAAACTATGCCCATAGCCAGTTTACTGAAGCGATCGCTCGAACGCATTGAAAATTTACTTAAACAACAAAAGCTGTGGATTGGTGTACATGGCTTGGGACAACCGATTGAGGAGCAATCGCCAAACAATTCTTCATTAGTTAGAGGCGTTCCTACCTCCAGCGCTCAATCTTCAATGGCGATCGCTGGTGATATTGTCAAAATTGAATTAGTTATCCATGAATTATTGGTTAGTGCCTGTAACCGTTCTCAAATCGGCGGCAGAATTGATATTTGGTGTCGCCGTTTAGATGCATCAAAACCCTCAGATACAAAGCATTCTTCTACAAGTGGAGGGGCCGATCATCAGACATCGCTAGAACTGTCGATTACACACAATGGTGCAATTGAACCACAGCTTTTAACAGAACTACATGATAATACACCCAAAGATGTGCTTGCTCCCTCCAACCTTGACCAACCACCAGGCTTACATCTGCTGATCTGCCAAAACCTCATGCAAGAGTTGGGAGGAGAGTTGAATTTCTATCAGTTACCAGATAATCGAGTAGTTAGCCGCTTGCTGTTGCCGTTAGTTGGTCATGATTCTTAGTACCATTTTTCAAAACAAGTGCCTGGAATTGACATCCTCAGCCTTAACCTATTTCTCTATTAAATTATTATTCAAAGGCGTACTCCAACTTTATACTAACGCTTTAAGTAAAGCCTGAAGTTTAAGTTGCACCTCTGCAAACTCTTTATCAGGATCAGATCCAGCCACGATCCCAGCACCAGCATACAATCTCGCGCGATCGCCATCGATCAATGCTGAACGAATTCCCACAATAAACTCGCAGTTACCCTCAGAATCTATCCAACCTAGAGGCGCAGCATACAAACCTCTCTCAAAGCTTTCGTAACGACGAATTTCGGCACAAGCAACATCTCGTGCTGCACCGGCAACAGCTGGTGTAGGATGCAATTGTCCAACAATTTTTAATGGATGTATATTAGTAGGAACCATAGCACTTATTGGCGTCCATAAATGCTGGATGTTAGATAATTGTCGCAGGCGAGGTGCTAATATTTGGGGTAATAAACCTAGCTGGCATAGGCGTTGTGTAATGAAATCAATTACCAGTGAATGTTCATGCTTTTCTTTCTCACTATTCAATAAACGATTAGCATTGGCTGCATCTTCAGCAGGGGTTTTACCTCGTGGTGCAGAACCAGCCAAAGCATCAGTGATTAACTGTTGATTATTAATACTAATTAATCTTTCTGGGCTTGCACCAATAAAGTTTTGTCCTTTGCCATTACTTGTAGAAAAAATATAACAATTAGGATGTATTTGCCTAAGATTATTTAAAGATTTAACTAAGTCAAAGTGGTTGCTTGATTTTACATCTAATATATCTGCTAGTACAATCTTACTTAAATGACTAGACCGAATTTTTTCCAAGGCAGATACTACTGAGCGTTTAAATTGAGCAGCATTTGTGACGGATTTTTTGTAGAAGTTTGCGGGGAAAGAATCAATATTAGCAGAGTAATATTCTAAAGATTGGATAAATTCAATTTTATTTTGCACATTTTCTAATAATCTTTCAATATTTACATTTGCATTGATAATTATATTTGTTACTAATATACAACGCTGATTTTTTACAGCTACTTGCCAACGTGGAAGAAAGATGGTGGCAGATGGAAATGGATAATCTACTTGGGCATTTTTATCAAAAAAGCTGAAATAACAAAAAAAGTGAGGTCCAGAAAAAGGTTGATTAGCGTTACCAAAATTAATTATATTTTTTAGACAAGATTTGATAAAATGTTCTGCTTGACTAAAACGGTCTTTGCCATCAATCTGTAATTTTGCTACAGCATCAATTGCCGCGATCGCTTCTCCTTTACCTCTATCCTCAAAGTAAAAATTTATTTCATTTGCTTGTGTAAGTTTCTCCAATACAAGTAAAGGGTCAACTAAATCGATCTCCTGAGAGATACTGACAATTTGCCTGCAATTATTTTTGACGCACTTTTCTTGCACTGCTACCAGAAATTGATATAAATCTTTGTGCTCTACAAAGAAGTTGCTACGACATGGTGAAACTGTCATAAATCTCACTATAGTAAATTTTTTTTAAGTTAACTTCCTAAAGTGTAATTAATCGTGGTCGTATTTCTACAGGTAACATATTAAGTTGTCATTTCACCAGCGTAGGATTTGCCTTGTTCGTGGTGTTCCTAGACCCTGACAAGCCATTTCCAGCCTTAGGCTGCAACGTGAAGGTGCAGTGTTAACAACGCAAGGTTAACGAGCCACAGTAAAAGTGGGAGTTGTTTTTAGTTCATGAATATCTAGTGTCTCTTTAAATCATAAAATCTCAAGTGTAAGTAATATTCCGGCAATTTAATTAATCACAACTGATGACAACCAAGCAGATTTTATATCCCAACACTAAGTTATGGATGGCAGCGATTAAACCGCCAATGTACAGCGTTGCCATTATGCCCATTTGGATAGGAACAGCAGTAGCATTTGCCGAAACTAAAATTTTTAATGGTGCAGTATTTTCTACTTTTGTAGCTGCGGCAATTTTAATTCTTGCCTGGGAAAATATCAGTAATGATGTCTTTGATTCCGAAACAGGTATTGATCAAAATAAGCACCATTCTCTGGTGAACTTAACTGGCAATAAGCCATTAATATTTTGGATAGGAAATTTGTGTTTAGGTTTGGGGTTGCTGGGCATACTAGCGATCGCATTTTGGCAACAAGACCTAACTGTTATCGGCATAATTATGCTGTGCTGTGGTTTGGGCTATATGTACCAAGGGCCTCCCTTTCGTTTAGGATATCTGGGTTTAGGCGAGATTCTTTGCTTTTTTGCCTTTGGCCCCTTAGGAGTGGAGGCAGCATACTACAGCCAAACCCAAACTTGGTCAATGACAAGTTTAGCAGCCTCAGTGATTGTCGGGATTGCCACAACCTTAATTTTGTTTTGCTCACACTTTCATCAAGTTAAGGATGACATAGCCGCAGGTAAGCGATCGCCTATTGTCCGTTTGGGGACAGCAAAAGGTGCTCAACTCCTAGTTTGGTTTACTGCTAGCATTTATCCCCTTACCTTGCTGTTTGTGCTGTGGGGAATTTCTCCACCGTGGACGTTACTTAGTTGGGTGAGTTTACCCTTTGCCTTCAAATTATGCCGCCACGTCCAAGAAAATCACAACCAGCCTGACAAAGTTAGTAACTGTAAATTCATTGCCGTAGCCGTGCATTTCTGGGCTTGCTTGCTGTTCGGACTGGGATTTATGCTTTAGCAATTACTAATTGATGCGTTATCAATTTAAATTTCGTCCCTATCGGCGAAGATTTTTGCGATCGCTTACCACCAATCACGGTAAGTGGGAGATTCGTGAAGGTGTTATCCTCCGTCTCACCGATGAAACTCTCAAAGTCGGCTGGGGAGAGATCGCCCCCATTAGCTGGTTTGGTTCCGAAACCCTAGAACAAGCCTTAGATTTTTGTTGCCAACTCCCAGGAGAAATCACAGACGAGATGATTTTCTCCATCTCAGATGAGTTACCAGCTTGTCAATTTGGCTTTGAGTCAGCCTGTGATATGGGGAGTAGGAGAGATAATTTTATAACTCCTAACTCTTCACTCTTCTACAGTGCCTTATTACCAGCCGGGGAAGCGGCTTTAAATCAATGGCAAACCCTATGGCAGCAGGGATATCGCACATTTAAGTGGAAAATTGGTGTGTATGCGATCGCTCATGAACTAAAAATTTTTGAGTCATTGATATACACCTTACCAGCCTTTACCAAACTGCGATTAGATGCCAACGGTGGACTCAGTTATGAAGAAGCTAACTTATGGTTGTGGACTTGCGACAATTTCAAGGCAAATGCAGAACTACCCCTAGAAATTGAATTTATCGAACAACCGCTACCCGTTGAGCAATTTCAGGGGATGTTGGAATTGAGTACGAGTTATGAAACTGCGATCGCCTTAGATGAATCTGTCGCCACACTTGGGCAACTCGCTGCTTGTCATCAACAAGGTTGGCGAGGGATTTTTGTCATCAAACCTGGGATAGTTGGATCGCCATCTCGTCTGAGAAAGTTTTGCCACCAACATCAAATTGATACTGTATTTTCGTCAGTGTTTGAAACTGCGATCGCAAGACAAGCAGCACTCCAACTAGCAGCCGAATTATCCCAAAACAACAGAGCAATTGGTTTTGGCATCGACCATTTTTTTGAACAAGAAGAAACCTGGCTTCAAAGTTTATGCAACAGCCTTTAGACTGTCTTAATAACCTAACTCAGGATGATTGGCTTATTGGTTACAACAGCCATCAATTTAATCAAATAGCTCAAGAATTATATTTAGAACTAACACAATTATCAGCCTGTGGAACATCACCAAAAATCATCTTAGCTGAACGCGAACCTTTAAGATTTCTAGCAAGTTTTATAGCTGCTTGTGCAGCTAATTGCCAGGTTTTTTTGTGTAACCCAGACTGGGGAACACAAGAATGGCAACAAGTCTTTGATTTAGTACAGCCAGACATTATTTGGGGAGAATTTCTCTACTCTCCCACTCCCCCACTCTCTTACTCAGCACGGGCTAAACGCCCTGCTACCGCTAACAGCACTCAGCACGGGCTAAACGCCCCGCTACCGCTAACAGCACTGATTATGATTCCCACAGGTGGTTCATCGGGGCAGATTAAATTTGCCATCCATACTTGGGAAACTCTTATAGCATCTGTACAAGGATTTACAGAATACTTTCAACTAAAACAAGTCAATTCTTTTTGCGTGTTACCGCTATATCACGTTAGCGGTTTAATGCAATTTATGCGCTCTTTTACCACCGGAGGCAAACTGGCTATTCTGCCATTCAAAGTAGTAGAATCTGGTCAAATACTTAATATTAAACAATCAGAATTTTTCATATCTTTAGTACCAACGCAGTTACAACGCCTCCTGCAAAATCCAGAATTAACTGAATGGTTATCCCAATTTAATACAGTACTTTTGGGAGGTGCGCCAGCATGGAACGAACTACTAGAAAAAGCCAGATTTCATCGCATCCGGTTAGCACTCACTTATGGTATGACAGAAACCGCCTCTCAAATTGCCACCCTCAAACCAGATGATTTTCTAGGCGGTAAAATTAGCAGTGGTCAAATTCTTCCCCATGCCAAAGTAACTATTCGCAATCAGCAAGGCGAGATATTAAATCCCAATCAAATAGGAAATATCACCATTCATGCTCAATCTTTATCCTTTGGTTACTATCCGATAACCAGAGAAAATCAGGATACTTTTCAAGTAGATGATTTAGGCTTTTTAGACACTCAAGGTCATTTAAATATTGTCGGACGTAACAGCGACAAAATTATTACAGGTGGAGAAAATATTTACCCAGCAGAGATTGAATCAGCGATACAAGCTACTCAAATGGTTGCCGATATTTGTGTCATCGGCATCCCAGATAAACACTGGGGACAAGCCTTAACAGCGATTTACATTCCCAAAAAATCAGATACCTCTGCCTTAAAAATTCAAACCCTACTCAAAAACAAACTCAGCAAATTTAAAATCCCAAAATATTGGATTCCTCAGCAAAACTTACCCCGCAACTCCCAAGGTAAAATTAACCGCCAACAGTTACAGCAAATCGCCACAGAATTCCTCCAAAATTCCATCACATAATCTCTCTCGACCTTCTTCTCTCTGCGTCCTCTGCGTCTCTGCGGTTCGTTTCCAACCACTGAATAATCTCATCAGGTAATTCCTGCTTACTTCGACTACTTGCATCAATACAAACATGGCGAGTAATAGCCTTAGCAACTACCACCTTAGCCACAGTAATTTCATAAGTAATTTCAAACTTATCAGCACCGATTTTTTGGGGAATTAAGCTAATCAGTAACTTGTCCCCGACAAACATAGGGCGCAAAAAATCCACACTAGTATGAACAATGGGAAACCCCACAGACGGATTAGTAAAAAAATCTTTGAGATTAATATTTGATGCTTCTAGAGATTCTTCATAAGCTTCATGGCAAATACTCAAGGCGTTAGCAAAATAAACTACCCCAGCAGCATCAGTATCTTGGAAGCGAACCGTGCGGTTATAAGTAAAAGGCATTTTTGACAATTGAATATTAAAAAACAGCAGGTTTATCCCCTGCTTTACAAACTAATTTTATTGCAACTAAGTAAGTTTGTGATAAAAATTTAATTTCCCCAATTCTGAGTTTGTATCGATTTGTTTAGCCTCATTTAATGCTTTGGGGTTGAATATATGGTAAGGAAAGGCGATCGCTTCTACATCGACTCCAACGGCGGAACCTCAAAGTCATTAAACGAGGAAACATTGTAAGACGAAGTGGCTATTGCTTTTACCAGCTTACCGTCGAGAGTCAGCAAAGTAGCACCTACCTGCTGTGAAAGTGCAATATAAGAGCCATCGTAGGCGGAAATTCCATAACTCAAGCTTATAGTAACTGCATCCGCCATCAAATCAGCTGTTGAAACAACACGCAACGGAAAAGCTTTCAGAGTAGCTAAATCTGTCTGAACCTCAGCAGCAGTGTACATCCTTGCACGGACATACTTCCAGAACGTGTTAGCACACTCAATGTAAAAAAGGTCTGGAACAAAAATTTCTGTCTGTGGATTAGCGAGATGACCGAAGAGTTGATTAACTTTGCCAGTTAGTGGGTCAGCAATAAAATACTTGATGTACACACTGGTATCTACCACGCATCTAAGAGGATTGCTCATCTATCGCGGTCTTCTCGAATTAGTTGAGTACTATCAGGTAATCCAAAGTCTGCTGGATTCAAGCGGCGGCGACGGCGACTAATTTCCTCTAGGAGTTTTGGGACATTTTTTCGCCTTTCCTCTTCCGTTGGCTGTGTTTTTGCCTGCAAAGCGTTCTGCAAGATTGTAATAACTTGAGCATCAATTGAGTTATTTTCAGCTTTAGCTAAGTGTTGTAGTTGTTCGTATAATTCATCAGGTATATTGAGCGCATGAATGGTAGCCATTGACTGACCTCCCAAAAGAATTTATTGGTAATGGTAGCACGATGGCAGTAGGGGGAGAGGTTAGGGTGCGATGATCTGTAGTCTAAGTTCCTCTTTAACAGATTGCCATACATCTTGGATAACTTGGCTTCTAAGATTTCTATAATTAGCTATGTATCTTGAAATCCTAAAAGATAACACTCGTACAACGTTAGTAAGTAAACATAACTATCAGTACGAATCCTGATCGAGTGATTTGCCAATCAGACTGTAAATTTCTCGTAATTGCTCAGAGTCTAAAGTTTGAATTAGCTGCTCTGCTGCTTTCTTAGAGTTCTGACGAGGTATAGTTAGCCATAATCCTTGATTAAGAGTAGCAGATGGTAATTTTTCTAACCATTCTCTAACCACTTTTCGCCCTTCTTCTGTAATCTGATAATAACCACGTTTCTGACCTGATAATCGTTCAATCCATCCTAAATCAAGCCAACGTTGCCTCCAAATGTGTGCATTACTGAGTACTGTATGCAACACTTTAGCAATGTGCGCGGCATTGATAGATTGCTCATCTGGGAAAGCCTGAATGAGCTTAGAAAACTTCTCTAAATATTTCGACGAGCTGCCCCAATTGTTTAGGTGATTATCCTCTATATCAAATGCTTTTGTATTGCTTGATTCTAGTTCTTTAATAATTTTGTCAATATCTGATGGTTCACAACCCAACCCAAAAGGTGGCTGTGCTTTGCACAATTCCTCGTAGGTTTTGAAAGGCTTTCCATATTCATCAACTAATTGCTGATAACCATCATATTCCTTCATCAAGTCACGCCATGCTTTTAACTGTTGAGCATTAAACACGGCATCGTGTAGAACTGCTTGCATCTCTAACCTAACAGCAATTGCCCAAGCTTGTGAACCAGGTGGTGCTGTTAGATCACCAGCATTTCCTAAAGTTCTTATGTGAGCTTTTAATCTGTCACTGGATAGTTCTTTTGTAGCCATGCCCACACTTCCCTCAATTCTTCTAGTGCCATTTCCTTGCGAGACTTGTTAAAATAATTGACAATTTCCCCATTGAGCAATTTGGGTTCTTTTCCATTCTTAATTCCATATCGGCGGACATAATTTTCAATTTTTTCACGCATAATATTTAATTCTTCACTTGGAGTGAAAGATTCTCGCGGAAAATTTTCCATATTAATAACCTCTTTCTGTTCTAACCTTGAATTACACATTTCTAGAAAATGTTTCAAATTAATTGTGCTGCTACTAATTCCAAATGTCTGTGCAGTTGATTGAATTATTTCTGTCTCTAAATAATCAACAGTTTCTCCAGTACTTAAATCAGATGCTCTTAAGCGGGTCAAACTTGAATTTAATGGAATAATAGAATTATTTCGTTGGAAATTGCTATTTTCTTCATTGCTAGCACCAGAACTTTTCCTTTCGTTTTGCTCTTTTTCTTTTAAAACAACCTCTTGCTCTGTAATGATTTTCTCTACACACTGACGAGCTAACTGATCATCGGGAATAAAAATTAATCCTAAACTTTTTAATTCTCCTGCTTTTCTATCAACTCTAGCTGCTCTTGCCCATGATTGTTCTAGCCAGGGTACACTTCTTATGTGAGTTAAGCAAGCAACATGAGTAATAGCTGGAACATCAAGTCCTTCGTATGCCATTGCCACTGTTACTAAAACATCAACTGCTTTTGCATCTCTTGGTTGGTACTCTTTTTTGAATTTTTTAATTGCAGATTGCGCGTCTTTTGATTCATCACTTGTTGCTTTAACAGCCGTGTTAATTCCTAGCTCTTTCAACCAGTCGAGATATTGATTAGCTGTTGAAATTAATGGTGCAAGTACAAGTAACTTGGAGCGAGGGTTAATTATTTTATGTTGTTTCCAATTATCAACACAGTTTTTTAATAACTGACGAGCATATCCTGTACTAAGCGCTGTTTGAAGTACTATGCCTGTATAATCTCCAGCTTCTGAAAAACTTTCCACTGAACATTTCTGTCCCGTTTCATCAATCCACTCAGCCTCTCCATCTCCCCACTCAAAATGAAGAGGAACTATAGCACGTTCTCTAAGAGCTTGACTACGTGTATACTCAAGAACTATTGTATCCTCGGTGTTAGATAGATTAGGAGTAACACCAGCAGGAGTTTGTTTGTAAGGCATAAAAGCAATTTGCTGGCAATCTCCACGCACATGAGTTCCTGTTACGAGAATTAGTAAAACTGCTTGATCTACCAAAGGTTGTAAGAATCGATGCCAAACTCCCCCCTCTTTAACATGATGAAACTCATCCAGCACGAGAATGTAGCGCTTGCGCCGAAACTCTTGAGCATGAAGATCGGGGTTAGCTGCTATTGCTTGGTAGGTAGCTACATAGCCTGACATTCCCTTACATGGGTTAGGCTCATTATTATTCGCCATCACTCTGTGTTCATGCACTAAGTGTTGTTTAAAAAAAGCATCATCAAAATTTTCTTCTCCTTGCTTTTGTAAATTTAGTTTTGGGACCATCCAACATATTGCATCAGCGATAGTTCCATGTAAGCCTCTCTGAGAAGGCTGATTTGGAATTAGTTGCGCCGCACCAATTACTGGAATTAAGCTTTTACCACCTCCTGGTGTAACCAACATGAGAATTTTTTTGATAGGCTGTCCTGCCTTGATAAGTTTACATATCTCTAGAAACTCGGCTTGGTGTTTTCTTAGATTTAGTTGCTGACTTAGATTTAGCTGCTGATGGGAAGGTTCTGAAAACAAGTCGAGTTGCTTGGCAGTTGTCATTTTTCTATTCTCTTGTGCGGTTTTTATGTAATGGCATTGAGGACATAATCCCTGCATTTCATGAACATTTGTTCGGTGAGTTTCTGCCCACTGAACAATATGATCTGCATGCCAATTTGAAGGCATATCGCACCCGCACAGTTGACACTTTCCATCAGCCGCATACCAGAGGCTGGCGCGTAGTCGTTTCGACCGGAGGAAACGACTCTCTTTTACCATCTAAAAATTCCTCCAGTAGTTAACTTATATAGGCTATAATAGTACAAGTGTTCTGCAAATGTTTCTATTCTGAGCCAGTTACTTCTGAAAAGTCCAATTAGGGGACAATTACCAACTAGCTGATAATTTAGCAGAATATTGCTCAGTATGTTTACTGTGCAATCAATAATTCACATATTACTGAGTAAAGAATAATTTACTTTTAACTTCCAACGGAGAGGGGGAGATTCGAACTCCCGGAGGTTTTAGCCTCATCCGATTTCAAGTCGGACGCAATCGACCACTCTGCCACCTCTCCAGTAAATCTGTCAAACTTGTGTTTATCCTAGTTTCAGACGCTATTTAGGCGCTTTTGTTGGTTAGCACTAAACTTGACAGATAATACTATACCCTATTATTTACGCAGATTGCACTACTGGATGCGAATGTCTACGACACAATACGCGATCGCTCATACAAAATTTCCCCCTTAGCCACCTGAAAGTCATTCCCCACCCAAACTAGGGAAACTTGCGAAACCACACCCGCCTCTAGGGTGACAATGGAAAAGTTACGCAACTTCTCGCTGTCATTTTCCACAATCCTGGGGACACTAGCCGCATTTAAGTAAATTGTCCCCTCTGGACTTCTAAAGATAGGTTTGCGTTGCACCTTCTTGGTATGGCGTAAATCTCGGTGCATGTGACCAAATGTCACCAGAGGAATGGTTTTACCAGCAGTCAAGGCTTGAGAAATCGCCTCGCCCAAATCTGGATCGCCAAAGTCGCCGCCAATTGGATGCCAGTCTTTGCCGCAGGGGTCTTCGGGGCGATCGCCTAACCCACTAGGCCCATTGTGACCCAAAAATATAATTGTCTCGTAAGCGGCGCTTTTAACAGCTTTGAAGATGCGATCGGCGGATTCTTCCAAACTCGTCACACCGTAACGTTCTTTACAGATTTCCGCGAATTTCCACTCCGGGCCACCCCAGGTAAAGGGACGGCCCCCCACTACAGTTAAATTCCAAGCGGGAAAATCCAACTTACCATAACCGACATGGGACGAACCTAATAAATCGAGTTGTTCCTGTACCCAGTCTTCCTTAGAGCGGTCATAAGGAGCCTTTTTGCGTCCCCATTCGGTGGCGGTGTACCAGGCATCGTGGTTGCCCATCACGGCTGCTTTGGGAATATCGAGAGAGGCGATCGCTCTGACCACTTCCACCGATTCATTGCCAAAATCCCCGACAAACAGCGCTAAGTCAACACCCAGATGCTTGAGTGCAATACCATCTTCCACTTCCCATTGGTCGTGAACATCTCCAATTACAGCAATTTTGAGGGTTATCGATTGAGTTTTCTGACTGGTCATGCCACTTTCCTTGCCGTCTATCTCCAGGATATGAAACTCAGCCCGATTTGGACACAACCCCAAAATATCAACCGTCCACTATTTTTGGTAAAAACTACTATAATTGAATCCACAGGACATACATTTGCAACATAAAGCACCCCTAAACTGTGTTTACCACTGCACTAGCTCAACGAGAAAACACCCAACTGGGTGAACTACCACTAGATTTGTTTGCCGCGATTCAGAGTCTCAAAAAAGAACTCAACGCCGTTATCCTGGCGCATTATTATCAAGAGCCAGATATTCAGGATATTGCAGACTTTATTGGGGATTCATTACAACTAGCAAGAGCCGCCGAAAAAACCAATGCGGATGCGATCGTCTTTGCTGGTGTTCACTTCATGGCAGAAACAGCAAAGATACTTAATCCCGATAAATTAGTACTTTTACCAGATTTGAATGCTGGTTGTTCTTTAGCAGATAGTTGTCCAGCAGACGAATTCGCAGCTTTTAAAGCAGCGCATCCAGATCATTTGGTAGTGTCTTACATCAACTGTTCTGCTGATATCAAGGCGATGAGCGATATTATTTGTACTAGCTCCAACGCTGTGAAAATCGTGCAGCAGATACCGAAAGAACAGCCGATTATTTTTGCCCCAGATCGGAATTTGGGGCGGTATGTCATGGAACAGACGGGACGAGATTTGGTGCTATGGCAAGGTAGCTGTGTTGTCCATGAAACCTTCTCAGAAAAGAAAATTGTCCAGTTAAAAATTGCCCATCCCGAAGCAGAGGCGATCGCACACCCAGAATGTGAAAGTAGTGTATTGCGCCACGCCAGCTTTATTGGCTCCACAGCCGCTTTACTCAAGTATTGCCAAAGTAGCCCTACCAAAGAATTTATCGTTGCTACGGAGCCGGGAATCATTCATCAAATGCAAAAATTAGCTCCTGACAAGCATTTTATTCCTGCACCGCCGATGAATAACTGTGCTTGTAACGAATGTCCGTTTATGCGGTTAAACACCCTAGAAAAGCTCTACTGGGCAATGAAAAATCGCACTCCCGAAATTACCATGTCAGAGGATATTCGGCTGGCTGCACTGCGACCAATGCAACGAATGCTGGAGATGAGCATGTAACCAGTATTTTTTATACAGATGGTAGAGACGCAGTTTTGTTGCGATCTCTACCTGCAAGTTATTTTTTCTAATCACTTGCAATTTATAAAACATGGTGCTAAGATTTTAAATCGTGAGACAAATCGGGTCGGTGTCCGAGTGGTTAATGGAGACGGACTGTAAATCCGTTGGCTAGCGCCTACGCTGGTTCAAATCCAGCCCGGCCCACCACTTACGAAGTTATAAGTTATAATGACTGGGTAAGCATCAAAACTCCCAGCATTTTAACTTCTAGCTGAAAAATCGTAATTGTATTTCGCCCGTGTGGCTCAGTGGTAGAGCACACCCTTGGTAAGGGTGAGGTCACGAGTTCAATCCTCGTCACGGGCTTTTTAGATGAATATAAACACAACAGAAGCATTAAGTTTCAGTTTTTTCATAAGCTTTCTTAACCCAATACCCTCTGGGTGGCTTTTCTATCCCATAAGACTTACACCACTTCTCTACAGCTTTATCAGACACGCCAAAATCTCTCCCAATTTGTGCAGTTGGCTTTTCCCAAACTAGTTTTTCTAGTTCTTCTTTCGATGGCCTTTCAACTTTCCTGGTATGAATTCTAGAGTCTGGGTTAATTTTTCTACTTGTTAAATCAACGCCAAACTCCTTGTAGGTTCGCTTAGACGCTGCTTCAGTAAAGTCTGTAAAATCCTCCCACCAGTAAAACGGTGTAGCTGAATTAGGTATCTGGGTAGTTATGTAGCAACCCTTAAAGTTAATTGATGGATAAACAACTTTATCTATGTCAGGCAGATAAACAGCATAAAAGTCAAAGTCATTTACTTTGTACTTCTTCTGATGAGTCCCATTTTTATCTACCCAAATAGTTTTATTTACTACCCTGTTATCTCCCGCGTATTTAGCTTGTATTTTGTAAAATTTATCGTCTTTGTAAGCAACAAAATCGAAAGGTAAATGTTCACAAACAAGTGGCGTGAGGACTAAATAACCTTTAATGGTTAGATCAGCCATCGCTTTTGTCGCAGCAATATCGCCTTTGTTCTTAGTATGATGCAGCAAAACGAACCCTCAAGCAAGGAAACGATCGTATCACTTCACGGTGCTTGAGGGTTCATATTGAGTTAAAACGAGCGCGGCAGGGTTCGAACCTGCGACCGATTGCTTAGAAGGCAATTGCTCTATCCACTGAGCTACGCGCCCAAAACAAAACTATGGCTCCCAAGGGAGTCATCTAAACTATTATATCGTCTTCACCTACCAAGAAGCAATCGAAAATTGCAGATTTACCACTAGCAAGGCTAAGATGCTAGTCGCTAGTTAGTGCAATCTACACCGAAAACAAAACAGATGGGGTATTGGTTTAGATATATTGAGTTGTCAAGGGGTTATTTGCCTGTTAACGCCACCGCCCTCTGGGCGGCTACCTTCGGGAAGGATCTGGCGATCGCTAGGCCCATTTTCACAGTACGCTAGGTAATTTCAGCCTTGGCGATACTGCCAAATGCCATTATATATTCCATATTAAGAGTGCCCCTGTGAGGAGTTATTTGCTAGTGCCATGTTTATTCTCAAACGGCAGGATGTTGAAATATCAAGCATTCAGCACCCAAAAAAGGATCAGCAGGTGCCGATCCTCAGTTATCAAGGGCAGACTTTCCGCTTGATTAGTGTTTTCAAAGCTAGTCAAGAAGAAGAAGCTAGAGGCTTATGGAGAGAATTAACGGATAACCGAGGTAAAGCCTGTGTTTTGCTGGAAGAACCCGAACGCTTTAGTGTTTGGGGTAAAATCCGTTTAGAGCAACTAGATAGTGACACAGGTGGTCATGGCAAAACGGCAATTTTAATCCAAGCCGGTATTTTGCTGTTGCAGGGTGTTTCTATCGACATTGAAGAGTTTTTAGGTGCTAGGCAAGCTGCATTATTTGAAAAAGATATTGCGGAGGTGTTCAAGCAGAAACAATTTCCCCAAGCATCATCCCTAGAAGCGGTTAAATATTTGGTATCTACTAATCCTTTGCCGACAGCTAAAATACCTGATTGGCAAGAAAATCATGTAGTTATCCTGTTACAAGAACTGCATCGATTAGGAAAAGCCTATTTTGGCAATGCTAATTTTACCAAACAAGTGATTTATAAGCTAGAAGATATGCCAGAAGCCGAGCGATCGCTGTTTATCAATTGGCTAAATCAATCGTCACTGGGTAAACTATGGCAGTAGCATGGAAATTATTTAACAAAATTCCTGCCACTGGCACTTGCTTTTGGTGTCCGATTGTGCATTACCTGGCAGATACACTGCTAGATATACAGTCCTTTAACTCAAAATACTGCCAGAGTGCATCTACATAGTCAAGCCCTATGAATAACTCTTACGAGAATTCGTTCCTTTCTAAATCAATTTTCACCACTCAGAACATTGTCTTAGCTAATATTGGCTGGGCCGTCCTGGCACTGCTATACTTTTTGTTGTTTAGTGCCAAAGTTCCCGGAGCAAATGGCATAGAAAGCCGAGCCGAGTGGTATGTGATTGGCACAAATATTTTTGAAGCTTTAGCTTATTTGGGTGCCAGTATCTTATGCTTGAGGAACTGGCTTAGTCCGCAAATCGTCAGTGGCCGGAATGTTTGGCTCTTAATTGGGTTAGGTATGCTTTCCTATTTCGTTGGGGGGATAATTTTCGGCTATACCGAAATAATTTTAAAAGATGAACCAGATGTGTCTGTAGGTGATATATTTTTTGTACTTAGTTATGTATTACTTGGCGCAGGCATGATTTTAGCTGTGGCTTCCAGGCGAATCAATCTGGAAAAATGGCAGTGGCTG
This sequence comes from Nostoc sp. ChiQUE02, assembly GCF_034531305.2. Lineage (NCBI taxonomy): Bacteria > Bacillati > Cyanobacteriota > Cyanophyceae > Nostocales > Nostocaceae > Nostoc > Nostoc sp. ChiQUE02. The sequence goes on from NZ_JAVRBN020000001.1 coordinate 49,614, forward strand.
ATTGTGTTAGCAATTGCAGTGTTCGGTAGTTTGTTGGCATGGTGGATTTCTATGCAACAGGAAACACCCTCAGAACTGCTAGTCGCTATTTTGAATTGGTTTTACGTAGTTAGCGATGTGGTTTTGTTAATTATTGCTACCACCCTGCTACTAGCCTTTTGGGGAGGAAGAGTTTCCCAGTCTTGGCGAATGATTGCAGCGGCGGCCTTTTCGCTCTACATTGCAGATATGTGGTTTAAATACGCCCAAGGCCCCAATTATCAAAGTGGAGAGATATTAGAAGTTTTTTGGGTGTTTAGTGGGGTGTTATTTGGCATGGGCGCTGTCTTAGAATATGACGCATCACTAAGACGAACGCGGCGTACCAGCGGACGGAAACGAGCTTAGTAAGGATTTTTGGTATCTACCGTGAGAAAACTAACAGACTCTGACAAGCAAGAAATTCTTAAGTTATATCGAGAGACTGCCGAAACAACCTCAACTTTGGCAGACCGCTATGGTGTGAGTAATTCGACAATTAGTCGTCTGCTCAAAAGCACTTTGCCAGAAGATGAGTATGAATACTTAGTCTCTTTAAAGCGGGCTGCGAGAACTCCTGAGGGTAGGGCGCAGGTAAGCTACGAGCAGTTACCTCTGCTGACTCAACCAGAGCCGGAGGTAGAAGTTCCACCCATCGAGAGCCACCCTGTGGAAGTGCCAAAGGTTGAGCCACTGCCACGTCGGGTAATTCATGTAGAGCAGGAACTTTTCTCAGAGGAAACAGCAGAGTCAATCGCCGCTAGTAGACGAGTGCGGCGACGCCCCTCGGCGGCGGAAAAACCGAAGCTCCGAGTCCCAGAGAAATTAGAAACTCCAGAGCAAAAGCCGCCGGAAATAGTCAGCATTCCCATCCCACCGCTAAAGAATGAACATCCAGGAGCGGCTGTCATCGCGCACATGCTGGGCGAAGATTTGCTAGACGAATCGGAGGATTTGGATGATTTAGAAGATGATGATTTAGAGGATGACGACTTTGAGGAAGAAGACTTTGATGACGATGACCTGGATGACGAAAGACCTTTAGTCACAAAAAGAAGACCAGGTGAAGCATCAGTTCAAGTTTTACCTCTGTCGATAGCCAATTTGCCGAAAACTTGTTATTTGGTAATTGACCGTTCCTCGGAATTAATTACCCGACCTCTGAAGGACTTTGGTGATTTGGGACAAATTCCCAGCCTGGAAACCCAGCAAAGAACTCTGCCGGTGTTTGATAATCATCGCGTCGCCAAGCGCTTTTCTACCAAGCGCGATCGCGTGATTAAAGTTCCTGATAGTAAAATGCTCCATAAGGCTCGTACTCATTTGCAAGCTAAGGGCATCACACGGCTGCTGATTGATGGTCAGGTTTATTCCTTATCTATGACGGTTTAAAGGTCATGGAGACACCTGCTGGCTATGGTGTGGTATTGGTGACAGCTGGCAACATGCGGGAGGCAGAAGCAATTGCAAATGCCCTTGTGGAGGCTAAACTTGCTGCTTGTGTGAGTCTGTTACCAATCCACTCAATTTACACCTGGCAAGGGGAACTGCATAAAGAGCAAGAATGGCAATTACTGATTAAAACTGATTTGGCGCAATTTCCTGCATTGGAGGCCAAAATTAAGGAACTTCACTCCTAATGAAGTGCCAGAAATTATTGCTTTACCAATTGTTGTAGGTTCTCAAGCCTACTTACAGTGGATTTCTCAGCAAGTTAAAAGTAAAAAGTGAGGAGTTAGGATTTTCATAACTTCTCACTCTTTACTCTCAAAAACTAACTCTAAGCGTAAACAGCCCTTGCAAAACGTTCTGCCAAATAGATAATGTCCTGTCTACGAGCAATTTGGTTCATCCATTGTTGAGGAATATTTTCCACGCCGTAGTAAATTCCCGCTAACCCACCGATGACGGCAGCAGTAGTATCTGTATCTCCGCCTAAGTTAACAGCTTTCAATACCGCCTCAGAATAAGATGAACTATTTAACAAACACCACAGGGATGACTCCAAGGTATCAATCACATAGCCACCAGAATTAATCTCTTCCACTGGTAATTTGGCAATCTCACCAGTGAAAATTCTGTCAAAATACGGCTTCTCTAACAAAAATTCTTGGGCAGAATAAATTGTTTGGATATCTTGCAATCCTTGTAGATAAGCTGTTTGGGGGTCAGCCCCTTCCAAGAGCGCCACTGCAATACTGATATAAATGCCACAGGCCATTTGAGAACGGAGATGAGCGTGGGTAATGGAAGAAACTTGATGTACTCGTGCAATCAATTCATCCAGAGATAAACTTTTGTGACAATAAGCCATCGGCAAGATTCTCATCAACGAACCATTGCCATTACTATTTTCACTAGTACCACCTGCTTTCAGGGGTGGAGTTCCTTGTTTCCAGTTCGCAATTGCTAAAAATGTGGTGTTACCGATATCAAATACTTCGCCTTGAGCAGTCCAGTAACTTTCGTGATACCAGCGCCAGAAGGAATTAGCAATTGCATCCAGCGAAAATCCCTCACAAAGACATTCTGCCAAGCAAAAGGTCAGCGAACTATCATCTGACCACGTACCAGCAGGAACATCCCAAGTTCCATAACCCAGCATCGATATGACTGGAGATTTTACTCGTTCAGCGCGGCTGGTGAACTCCACTGGCACGCCCAACGCATCACCAACACATAAACCCATCAAACCAGACAATGTTTTTGCAGCGGTTAGCATTGTTCAACCAGCATGAAACTTTTCTACAACTGATTTTACTTGCGAAAAGTCCCTTATCAAATGCTTGGTATAATTTATAGTTCCAAACTAGCTGTAAACAGCCCTTGCAAAACGCTCTGCTAAGTAGATAATGTCTTGTCTACGGGCAATTTGGTTCATCCATTGTCTGGGAATATTTTCTACCCCGTAATAAATTCCTGCTAGCCCACCGGTGACGGCGGCAGTAGTATCTGTATCTCCGCCTAAGTTGACAGCTTTTAGTACCGCCTCAGAATAAGACGAGCTATTTAATAAACACCACAGGGACGATTCTAAAGTATCAATCACATAGCCACCAGAATTAATCTCTTCCACAGGTAACTTGGCAATCTCACCACTAAAAACTCTGCCAAAATGCGGCTTCTCTAACAAAAATTCCCTCACAGAATAAATTGTTTGGATATCTTGCAATCCTTGTAAATAAGCTGTTTGGAGGTCAGCCCCTTCCAAGAGCGCCACTGCAATACTAATATAAATGCCGCAGGCCATTTGCGATCGCGCATGAGCATGGGTAATCGCCGAAACATCATGCACCCGCGCCAGCAATTCGCCTAAAGTGAAGCTTCTGTGACAATAAGCCATCGGCAAGATTCTCATTAAAGAACCATTGCCATTACTATTTTCAACCTTACCACCCGCCTGATGGGGAACAACTCCCTGTTTCAGGCGCATAATTGCTGTATGAGTAGTTTGACCAATATCAAAGACATCGCCACGGGGAGTCCAGTAAGCCTCTTTGTACCAGCGCCAGAAGGAATTGGCTATAGCGTCCAACGAATACCCCCGACAAAGGCATTCTGCCAAGCAAAAGCTTAACGAACTATCATCTGACCAAGTTCCTGGTGGTTGATTCCATGTGCCATAACCCAACATCGTTGTCACTGGAGATTTCACTCGTTCAGCACGGCTAGTAAACTCCACCGGCACACCCAACGCATCACCGACACATAAACCCATCAAACCAGACAACGTTTTTGCAGCGGTTAGCATTATTCAATCTCCACGAGAATTGCTCAAAATTAACTTTATAGATTCCCTCTATAGCTTGTTGCAACAGATGCTACAGCCTACTGTTTCATCCTATGTGAAAGGCTCGGAAAATTTTTTTTAATAGATATTTTATTTAGCGTATTCTGACTCAGTTTTAGTTCCAAATCTTGTGCCAGTTTAGAAAGCGTCTATCTTAGAATAAACAACCAGAATGAAAAAATATTGAAATGTAATTATAACAGCTTATTTATAAATATAAGGGATAGTTAGCCTGTAAGTTTGATGCATCAATAACAACAGTCATTTAAGAAAAAGTGGGAAACATTTGGAACATTATCACGCGATTTTCGACCTGGAATATACAAGTAAAAAATACAAAGTTTGGTAAAAATTATGAAGCGCTTATTCAAGTATTTCATGACAATTTCTGCATTTTCTTCCTTAATAGTTGCTCCTCTGGTTTTATCAGCTGGTCAAGCTTCTGCTGAAACCAAAAAGGGTACTGATGCTAGTTATGTTGGTGCTGGTGTTGCAGCTGGCGTTACCAGTGGCGGACAAGGCATCAACGATGATGCCACATTTGGTGGTAACGTTACAGGTCGCGTGAAATTAGGAACTACGCCATTTTCTGCACGCGGTAATGTCCTCTGGAGTGATAAAACAAGTGCCATCATCCCAGAACTTTCTGTGGATGTGCCTATCGCTAATAAAACTAACGCCTATTTAACTGGTGGTTATTCTTTTGTAGAGAAAGATGGCTCACCAACTCCTATAGGTAACAGAGATTCAGTTGTGGTAGGTGCTGGTGTTGAATCGGAAGTTGCTAACAACTTCCTCGTCTACACTAATGCCAAAGTCGGACTTGGTGCTTACCAAAATAGCGATGCTTCTGCTGTTAGCATCAATGGTGGTATTGGTTATCGCTTCAAATAAAAGATTATTGAGTCCTCAGTCAGTTTATACTTTACTTAGTACTCAGGACTCAGCACGGGCTAAACGCCCCGCTATCGCTAACAAAACTTACCACTCCAAAAAGCTGGTTTTGTTAAGTATTACATCACTGACAAAGCCAGCTTTTGCCGTGGTAAAATTAAAATATTCCTCATTATTCCGGCCGGATTACCGGGGATCAAGTAGCCGAAGGGTGCTGATTCGGCGTCTACTAATGCTTTATTGAGAATACTATACAAGTCTAATGGTTAAATCTGCTCCTTCCCCCATCGCTAGCCGTAAGCCTTCCAAAGTAGAAGGAATCAAGGAAAATAGTAATTTTTTGCGTGAACCTGTAGCAACTGAGATCCTTCAAGATACTACCCATTTTACCGAAAATGCGGTGCAGCTTTTGAAGTTTCACGGTTCTTACCAGCAGGATAACCGCGACAACCGCACCAAGGGACAGGAAAAAGATTACCAGTTTATGCTGCGGACAAAAAATCCGGGTGGTTTAGTACCGCCGCAGCTGTATCTGGCTTTAGATAAAATAGCTGATGAGTATGGCAACCACACGTTACGAGCAACTACGCGTCAAGGTTTCCAACTACACGGTATTTTAAAGAAAAATCTTAAGTCAGCAATTGCCACGATTGTCAAGAACCTGGGTTCGACTTTGGGAGCTTGCGGCGACATCAACCGCAACGTGATGGCACCACCAGCCCCTTTTAAGAATCGCCCAGAGTATCAGTATGCTTGGGACTATGCCCAGAATATTGCTGACTTGCTGACAGCACAGACAGGCGCTTATTACGAAATTTGGTTAGATGGCGAAAAAGCAATTAGTGCTGAAGAAGACCCAGAGGTGAAGGCAGCCCGACAGCGCAATGGCAATGGCACAATTATTCATGACAACGAAGAACCGATTTATGGCACGTACTATATGCCTCGCAAGTTTAAAATTTGCGTGACAGTGCCAGGGGATAATTCGATTGATTTGTATTCTCAAGACCTGACGTTGGTAGTGATTACCAATAAAAAGAAGCAATTAGAAGGATTTAATATTTTTGCTGGTGGTGGTTTAGGTAGAACCCACGGTAAAGAAGAAACTTTCGCTAGGTTAGCAGACCCCATCGGTTATGTGGCGAAAGATGACGTTTACGACATAGTGAAAGCGATTGTTGCTACCCAGAGAGATTATGGCGATCGCACCGACCGTCGTCATGCCAGATTAAAATATCTAATCAACGATTGGGGTGTAGATAAATTCCGTGCCCAAGTCGAAGAATATTTTGGTAAAGCAGTTGAAGCTTTCAAACCACTGCCAGAGTTTAAATATCACGACTTCCTCGGCTGGAATGAACAAGGTGATGGCAAGCTATTTTTAGGAATTTCCATTGACAATGGTCGAGTCAAGGATGAAGGTTCGTTTCAACTGAAAACTGCCTTGCGGGAAATTGTCGAGCAGTTCAACTTGCCCATCCGTTTGACACCCAACCAAAACCTGATTTTTTACGATATCGAACCAGATAGCAAGCAAGCTATTCAAGATATTCTCAGCCGTTACGGTGTCGGAGACGACCCTAGTAAAATCGAACCTTTAGTGCGGTATGCAATGGCTTGTCCGGCTTTGCCTACTTGCGGCTTGGCAATCACGGAATCAGAACGCGCAATACCAGGTATTTTGGAGCAGGTTCGCGCCCTTTTGGATAAACTTGGTTTACAAAATGAGCATTTTGTGGTAAGGATGACAGGATGCCCCAACGGTTGCGCTCGTCCCTACTTGGCAGAATTGGGGTTTGTCGGTAGCGCTCCAGAATCTTACCAATTATGGTTAGGGGGTTCGCCAAATCAGACTAGACTGGCGCAACCTTACATAGAAAAGCTGCACCATAATGATTTAGATAGCTTTCTAGAGCCAATTTTTGTTTACTTTAAAAAATCTCGGAAATCGAAGGAAAGCTTTGGTGATTTTTGCGATCGCGTTGGTTTTGATGCCATCCGCGAATTTGCTGCCACCTACGAACCCCAAACATCTAATGGTGCAAGCAAATCACGCCATCGGGTAAATTTGAAAGAAGAGGTTTATAGCAAGTTGAAGGAAGTTGCAGAAAGCCAAGGTAAACCGATGACTCAGTTAGTGACTGAAGCGCTAGAGGTTTACTTCCAGAATCTTTCGTAAGCCGAATAAGTAATTAAACCATGAATGGACACAGATGGACTTATCTGTGTCCATCTTTGATTTGATCTTCTTGAAATTCCCAAATCCCATGTCTCAACTGCAAAGAATTGCGATCGCACCCTCCCAATTCCAACAAGGGCAAATTTTACTTACAAAAGAACAGCAACATTATTTGGGGCGTGTGTTGCGCTTGCGTGAAAGCGATCGCTTTATTGCAATGGATGGTCAAGGAAAATGGTGGTTGGCGCAGCTAGCAGGAGAACAAGCACAGGTTTTAGAAGCGCTTTTGGTAGAAACTGAATTACCTGTATCGATTACGCTGATGGTGGCTTTGCCCAAAGGCAATGGATTTGATGAAGTAGTGCGGTGTTGTACAGAGTTGGGAGTAACTTGTATTGCACCAGTACTGAGCGATCGCACTTTGCTTCATCCTAGTCCTCAAAAGCTCGAACGCTGGCGGCGCATTGCTGCGGAAGCCGCCGAGCAATCAGAGCGCTCCTTTGTGCCGACAATTTTAGAGCCTGTTGCTTTTAGCACTGCTGTCACTGCTAATCAAACAAATCACCGTTACATTTGTGAGGCTCGTGGAGAGTATCCCCATTTAAACAAAGTGCTGAGTAGCATCTCTGACGAGATTGTCATTGCCACTGGCCCAGAGGGAGGATGGACAACACAAGAAGTTGAGAATGCGATCGTAGCTGGATTTCAACCTGTTTCCCTTGGTCGCCGTATCTTGAGAGCAGTTACAGCTCCAGTAGTAGCATTAACCTTGATTACCGCAAGTTGTGAAGTATAAATGATTTATAGCTCACGCAAAATTAATTTTGCGCGAGACATCATTCCACTTTCTATTTAAAGTGATGATTGAGCAAGTTGCGATCGCCTTTGAGCATAAAAACTATCAAACAGCTGCTAAATTACTCAAACAGCTGCAAAAAGAATCGCCCGAAAATCCTTGGGTACAATATTATCTCGGTCGGCTACATGAAGTATCTGAAAAGCGCCAAGATGCAGAAAAAATTTATCGGCAACTGCTGCGAGATACGACCAATACCAAGATAGTGACGCTAGCACGTCAAGGTTTGCGACGGCTGCAAGAAATTGAGCAAGAAGAAAGACAAAGAGCCATTTCTCAAGCAACAGTCCAAGCAAGTGACATTCAACTTGGTGTACTAATTTTAGAGCCACTCAGTAACGAGATGAAAACAGAAGCATCTCGAAAATTCGCCCAGATTATGCAGCTAGACCCATACACTGCACGACTAATACTACCAAGTCGTGGTTGGAGGTTATACCGCACTGGCCAAGTGGGAGAACTAAAATTTTACGGCAAACAGCTACAGCAAGCTGGCATTCCTTGCTTTTGGGCAACAATAGCTCAAATTCAGCAAATTCAAGTTTATCAAGTCAAATATTTCCAAGAATCTACCCCAAAAGCTACTATTGTTTGCTGTAATGATACAAATCAACTTGGTTCTCTCACCTTTGACTGGTCAGAAGTCACAGCAAAAGTAGTGGGACTATTGCCCATTTTTGAACAAGTTGTAGATGTTGATGCCTACCGTAAACTGGAATGGAAAACTCAAACACAAGACTATGCTCAGTTTTGTGATCTACACCTACCTGGTAGACGTTGCATTCTCCGAATTTATGATAACGGGTATGAATTTCAGCAAGGTTTAGAAATCATTACCCAAGCTAGCCAAAATACAATCAGAATTAATTGGAATAGTTTATCGAGTTGGATTGACCAGCAACTACCTCAAGTCAAAATTTGGTCAGATTTTACGTCCTTTGCAGATACAATATTAGACCAAACAGAAATGCTGGGGCATATCAAGTCTCACATTCATTTGTTGCGTAGGGAACAGACTAATTGGGACTCAGCTTTTCATTTATATAGTGGACTGGTGTTTGTTAAATAATTCGTAATTCGTAATTAAGTTACCTATTACCTACCTTAAGAAATAAACCACAAATCAAATAGGAGTGCTATATCAAATCTATGAATACAGTAAGCGATAAAAACCAACATTTAGGGGGTTTGTACGTCCAATCCCATCAAGGAGAGCAGCTAGTTTTTCCGCTCAAGCATACGGAAGTTATAGCAAAAATTGCAGGTAACTTGTCACGAGTTGAGGTCATTCAAAGCTTTGAGAATCCCTTTAAGCAGCCTTTAGAAGCAGTCTATATCTTTCCATTACCCGATGAGGCGGCGGTGGATGACATGGAAATCAAAATAGGCGATGCCTTCGGCAACCCCTCCGGTGTACGCATCATCAAAGGTAATATTAAAAAACGTGAAGAAGCTGTAGCTATCTACGAAAAAGCCAAACAAGAAGGACGCACCGCCGGACTTCTAGAACAGGAACGAGATAACATCTTTACCCAATCTCTGGCTAACATTAAACCTGGTGAACAAATTGATGTCACAATTCGTTACACCGAAAGTTTAAAATTTGAGGCGGGAAACTACGAATTTGTTTTCCCGATGGTGGTGGGGCCAAGATATATTCCAGGAACGCCGATAGATGGTAGCGGTGACACAGACCAAGTTCCTGATGCTTCTCGCATTACACCACCTGTAGTCTTAGAAGGAACGCGTAGGCGTAGCCTGTCGCAGACATCGCGTCACAATATTAATGTCACAGTAGAAATTGATGCAGGTTTACCAATTTATCAAGTGCGTTCTCCTTCCCATCAATTAGCAATTGAACACTCAGGTAAAATTGTACGGATTCAATTAGCGGGAGAAGATACAATTCCCAACAAAGATTTAATTCTCCGCTATCAAGTTTCTGGCCAAGAAACTCAATCCACAGTATTAACTCAAGCTGACGATCGCGGTGGACATTTTGCAATATATTTGATTCCAGCTTTGGAATATTCTACTGATGAGATTGTCCCCAAAGATGTCGTATTTTTGGTGGATACTTCTGGTTCGCAATCTGGCGATCCGTTATGGAAGTGTCAAGAACTAATGCGGCGATTTATTAATGGGTTAAATCCCAACGATACTTTCACAATTATCGATTTTTCCGATAGAGTCAGACAGTTATCAAAAAAACCTCTGCCGAATACACCAGAAAATCGTGCTCAAGCGATCGCTTACATTAACAATTTACAAGCTGATGGCAGCACAGAAATGCTCAGTGGCATTCGTACAGCCATCAATTTCCCCACACCTATCGGAAGATTACGCAGTGTTGTACTCTTAACCGATGGCTATATCGGCAACGAAAATGAGATTTTAGCAGAAGTACAACAGCACCTCCAACCAGGAAATCGCCTTTACAGTTTTGGTGCTGGTAGTTCAGTTAACCGTTTTTTACTGAATCGCATTGCCGAAATTGGCCGGGGAATATCCCAAATTATTCGTCATGATGAACCCACGGAAGAAGTTGCCGAAAAGTTCTACAGGCAAATTAACAACCCCGTACTCACAAATATTCAAATTTCTTGGCAAGGTGAGACAGAATCGCCTGCCATTTACCCAGCAATAGCACCTGATTTATTCAGCGAACAACCATTAGTTTTGTTTGGTCGAAAACAGGATAGAGTCAGCGGTAATCTGCAAATTTCCGGTATTGCTGCGGGCGGTAAGCACTATGAAAAAACGTTTAACCTCAAATTTGAGGAAACAGGAAATCTTGCTGTAGCGCAGTTATGGGGACGTGCTTGCATCAAAGACTTGATGAATCAAATGGTGAGCTTTGAAACTAAAGCTGGTGTAGAAGCAGTTACAGAAACAGCCTTAACTTATCAACTGCTTTCTCAATACACCGCTTTTGTTGCTGTCAGCGATGACGTGCGGGTTGAACCAGGAAGTGAATATCTGTCTATGCAGGTGCCAGTGGAAATGCCTGAAGCAGTTAGTTACCAAGGAGTGTTTGGCAATGCTCCGGCTGGTGGTTTTGCGCCTCAAATGAAATTCTCAAAGTTATCAGCGCCAGCTTCAGCAGAAGCTCCAGATTTTCTTCGGCAAAGGCGATCGCCACAATCTCCAGTAAGCAAAGAAGTCGAGATATCTTTGAGTCTTGATTTCGAGGAGACGGAACAAGATGAAATATTAGACACAGCCATCAGCCATCAGTTAGAGGTGATCGGCGTTACTGGCTTGGATGACACAGAAATTGCTGACTTAACCCAACACCTTCAACAACTAAACTTTCCTTCAGGCTTCAGTGGTGAAATCGTCTTTGAGTTCAGCGTCAAGAAAGGTCGGGTAGAACGGGTAGTTTTAGATGAGGAAACCTCGACTCTAAAAGATGCAGTTGTAGTGGAGAAAATTAAGCGATCGCTCCTACTTTGGAGAGTTCCCCTATCTACAACTGGTAAACTTGTCTTAATTTTGCGTATTCACACTTAATTGATCGTTACTAGAAAGACACGAAAGAGACGCGAAATTTCGCGCCTCTGTGATTTAACCAGGGGTTTTAACCTGACGTGCCATGTCTAGGTAAACACTCATATTTGCACCTGGACGCCGACGACCATTAGAGCTAGTAACCGAAGGAGCAAGATATTTAGGCGCAAAGGTTGTTTCAGTTGGCTGCTCTTTAATTACTTTGGCTGCTGCGGCTTTTGCATTTTTGCCAGGTTCAACTTTAAGACCTTCAGCAGTCTGGACTAGCTGAACATCGGCTGGTTTGGGATTTTTAGCTGATTTTCCCTTACCTTTAGCCGCGGCGGTTTTTGTTCCGTTCAATGATTCTGGCTTGGATGGAGTTGGTGCTTCTGATGAAATTGTTGACGTTACTTTCTTAGCATTCGATGCAACTGTCTCTGCTACTTTCTTCGCGTTCGATGCTACCTCTTTAGCAGCATCTTTGGCAGCATCTTTGGCTTCGTCCAATTCTAAGAAGTAGCCGTTGCTTTTCTTCTTCCCTGGTAACAGCCCAGTAATGAAGCCCAGAATACCGCTAAAAAAACTCAGAATACCCGAAATTAACTTTTTGATAAAATCCATTACAATTACTCCTGCCTTTTACCTTTTATATTTGGATTAGAACCCGACCGTAATTGTTAAGTATTACGACAAAATGTTACATTTTCTGCTTTACGCCACCCCATTCCGGTGACAACCCTTTTTATAGGCTTGTGCTTAATTAACATTGTAGTAAAACTACAGGGCAAATGTTGTATTGCAAGCACTTGCAACCTGTATACACCGAGAACTAATTATTAAATTTTACTGTAACTAAGAGCAAGATTCTGAAAGCAGGCTTCATAAAAATTAACATTTGTTTGTTTGAAAATTACCGATTGGAGAAAAGTAAGCAGTTTACTCTCAACCAGTGGGAGGAGTGTCATAGCCTGTTGGCAGATGGTGAGACTAATTAGTTAAATTTTATACGAGCTATCTTGGTAAGCATTTCGGTTTTGCAAAAATATCTTTTAAAGAATCCGAAAAGCAATAGTTTCAGTTTGTAGAGCAGTATCTACCTACAAAAGTGATACACACCATTAATCCAGCCAGATTTTGTAAATGAACATTGAAAATCAACAACGCAATCCCGTTTTGTTGATACACGGGATTGACGACACAGAGGCAGTTTTCCATAAAATGAGGGCATACCTCATACAACGAGGTTGGTCTGTATATAGTCTGGATCTAGTTCCCAATAATGGTGATGTGGGTCTTGATGAGTTGGCAAAGCAGGTAGCCGATTATGTTACAGCTACCTTTGCACCAGAACAACGTCTAGATTTAATAGGCTTCAGCATGGGAGGAATTGTCAGCCGTTACTATGTCCAACGACTAGGAGGGATTAACCGCATACAGAGGTTTATCACAATCTCTTCGCCCCATAATGGAACTGTGGTTGCTTATGGTTCCCGGCGTCCTGGTTGCGTACAAATGCGCCCCGACAGCATTTTTCTCAAGGATTTAAATTCTGATGCTGTAATATTGGGGCAGCTAAATTTTACGTCTATCTGGACACCTTATGATTTGATGATTGTCCCAGCGAATAGTTCACAAATGCCCGTAGGACAGGAAGTAATAGTACCAGTTGCTCTACACCCTTGGATGCTGACAGACTCCAGAAGTTTAGCAGTAGTCACAGCAGCTTTAGTAGAGCGTATTAAGCTACCCTTGCTGAAGAAAAAATCCAATCAGTAGCCAGGATGCTTGTTACGCTTATATTTCTTGATTTTTAATTTTTTAAGTCCTATCCCCAATTTGTGTATGTTCGTAACTTCCAAAAATCGCTTCTGGGTGACGATAATACTTGAACTCCATGAGGTTATAAAAGGGATCTTCTAAAAAGAAAGTGCGATGCTCAAGAGGAGAACCAACAAAGCGATTTTTGGTTTCTTCGCGAAAAAGTAGCTGTTGTTGTTGTGCTCTTTCTAGTAAGTCTTGCCAGTCACGTTCTTGAGTAAAAATTAGCCCAAAGTGTCTGGGATAGATAGTGGGTTGCGGTGTCAAGAGTTCTTTGGTGACGTGAGCCACTAGTTGATGACCGTAGAGATTGAGAATCAGGGCGTGACGATTTTCACGACCAGGAATACAGCCCAAGCCATCTACATAATATGCTTTTGTTTGGGCAATATCAGTAACTGGAAAAGCAAGATGGAATAAAGTTTGGCTCATAGCTTGTGCGGAAAAGACTAGTAGTTGATCCTATCTATAATTTATGTTGTTAAGTCTTGATTGTGGTTAACTTGAACACAGTTTTAATTGACATTAACTTATATCTTTATCCTGATGACTAAGATTGGGAACTAGTTTTGAGGCAGTTCTTGCTGGAGGTGAGACAGCGAGGTCTTCTCCCAAAGGGAGAGGCTAGTACCGCAAGGCGGAATTAAAAATTAAAAATTAAAAATTAAAAATGAATACAGCGTAAGCATTTCATTGATTTAGAATGGGTGGTTTATTTCCGCCGTGTTGTACTAGCGCCAAGGGGGTTTCCCCCATGAGCGACTGCGTTCGCCGAAGGCGTTCTCGAAGAGTACCCGAAGGGCACGAGGTAGAAACTCTTTATATCTGATGCGTGAGTCCTGCATTTTGTACTTCACTTAAAAAGCAAACTGCTGTAACTTACAACTTTATTAGGGTGTGTTGAGAACTTAACATAGCTGATGAAAGTGCTTTGGGTGCATTACGCACTCGAAGAGTCCACCCCACTAAACAGAAGTTTTGCATTTTGTTTAATCGACGTTCTTTAGTCAATATTGCAGTGTATATCTAAGACATTGTTTGTAGTTTTACACTCAGCTTTTAGGGCGATGCCTACACTATTGAGTTAATAATACAAACATATTACTTGATCTGGAGAGGTTTCAGAAATTAAGCACTAAGCGTGACAAATTCGTTATTCTGTTGATATTCAGAAAAAATTACGCATAATTAATTGCTGATGTCATCTTTAATTGATTCTGTTAATCCTTGGTTGGTAGCAGTAGGATTAAACACAATTTTATTGGGTTTAGCTTGGATTGCTCCGAAAAAGCTACTTACCCCTGCTGGATTATTCCACGCCTGGTTCCTGGCCATCTTAATTTGGGTAACTCTCGGCTGGCAGGGATATGCAGTAGTGATGTTCTATTTTCTGGTTGGTTCTGGCGTTACCCGCATCGGTATGGCGCAGAAGGAGGCAGAAGGAATTGCTGAAAAGCGTTCTGGGGCAAGAGGCCCAGAAAATGTTTGGGGTTCGGCTTTGACTGGGGCGCTGTGTGCCTTAGGAGTAGGGATGATCAATTCAGGGTTTCTTGTACCTAGCCCCCAATACTTCGACTTCGCTCAGTACAAGTCCCTACCCCCCAATCCCCAATCCCTATTATTGTTAGGCTATGTAGCAAGTTTCAGTACCAAGCTGGCTGACACCACTGCTAGCGAAGTTGGGAAAGCTTATGGTAAAAGTACCTTTTTGATTACCACACTCCAACCAGTGCCTCGGGGTACAGAAGGAGCGGTAAGCTTAGAGGGAACTTTAGCTGGTATTGTGGCTTCTGTAGCGATCGCATTTGTGGGTTGGGGAGTTGGTTTAATCGATCTATTGGGAGTCGCTTGGTGTGTGCTGGCAGCATTTATTGCCACCAACTTAGAAAGTGTGATTGGGGCAACATTGCAATCTAAGTATACCTGGCTGACCAATGAGGTAGTAAATATTTTTAATACATTAATCGGTGCGATCGCAGCTGTGCTACTTGCCTGGACATGGATAAGTTTCATTAAGTAAACCGACGAGAATAAACAATTACTCGTTTAAGTGGGGCATTGGGCACTTGTACTGAGCGCAGCCTCTCCAAGAGTTGTATTGGGCATTGGGCATTGGCAGAAAATAAGCAATCTGCCTTACTACTGCACTACCCCTGATATTTTCAATCCTGTTTTGTCCCCACTAGACTGTAAAAGTGATTATGGCAAATTATTTTATTTACTAGCTATATAATTTTTTGACCATTTAGATGTAATTAGTTCATGGAATCTTTATCATTTTTGACAATTAATGACCAGATGATTTCTATATGATTTAATTTAAAAGTTCTATAAGTGTTTAACCATTTTCACATAATTAGTTCATGGAATCTTTATCATTTTTGACAATTAATGAGCAAATAATTTCTATTGAGCAAGCAGTAAAATACCTGCAAGCCTCTGGAAAATTGGGACAGTTCATTGGGGATATTCTCCGGCAGTACGTAATTGAGGAAGAAATCCGAACCCGAGACGATATTGAGATTGGCACAGCAATAACTGAACAGTCAATTATTGACTTTAGGCTGAAAAATCAACTCACTGACCCCGAAAGTTTTCAAGAATGGTTAAAGACAAATAACACAGATTACGCTACCTTTCACACATCGGTTACTTTTGGTTACAAGTTAGAAAAGCTGAAAGCTGTAGTGACGGAAACAAAACTCCAAGAATATTTTATTGAGCGCAAAATTTTTTTGGATCGGGTAGTACTTTCCCGGATTGTTGTTGATAATCGAGAATTGGCAGACGAACTCCACACCCAAATTGAAGAAGGAGGTAGTTTTGAGCAACTAGCTAAAGAGTACTCACTTTCAGATGACCGAATTGTGAACGGCATGATGGGAATCGTCAGCCGAGGCAGTATGCCAGATGTATTACGGGCAGCTATTGATGTGGCAAGTCCTGGACAATTGGTAGGACCAATAGAAATCGTTGGCAAAGACTCTCCCCAAGGAGAAGGACCGTATGGTTTGTTTCGAGTAGAACAATTTCTGCCAGCGTCTTTAGAAGATACTCAACTAAAGCAAGCACTACAAAATGAGTTGTTTGAGAAATGGCTAGCAGAGAAAATTCAAAAACTGACAGTCAAGTTACAAGTGAGTTAAAAATTCTGGATAATGAATCTTTACGATTAAAAGTGCTAGCTTCTTTACCTTGGAATCAGCCGCCGCTATGCTGGCTGACTCTCGAACAACAATCCCGATTGGAAAATGAGTCCCAAACCCGTCAATATCGTCTTGGAGAAAAAATCTGGTCAAACGATGTCGGCGGTTATCAATTCTTAATTGTGGCTGGGAAAGTTCGCTTGCGGGAAGATGGCATTGGCAAACCTTTAGCAGCCCTAGATGTGGGGGACTGGTTTGGCGACTTCCAAAAGTTGTCTGCGGATTTTAAAGCTGTAGCTGCTAGTAAAGAAGTGGTAGTAGTTTGTTGGGATACTGCGCTGTGGAAAGAATTTTCTAACCCACAAATTCAGGAGTTCTGGCAAGTGTTACCAGTGGATATAGAGGGAGAAAAAGAGACATTTTCCTTCTCTTCCACTCCTTCATTAGCGCCAGCTTCAGAGGGAACTTCCAGCCCCCACAGCCTCCAACCCCAAAGAGGACTTCCAGCCGCCAATCTGATCGTCTCAAATTATCCGTTTGTTGCCAGTTGGAACACCGCTGCTGCTTGTTTAACAATGGTGGCGCAACAGTTAGAAAATTCTGTGCAACTGGAATGGGTGCAGCGTCAACTCAGAGGACAACGCCCAAAACAGGTTGTGGAAGCAGCAGAAAAGTTAGGGTTAGTCTTGCGACGGTTACAAGTGAATTGGGGTGAGTTGCGACAGCTGTCATTTCCAGCTTTACTACTGTGGAATTCTGACTCACCCCAGAGTCCATCCTGGGTAGTGGCTTATGGAGTTAAAGGCGATCGCTTAATTATCGCTAACCCTCTAAATCCGGAACGGACTTGTGAAACCTTGCCGCAGTCCATAGTTGAAGCGTCTTGGGATGGACAATTGTGGCAAGTAGAACTCATATCTCAGCAAGAAACATTTAACCTGAGTTGGTTCACCCCAGCAGTTTGGAAGTATAAGGGATTGCTCACAGAAGTATTGTTAGCATCTTTTACCTTGCAGCTTTTGGGCTTAACAACACCGCTAATTACCCAAGTTGTCATTGATAAAGTAATGGTGCAGGGGAGTTTGCCGACTCTCGATGTGATGGCGATCGCACTTTTGTGCGTAGCCATATTTGAGTCCATACTTGGCATCCTGCGTCTATTCATCTTTACCCATACAGCTCGTCGTCTGGATTTGAGTTTGTCAGCACAGCTGTTTCGCCATCTGATGCGTCTGCCTTTGGCTTATTTTGAGTCGCGGCGCGTCGGAGACACAGTAGCACGAGTCCAAGAACTCGAACAAATTCGTCAGTTTCTCACAGGTACAGCATTAACTGTGATTCTAGATAGCATCTTTGCTGTGGTGTACCTGGCATTGATGTTTTACTATAATATTCCCCTCACCTTTGTCGCCTTAGCAGTATTGCCACTATTTGCAACTTTGACGATAGTTGCAACACCAATTCTGCGTAACTGGCTCAACGAAACCTTTAACCGGAGTGCCGATAGTCAATCATTTCTAGTGGAGACGGTGACAGGGATTCACTCCGTTAAAGCCCATGCAGCAGAACCAGTAGCACGCGATCGCTGGGAAGGCTTATTTGCTCGCTTCATTCGCACAGGTTTTAAAGCCTCTACTACCTCCAATATCAGCAGCAACATTGGTGACTTTCTTACCAATTTTTCCACCATGCTGATTCTCTGGTTTGGTGCCAAGTTAGTCATCGAACAAAAGCTCACAGTCGGACAGCTAGTTGCATTTCAAATGCTGTCTGGTAGAGTCACAGGCCCACTTTTGCGCCTAGTACAGTTGTGGCAAACCCTCCAACAAGTGCTACTTTCTGTAGATCGCATTGGTGATATTCTCAACGTCTCCCCAGAAGCTGAACTGGGAACTGGCCTAGTTTTACCACCGCTTAAAGGACAAGTCACCTTCGAGCAAGTCTTTTTCCGCTACCGGCCGAACTTTGAAGCAATTCTGCGGGGAATCTCTTTCAATGCCGAACCAGGGCAATTTGTTGGCATTGTCGGACGCAGCGGTTCTGGTAAAAGTACTCTGTCTAAGCTATTGCAACGCCTCTATCAAATAGAATCAGGACGCATCCTTATTGATGGTTTTGATATAAAAAGTGCCGATTTAGCTTCACTGCGACAACAAGTTAGTGTAGTTCTCCAAGAAGACTTTTTATTCAACGGTTCCATTTTGGAAAATATCACTCTCGGTACTCCCGACATTACCGCAGAGCAAGTAGTAGAGGCAGCAAGGCTAGCAGTAGCACACGACTTCATCAGTCAATTACCCTACGGTTACGAAACCAATGTTGGTGAACGCGGTACCGCTTTATCTGGAGGACAGAGACAACGTATTGCCCTAGCAAGGCTATTTCTTTCCCAAGCGCCGATTTTAGTTTTGGATGAAGCTACCAGCGCTTTGGATAGTGAAACTGAACAACAAGTACTGCAAAATCTGCAAAAAGTTTCTGCGAACCGTACTGTGTTCCTGATTGCTCACCGCTTTGCTCCCCTCAAACGTGCTGATTTGATTTTGGTGTTGGAACAAGGTGTGATTGCCGAACGTGGTACTCACTCACAGTTGTTGCAGCAAAAGGGTTTGTATTGGTCACTATATCAACGCCAGCAAGCAAATATATAATAGATTTAACCAACTCAAAGCTTGTGGCTGTAAAGCACAGCCTAAATCCAGCTACCATCCCAATTAACGAGACAAGTAGGGCAATTCATGAATTGCCCTCTAATATCGTGTTCGGGTAAAGACTTATCATTTAGACCACAGGGGGCAAGGGGTAGGGAGCAGGGGGCAAAGGGCAGTTCTTGCTGGGGGCACGGGGAAAGAGGCTTTTACGATTTTTGCACAGATGTGGTAATCATAAGTGATTAACCGGACTTAATATAACCCGATTTTTGGCTAAATCTTAAGTATTATTACTTAGGAGCAAATATTTAATTACTTTAGGCTGTCAACAAGGGTCACAGTGTACTAGATAAAAGATAAACGCTTGGCGAGCGGCGTAAGTATACTCTTAGGCGAATGGAGCATAACTCCATTCGTCTTTTAAATTTGATTGCATTTGTTGAGACGGAACATCTATGGCAACTCCCCACATTGCTGGGGTAATCACTTTGATATTTAAGTGCAAAGAAATACCCAAGTGCGTCAGATTGTCACAATGACTACAGAAAATAGTTAGGCATAAAGCAATCTCTTAAGTGTGCATAAAACTGTAATATTACTTGCTAATTACGTGATTTTATAGTTAAGTGTACTTGTAGCACTTGTCTTACAAAAAAAGATATTTTCCGGCTCAATCCCTTACATTTCAAGGATTTGAGTAATTCTTGTGGTGGAATTTACTTAGATACTACGAGGTAAAACTACTCATGCTTTTTAGCAAAGACGGTAACTCCATTAATGAAATTACTAGTATAAAAGCTAGTATTGGGTTATCGAAAACATCTGATATTTTTAATTATGCTAATAATTATTCTGGCTCCAGT
The DNA here is from genome assembly GCF_034531305.2 of Nostoc sp. ChiQUE02. Classification (NCBI taxonomy): domain Bacteria; kingdom Bacillati; phylum Cyanobacteriota; class Cyanophyceae; order Nostocales; family Nostocaceae; genus Nostoc; species Nostoc sp. ChiQUE02. The sequence goes on from NZ_JAVRBN020000001.1 coordinate 69,321, forward strand.
TTGAGTGGTATCAATACTTTTAGGTCTAGCGATCGCAGTAGTTACACTGCTTTGGAAATTGCCACTTCTGGAGGTAAGAATCACACGTATGACTACGCTGTTAAGAGTAAAGAAAGCAATAAAAATGATACTCAAGCTATTATAGCTGCGGCTATTCAACCAGACCTGATAGCCCGAAGGCTCCGATAACGTTAACAGTGTTGCCGCAGGTGCTACTAGCTCAGAGACAGCATCGCTTATCATCGCTAATGCGATCGCCACGGGTAACTATTACTTGCTCTATCAAGCTGATGGTGCAGGAAGTGCGATTGAGAGCAATGAAACCAACAACTTTGCTAGCAAAGCGATCGCTATTACCCAAGCAGACTTAATAATACAAAACGCTTTAGCTCCCAGTACAACAGCCGTTGGTAGTACCATTCAACTGAGCTATCAGGTAAAAAACCAAGGTGTTGGTGGTGCTGTTGCAACTACCACCAAGTTTTATTTATCCAAGGATAATGCTTTTAGTAATGATGATGTGTTGTTAGGCTCCGATAGCGTTAACAGTATTGCGGCTGGTGCTACTAGCTCAGAGACAGCATCGCTCATCATCAACAATGCGATCGCCGCAGGTAACTATTATCTGTTGTATCAAGCCGATGCTAATGGCAATATTGGCGAAAGCAACGAAACTAATAACATTGTCAACAAAGCGATCGCTATTAATGGCCCAAAACCAGACCTAGTAATACAAAATCCTTCGGCTCCTGATAGCGCTAACATTGCCACTTCAATTCCACTCAGCTATCAAGTCAAAAATCAAGGTAATGGCAAGGCTACTTTTAGCTCTACATACTTTTATCTTTCCAAAGATGGAAACTTCAGCAATGATGATGTCTATTTAGGTTCTGACTTAATTAATAACTTTAACGATCTTGCACCCTCTGCTGTAAGTTCAGAATCTACATCTTTGTACATTCCCAGCACCATTACCACTGGTAATTACTATCTGCTGTACAAAGCACAGGGATCTGCTTCGTCTTTGAAGGAAAGCAATGAAAACAACAATATTGTTGCCAAAGCAATCACAATTACTGCACCAGATTTGGTCATCCAAAATGCTACATCTGCTAGTAGTGCTGCTATTGGTACTACACTCCTAGTTAATTATCAACTGAAAAACCAAGGTAATGGCAGTGCTGGAGGGAGTAAGACAAGTTTTTATCTTTCACGAGATACAACATTTGGTGATGATGATATCAGTTTAGGTACTGAAATTGAGGGTAGTTCTACTCTGGCACCTTCTGCCGTTACTTCTCGCTCCACATCTATTACGCTTGCTCCTACTATTAGTCCTGGTAAATACTACCTGATATTTAAAGCCGATGGACCAGGAAATATTGTTGAAAGCAATGAAGGTAACAACGGCGTTTACATCAACACACCAATTACCTTGAATCCTGTCAATGGTGGCGGGTTTAACTCAACTACAGGTTATGGCTTAATTAATGCCGCCGCCGCAGTAGCGAAAGCTTTAGGTCAGAGTACGTTTGCTGATGTCCCTGACTTGGGTGGTGATAATTGGGGAGCCGACGCAATTAAAGCACCGGAAGTCTGGGCAAAAGGATACACTGGTCAGGGTGTTATCGTTGCTGTGGTGGATAGTGGAGTAGATTACAATCACCCAGACTTAAACGCTAACACTTGGAAGAATACCAAAGAAATTGCTGGCAACGGCAAGGATGATGACGGTAATGGTTATATCGATGATATCTACGGCTGGAATTTCGTCGGCAACAACAACAATACTTTAGACGGCGACGGTCATGGTACTCACGTTGCTGGCACGATCGCGGCAGTGAAAAATAACTTTGGTGTTACAGGTATTGCCTATAATGCCAAAATTATGCCAGTGAGAGTTTTTGATGATGGTGAAAATGGGTCAGGTTCTAATAGCGCGATCGCAAATGGTATTCGTTATGCAGTCAATAATGGAGCGCGTGTAATTAATCTCAGCTTAGGCGGACCTTCTCCTACCAGTGAAATACTCTCAGCTATTCAATATGCTGTCAGCAAAGGAGCAATTGTCGTCTCGGCAGCAGGTAATGAAAGTGAGTCAGCGCCAGGCTACCCAGCTCGCTATGCTGACAAGTTGGGACTTGCTGTTGGAGCGGTCTATTATGATAGAACACTGACCGACTTCTCCAACCGCGCTGGAACGACTCCACTCGCATACGTTACAGCTCCTGGAGCATACGAAAGCTTTTTTGGTATCGGCATTTACTCGACATATCCTGGTAATAAATATGAATTTCTTCCAGGCACTTCTATGGCGGCTCCTCACGTTGCGGGTGTAGTTGCGCTGATGCTCAGTGCAAAGAAAGACCTAACAGATACTCAAGTGCGTCAGATAGTCACAACTACAGCAGGAAATAGTTTGGTATAGAACAATTCTCAAGTGTGGTTTCTGAAAAGTAAAATATTTGATTTGCTCGCCACCAAGAGGCTCAGATCCCCGATTTCTTCAACAAGTAGGGGATCTTTTTGTTTGTAATTCATTTAGGATTGCTATACATAACACAATTAATTTTTTATTCTACCAATTGATACTTACACTACGAAAAATTTAAGATTTATTGTATTAATTAAGTTCTGAATAAAACTTCTATTATTGATTATGCTTTTTAGTAGTAGAATTAGCATTTTGTTATGAGATTACATAGTAATTATTGACAATGGAGCTTATTCACACATTAAAATCTTTTTCTTGCAAAGATTTTAACGCTTCAATTTGTCAAAAAACGATTGCTATCTTTGAGAAAAAATACTTATGCTCATTGATGATGTTAATAACAATGTGCTGTCAGATAAACCGCTAAATGTCACTTCAATCTCCTCTTTAGATAGCTTTAATCCGAAGGATGACTACAGCCTCAACTTCAGCGGACGTAGTAGCTATAACTCAACAGATGCTGATGTGCAGTTGCAAAATAGTAGTGACTCCGAAAATAACAATAATGCAACTGCTAATGCTTTTAGTACTGGGAGCTATAACTCCACCAATGGCTATGGCTTGATTAATGGAGCAGCAGCAGTCGCTAGAGCTACTGGTCAGAATACCTTTGCTGATGTTCCTGACCTTGGTGGCAATAATTGGGGAGCAGACCTTGTTAAAGCACCAGAAGTTTGGGCACAGGGATACACAGGTCAAGGTGTTGTTGTTGCTGTTGTAGATACTGGGGTTGACTATAACCACGAGGATTTAAAAAATAATATTTGGACGAATGCCAACGAAATTGCGGGTAACGGTATTGATGATGATGGCAATGGCTATATTGATGATAATTACGGCTGGAACTTTGCTGCGAAAAACAACAACACCTTAGATAAAAACGGTCATGGTACTCATGTTTCCGGCACGATCGCAGGAGAAAATAATAACTACGGTGTCACTGGTATTGCATATAATGCCAAGATTATGCCCGTCAAAGTTTTGAATGACTCTGGCTCTGGTTCCTATAGTTCCATATCGAAAGGTATTCGCTATGCTGTCGATAATGGAGCTAATGTGATTAATCTCAGTTTAGGAGGCGCATCTTCCAATCGGACTCTAGAGTCAGCCATTGACTATGCCAGCAGCAAAGGAGTGATTGTCGTCATGGCAGCAGGTAATGATGGTGACTCATCACCAGGCTATCCCGCCCGCTATGCATACAAGTCGGGAATTGCCGTTGGGGCAGTGGATAAGAATAATAACATGCCTGACTTCTCTAACCGCTCTGGAACTAATGAAATCGCTTACGTCACAGCCCCAGGAGTCAAGGTCTACTCCTCAGTTCCAAATAATCAGTATGACAGTTATAGTGGCACGTCTATGGCTACTCCCCACGTTGCTGGTGTAGTTGCCCTGATGCTTAGTGCTAACTCCAGCCTGACTGATGCTCAAGTACGTCAGATTGTCACAGAAACCGCAGGAAATACTACACAAACTACGAACTCTAGTTTTAATATTTCTAATGTCAGTTCTCTAGCGAGTCAAGTAATTGCAGACACAGCAGTAAATAATAGACAAACTACAATCTCTAGTTTTGATATTTCCAATGTCAGTTCTCTGGCAAAGCAGGCGATGTCTGATGACAACCTGCTACGCGTCTATGCACAGACTGCAAATTATCTCACATCACAGACAAGTTCTAGTTTTAATAGTTCTAATTTTGGTTCTCTGATGGGTCAGGCAATTACAGAAACAGCAAAATATCTGACACCAGAAACTATCGCTAGTTTTAATAATACCAATGTCGATTCTTTAATAGGTCAGACGATTACAGAAACAGCAAAATATCTGACACCAGAAACTATCGCTAGTTTTAATAATTCCGATTTTAGTCCTGTAATCGATCAGGCGATGTCTAACGACAAGCTGCTGGGCATCTACGCAGAAACAGCAAAATATCTGACAAATGTGGATAGTAATGAGGATGAGAATAATGTTGATTTTGGCAAACTCCTAGAGGGAATTCAAAAACAAATAGAACAGTACAGAAAATTCTTGGGTATGGCTTGAAAAGTATAGCGATTTGCAGTTGAGTCCAATACTGCTCGGTTAAGAAAATCAACCAACCTCTCCCTGCCTTGAACTAAAGTTCAAGTCTGTCCCTCTCCGACTCGGAGAAGGACGGTTTTGCGTAATAAAACCTCTTAGAGGTCTTTTGGTTAAGCTAATTAGGCAGACAGTATATGAGCCGTCGAATTCACGTTAAACCCTTACGTTTTAGGTCTGGGTTGTGGGATGCGTAGGCTAGCAAAAACCGCAGCGAAAAGTCAAGATGATGCTTTCCGAGGCAAGGTGACAGAAAAGCAACTGATGAGGAACGAAGGCTACCCTGCAAAGAAGCAAGCTACGCATTACCTCTAGTACAGAAGGAGTACCGCCGTTGGTGCACCCTGCCGCAGGTATTTGTTAGCGATAGCGCAGCGTTAGCATTAGCAAGGAACAAGCGTCATTTTTCAAGACGGGCATGGCTTTTGTAATGGTTATGAAAATAGGAGAAGCTACAAACCTACCTAACTGAAAATGCTTCGCTGAATCGCCGTGTCACAGGCTCAGTGATGAATGTCAAAATTGACTTTTTACGAGTGACAATTTCACCTGTAGCAGCCATCCCTGGTGTAAATTCTACATCTTGCCCCCGCACATTAACTGAGTGTTTACTTAGCTTAATTCTTGTAGGAAAAACCAAGCCTAATTCTTTATCAACAATTGCATTGGGGCTAACTTGCACAACTTCGCCATCCACAACGCCAAATTCCTGGAATGGGAAAGTTGCCATTTTCACTTTTGCCTTCATTCCCTGACGAATAAACCCAATATCACGGTTGAGAACTTTCACCTCTAGGAGCATTTCTTCCCCTTCCGGCAAAATTGACAGCAATTCTTCACCAGATTGCACTGGCCCCTTGGTGGCTTTGACTCTGTAAATTGTACCGGCAACGGGAGCTTCAATCGTTTCTAAAGCTTGCTGCTTCCTGGCCTGCTCTAATTGACCTTGAACAGTTGTCAGTTCTTCTTTACGCTTATTGAACTGGGTCAAAATTTCACTTTGGCGTTCTGATGATACACGCTGGGCCTGACTGCGTGCAGCGTTGTAAGCTTGTTCTGCTTGGCGAATTTCCTGGACTTGGGCAGCAATATCTTTTTCTAATGATGAGACTTTATCTTGAGCCTCTGTTATTCTATTCTGGGCGTTGGTCACTTCATCTTGTGCTCTGGTGATTTCTGTTTTTGCACGAGTTAATCTTTCTTGAGCATCCAGGTAATCGACACGAGGTACAGCACCAGGAGTAATTAGAGTGCGTAGGCTTTTTTCCCTTTGTTGTGCAAGTGCCAAATTACTTTCAATTTTAATTCGGATGCTATCTGCGTTGACAAGGTTGGTTTGAGCATTCGCAAAGCTGCTTTTGGCATTAACTAAGTTGTCTTGCAATCGAGTCAAGCGGACTTTAGCTTGATCGATGAGTGCTATTTGGCGATTTGCTTCTGCTTCCGCCGCTGCTTGACGCGCTTGGTAGTCTTGCAGGCGGGAGCTTAAAAGTTCATCTTGTAGTTTCGTTCCAGTAGCTTTGCCTCCGGTGCGTTCTGCATCCAAACGTTGCAAATCATCTTGAATCAATCTAGTAGATTTGGCTAGGCGGGAAACATCGGTTTTTTGCAAGTCTGGATCTTTTTGAATTAGAACTTCACCTTTAGTAACGCGATCGCCTTCTTGCACTTTGACGGCGACAATTGACCCTCCACCCAAGGATGTCACCGGTCTTACCTGTGTGGAAGCAATTAATTCCCCTGGTGCTGTTGCTACTTCATCTATTTGCGAGAAGTACGCCCAAGCGATCGCTCCAAATACGATGACGCTCATCGTTCCCGCTAATAATCTCGTGTACAGGGGTGGTAATTCCTGTACCGCCTTCCCCAATTCATAAGTGAGTTGTTCCTCTGGTTGGGCGAATCGCTCTTTTGTCTGACGTGCTTGAGCAGCATTTGCAGCTAGGGAAGATTTCATTTTTGTCCTTTGTCCTTTGTCCTTTGTCCTTTTTCATTAGTCATTTGCCCTTTGTTATTCACTAATGACAAATGACTAATGACTAATGAATTTTGTTTAATTCAAACTGCTAGATAGCGCCGTAAAAAATTTTCTAATGTCTCCAACTGGAAGTTAAAAATCGCCTCTAAATTAGCAGTTTCATCTTTTGTAGAGAAAAATTCATTTGCTAGTAATGTGCGATAAGTTCCCAAAGCTTTTTGGATTTGGGGATTAATTAAACCCAATGCACTCTGTAACCCATCAACAGCAAATAGTGGTGAGTTAATTATTACTGGCTGTTTGTTGAAGATCCGACCAAAAATCCGGGGAATATCTTCTCGTAATAAAATCTCCGGCCCTCCCACTGGGAAAATCTGGTTACGAGCGCCTTCAACTGTCACAGAATCCACCACTATCCTTGCCAAATCATCGGTACTGACAATTGAGGTACGGTTTTTGCGATCGCCAATGAGCAGATACAATCCGGTTTCCCGAAATCGTTCTACTAGTGGCAGCAAGTTAGATGCTAATCCAGATGGGCGTAAAATAGTGTAATTCAAGCCACTAGCTTGCAAATATCGCTCTACTGCTCGTTTGGCTTTGAAAACGGGAGCGTCTTCATATCCGCGATCGGCTCCCAGCACGGAAATGAAGACAAAATGCTCTACGCCATTGGCTTTCGCCTGGTCAATGAGTTCAATATTGGCGCGGTAATCTAAAGATAGGGCATCGCTATCAGAACCGTGGGCGCTAATAATATACTGGACACCCCGACTAGCTTTCTGGATATCTCTTTCCTCTAGTAAGTCACCGATAAAGATTTCTGCACCCCGGTGTTCTAACTCGCTGTAGCGCGAGGTAAGGCGGACAAATGCCCGTACAGACTGTTCTCGTTGCCGTAGGAGTCGCACAACTCTGCGACCAATTTCTCCCGTTGCTCCAGTTACCAGAAACATATAAATACCTTAATTGAATACTTCAGCGTTTATAGTTCTTGAAATACTTGATATATACTCAAAATCTGATGAGCAATACTTAAACAGAGATATGAGCATATTTTTATACCTAGTCACCATGCTCAAGATATCCTCACGCCAACTAAGCCAATAAGCCACACCTTATTTATCTTAATACTCTAAAAATTATCCCCTATATCTTTTCTAGATGCAGGGGATAGGGTAATGGTTAGTTTTACTGGCTCAACAAGTCAATAGCTTGTTCAAGCGACATCTTAGCTTTGTACATGTTCAGCAGGTTCTCCTGGTCGTATCGGTCAGGATAGCTCATTTTACTGCCCTCCAAAGTTATCCGAATTAGTGCTGCTTGCTCATCTGTGGGTGAACTCATCTCATATAGCAGAACTGATTATCTGGATAGCGTTAAAGTTAGGGAATTTTAACCCTTTACCTTACTTCATTTGTTGCAGCGCTAAAAGTGGAAATGCCATCAGAGTTACGATGTACGAGTTTTTGTATCCTGCATTTCCAGTTGGTTTGATGCCGTATCTACGACACAAGTCGCGTAATTCTTTAATAGTCTTGATTTCAAGTTCAGAACGCGTGAACATAAAATAGTAGTGTCCATTTTTGAAATTGGATATTGGTGGTTGTACTTCCGGCAAGTTGTAGCAACCACCAAAAAACAATTTAATCTGCTGCCTACCAGTGATTCAAATTATATTTATATTTTTACATAAATGCCTAACCCTAAAGGTCATTCAGAAAATTTAAAACCATTTAAATCAGAGAGGGAAGAACCTTTAAGTGAGCGTCTTAATTTACGTGTCACAAAAACTATGAAGGAAGAACTATACACTAAGGATGATCCTCCAGAATTTTGCCGTCGTGCGATCGAGGAAGCATTAGATAAAGATAGAGAAAAGTAATCTCAAAGGGATAATTGTCACGAGTGTGTGAATTACTGGGATGAGACAGTAATCAAGCATATTGCTTTTTCAATATGCTTGATTGCTTGCGGAAAACACCGAAATGAGAAAGCAAACTGGGGTTTGAGTAAGTAAAAGCTTATTTGACTTGCGGAAAACACCAAAATGAGAAAGCAAACTGGGGTTTGAGTAAGTAAAAGCTTATTTGACTTGCGGAAAACACCAAAATGAGAAAACAAACTGGGGTTTGAGTAAGCAAATACAGCTTTTGAATAAGTCAAATGCTATTCTGCTTATTAAATTCGACTTTAGGGACTCCCAAAAAAATACTCAACTACTTCTTGTGGGGTGGGCATCTTGCCCGCCCATAACCAAAAGCGGGCAAGATGCCCACTCCACAAGATTGAATAATTTATTTGTTGGAAATCCTTTATTTATTTTTCCGATACATTAACTAGTAACTTAAGTAAGTAGGCAAGAATAAATGAAACTATATTACGTAATATAAAATTAATTAAAGCAGTAAGTATAATGCGTTGGAAATTATTGCCGATATAGAGAAATGGATGCCAGGAGAATTATAGATGAGTGACGAACATCAGTTTGATGTCTTCCTTTGCCACAATAGCAAAGACAAGCCTGAAGTTATAGAAATTGCTCATGAATTAATAAGACAAGGAATTAAACCTTGGCTAGATAAGTGGCAACTTCCTCCTGGTTTACCATGGCAGCCTTTGCTAGAGGAACAAATAAAAAAGATTAAATCAGCAGCAGTTTTTGTAGGTAGGAGTGGATTTGGCCCCTGGCAAGATAAAGAGATGAGAGCTTTTTTAAACCAATTTGTAAAGAGAAACTGTCCCGTGATTCCCGTTTTGCTTGGGAATACAACAGACCAGCCTGAACTCCCAATTTTTCTTGATGGTCATACGTGGGTTGACTTTCGGACAGATACTGAGGCCATGGAGAACTTAATTTGGGGGATTACTGGAAAACCGCCAGAGCGAAAACCAAAGGTACAGCCAGTAATTCAAGCCGATGATCTCAGTTCTGAAAAGGGAGTAAACTACACGCGATTGCGAGATTTGCTAGCAGAAGGCAAGTGGAAAGAAGCGGATGAGGAAACTTTAACTGTCATGCTCAAGGTATCTAGCTGGGAAGAGGAAGGCTGGTTTGATATCAAATCCATCAAGAGTTTTCCCTGTACTGACTTACGTACCATTGATCAACTTTGGGTAAAATATAGTGGTGGGCGCTTTGGCTTCAGCGTTCAGAAGAAAATTTATTTGAGCGTTGGTGGGAAGCTTGACGGTGAATACTATGAAGAAGCCTGGGAGAAATTTGTTGATCGCGTAGGGGGGCGGAGAAAAGGAAACTGGGACTCGGATGTAGCTTTTAATATTTCAGCGCCAGAGGGACACCTCCCCTATAAAATATTAGAAACAATCGGGATCAGGTCGGGTGGGACATCTTTGTTCGCGTCGAGACTTGCAATGTGTAATATTTAAGCACTTCAGACTTTTATAAATATTTGTAACAGGGTTGTTTTCTACGAGTTAATCAACATTTCAGAGATTCGATACCTAGCACTGGGGGTTGATAGCAATTAGCTTGAATCAACTTTTATGCTACATCCTGCACTTCAGTACTCTCTGACACCCTCTGCTTGTCCCAAGGTGAACTCAACTGTCCCGGTGACTTTTTCGACTTACCTTTAATCTTCATTCCCGTTAACAGGCAGCTCCACCAGTGTTTTCTTTTCTCTAGCTTTGCCTGTGGTCGATATTTCTTGTAAAATTCTCGGTATCTAGCAGCGCATTTATTTGCAAGAATCCTTTTTAATTGTCGCTTGTAGGACAGGGAACAGATTCTTTTCCTGACCAATCTGTAAGAGTATTTTCATCTTTGTAATGGCGGGGAGTTTTCAGCAGTAAGTACCAAGCCTCCCCAGCATCCAATAAATTAAAGCTTTCAGAATAGTGAGTTTCTAACAAATCCCTAACTATAAAATAATAGTCAGAGTTCATTCCTGGAAAAATATGATGTTCAGTGTGGTGAGAAAAATTTAAATGCAACAGGTCAAATATTTTATAAACCCTTAAAGACACACTATTTATCAGTGGATCGTTAACGCTGGTCATCCTACAAAGTAAATGATTTGTATAAATATAAAAAATTATTCCAGCATAGCCAATTGCAATAGGTAAAAAGTAACCAAGTATGAGTTTTATGGGTTCAAATTCTAGATAGATTAGGATACTCAGATGAATCATTATCATCATCAATACTTCCGCTGCGATCGCTCGACGATCTTTAGGACTGACTGTAAATGCAGCAGGAACATAATCGACGGATTCATGATTGAAAAATAGCACAGATGTCACATTGCGAAAAGTATGTACTCCCCAAGCAGAAGTCAATCCCACAGTGAACCATATAGGATTGACTTCAGTAGAAGGCACAAATAAGTCCTGAATCCATTTTCCCCAGGTTGAAGACTGTTCATATAAGTAATTGCGATCGGGGTCGCCCAAATCATTAGTGTGATTATGATGTACTCGGTTATGAACTGCTTTCCACAATGTTGGTGGCATCCACAACATTGTTAGCCCTAGAAAGCTAATGATATAGGTTAACCGGGCGTTTTTAATCACGCTTCCATGCATCAGATCGTGGGAGCTAAATAGTAAGACAACCACGCTATTGCCCATAATGATGGTTAGAGGTAGATAAAGCCATAAAAGATATGGCGACCAACAATCTAACCGTGCTGCTATCATCCAGCCTAGAATCAAAATTGCTAGATTAATGAACAAGATAACTAACTTACTTGGATCGGGAATAAATGCTTCAGGTGGAATCAGGGAACGTAATGCTTTGGCATATATTTTCTGGTGAACCAGTGTCCGATCGCTACTAAAATTCATAAATCATTGTCAGGTAGAGAATTTAACTAAGTACAGTTTGCGGTAAATCGTAGCGTTTTTAAACTCGGACGATTCAATTCACAATGGGCAAGCCTTTCACCATACCACATGTTCACCTCAGAATAAATTCTGCGGCTGATAGCGAAAGTCATCTGAACCTGCTGAAATTCTTGTTTTACCAGTATTCCCCGCTAGAGGCTAGAAAGGAGTCTGGGAAAAGTTTTCCCAATTTACAATCCCCTCACATCTTTGTAGATGCAGGGGGAGTATTAACAATTCAAAATTGTTTCAGATGGGGATTTAAATGCTTTGTGCAAGCAGCCCACTTCAAAACTATTCAGATGCTTTGTTATTAGCTCTATTGGCACGCGCCTCAGCCGAAGCCATCACCTCATCGAAATTCTCTAGCACTTCGCCAGGGAAGTTTTCCAAAACTCTGGTGGAAAGAGCAACCCGCCCTTTACCTTCATCCAAATCAATAATTACAGCTTTAATGGGCTGACCAATTTGAAATACTTTTTCGAGAGATTCAATGAATTTTTGGCTTACCTGCTTGATATGAAGTAAGGCGCTCATCCCACTTAAATCGACAAATACACCAAAAGGTTTGATGCCAGTAACTTTGCCTTCCACCAGTTGACCTAATTCTAATAAGCTGAAGTTGCTAGAACGAGTTGCTAAACGCTGGGAAAGGATGAGTTTGTTGGTGTTGCGATTAATTTCCAAAAAACCCACAGTCAGATTTTGACCTTTGAGTGCTTCTAAATTATCACGCTCTGCCAGGTGCGATCGCGGAATAAATCCCCGCAAAGAGAGAATATCGACGGTGACACCACCTTTATTCACACCCATAACCCGTACTTGCACAGTCTGAGCATTCTCCTGCATTTCGGCTAGTCGTTCCCAGATGTGCTGAATTTCTAACTGCTTTCGAGAAAGGGTAACTTGACCTTCTGCATCCTGATCTCGGATAATCAAAAACTCCAGTTCCTCTTGCAATGGCAGTACCTCCGATAAATCGGTAACTGCTCTCAAAGAAGCCTCATCGCGCGGTAGAAAAGCTGACGACTTACCACCAATATCGACATAGGCTCCATCATGGTCAAGTTGGAACACTTTGCCATGTACAACCTGTCCCTTTTGAAACTGGTAGTCGTGTTTTTCTAGTGCTTTGGCAAAATCGTCCATCGTAAACGACGAATTGGCTGTTTGAGAAAGTTTCGATTCGGAATTCATGACTTTTGAAGATTAATTGTTATTTGATATGGTGCAACTGGAGTTTAGATTGTCATTTGTCATTTGTCCTTTGTTTGTAGTTACGCGATGTGGAACTTAATATTCTGACCTCTCTTTTTTTAAGAGAGAGGCTTTGAATTTTCCCCCTTCTCTCATAGAGAAAGGATCTCGGGGGTTAGGTTTGAGAAAAAGTTGCACACGGTATTGTGGTTTTTACTAATGACAAATGACAAAAAACGAACTTGGCTGCATGGGCTTCAGTTTAGTTGACTAAAGAGTTGTTTCACTTGCTCCCAAGCATCGGCCGCAGCTTTAGGATTATAACTGGCACGATGGTCACAGAAAAATCCGTGATCAGCTCCATCGTAGCGAAACACACGATGAGGAATTTTATATTTTTCTAACTCTGCTTCAATCTCATCTACTTGTTCGCGTGGGATGCTAGCATCTTCTGTGCCAAAGAAGGCATAAAGAGTACCTGGAATTTCTCTGGTGCGGGTGACTGTAGGAGCGCCGCCTCCCGGTGTGCGAGTGGTAATTCCAGCACCATAGAAGGAAGCTGTAGCTTTAATATCTGGTAAGGTGGCTGCAAGATATGCGACATGACCGCCAAAGCAGAAGCCAATACAGCCAAAACCATCTTTTTTCACTTGGGGCAGATTTTTGAGGTAGTCAATTGCTAGTTGAATATCGCTCAATAACTCTGAGGCTTGAGTCTGCATAGCGTAGCCTCTGCCCGTTTCAATATCTTCAGGTGTATATCCGGTTTCAAAGCCAGGAGCAATCCTTTGAAAAAGTGCTGGTGCGATCGCTACATACCCAAGTTTGGCAATCCGTTCTGTAACTTCCCGAATGTGAACGTTGACACCAAAAATCTCTTGTAATACCACCACTCCTGGGTAAAATCCAGATTCTTTTGGCTCTGCGAGATAAGCAGACACTTGAATATTATCTTGCAAAAGATTAACCGTTGTGGTAATTATTGCTTGCTCTGTCATAATAATTTTTACCAGTGCTATGTGATTAACCGTGTGTTTATTTGATATAACTATGCCAGTATGCCGAAGTTTTTTCTAATTAAATTATCAATTACCAATAGTGAGAGCATTAGAAATTTGTATCAGAACAACTTTATATGTAAATAAAACATTCAATATGTAGCAAATGCATCTGGACAACAAAATAGTGCTGAGTTAAAAGTGCTGAGTAGGTAAGCAACACTTAATACTCATACCTCAGCATTTAGTATTCAGCACTTAGCACTTAGTATTCAGGAGGTTTGGTGATGATTCAATTCCGTATTCAGCCAGACAGCGAAATTCCCGCATCGACCCAGCTGTTTAACCAAATCCGGTTTGCGATCGCTTCCCGGCAATATCCCCCTGCTTACAAATTGCCAAGTACACGGGCACTGGCAATGCAAACGGGGTTACACCGTAATACCATTAGCAAAGTTTACCGTCAACTGGAGGAAGACGGATTTGTTGAAAGTATGGCTGGTTCGGGAATTTATGTTCGCGCCCAAGGTCATGAGGGCGGTAGCAGGCTGCAATCACCAATTCTCAAACAAAATCCTGATGCATATCAAGTTGTCCAGCAAGCACTAGACGACCTACTCTCTCAAGGATGTTCACTGAATCAAGCCAGGGAGTTATTTTTAGCAGAAATTGACTGGCGCTTGCGTTGTAGTGCGCGAGTACTGGTTGCAGTTCCATCCTATGATATGGGTGCTGGTGAGTTGATGGTCTATGAATTAGAGCGATCTTTAAAAATCCCAGTCCAGTTGGTAGCAATGGAAGAATTAACAGCTGTGCTAGATAAAACTACCTCTGCGACAGTAGTTACAAGTCGGTATTTTATCAGTAATGTGGAAGCGATCGCAGCTCCTAAAGCTGCACGGGTAATTCCTCTAGATATCTACGACTACACCAAAGAACTCAACCTCTTAAAAACCCTACCAAAAGAAAACTGTGTAGGCATAGTTAGCCTCAGTTCCGGGATTGCACGAGCAGCAGAAGTCATCCTCCACGGTTTGCGGGGAGATGAACTACTGGTGATGACTTCGCAACCAAAAGATGCTTATAAACTTCAGGCTATGGTTAAACGAGCTGAGGTAATCATAAGCGATCAAGCCAGTTTTGCGGCAGTGCAAGCAGCGGTGCAAGCATCTGATGAAGATATTATTCGTCCACCGAAGCTGATTAAGGTTGAAAATTATATCGGCATTAACTCAATTAACTTGCTAAAACGAGAACTGGGTTTGAGTTAATCCCAAGATAATTCGACCAACATCTTTGAGAGCAATTGATACAGGAGGGATAAGGTAGTGCAGATTGTGATTGTGGGCGCAGGCCCAACAGGTGTAACCCTTGCCCTGCTCCTTGTAAAACGTGGTATTGCTGTAACGTTAATTGAAGCAGCAAAAGACTTTCATCGCGTTTTTCGCGGTGAAGGATTAATGCCCAGTGGGTTAGATGCCCTAGAGCAAATGGGTCTATCGGCGTTGTTGGAGCATATTCCCTATCGACAACTCGACGCATGGGAATTCATTCTGGGTGAAAAGCAGTTGTTTCGAGTTGATGAACCAATGGGAGCAGCTCGACCCTGTACACTGGTTTCACAACCACCGCTACTCAATGCACTAATTTCGGAAGCTCAAACCAATGATGGGTTTGAATTTATCCAGGGTGTTCCAGTCAAAGATTTATTGTGGAGTAATCAACGTGTCGCAGGTGTAGTACTGAGCGATGGCAGAGAACTTACTGCTGACCTAGTGATTGGGGCAGATGGTCGAAACTCTCTTGTGCGACAACGTATAGGATTGGAATTGGTACGCCAACCCAAAAATATTGATATTCTCTGGTTTAAGCTTGCTGCTAGCCCTGAGTTTGCAGCCGAGAATGTATTTCGTACTATTGTAAATGGCGATCGCACATTTAGTATCTTTCACGGAGCAGAGCAAGGAAAACTGCATCTGGCTTGGGTAATGTCAGCAACCGAAAACACTGACTCTAAACAAGCCAACTGGGCAGAGATTTTTGCCTCCCTATCACCCTCATGGCTAGCAGAGCATTTCCGTAATCATGCAGACACCATCGAATCCCCGATTCGGCTTTCTGTTGTGGTTGGTTATTGTCCACAATGGCACGCACCAGGGGTACTGCTTCTGGGTGACGCTGCACACCCAATGTCTCCTGTCCGCGCCCAAGGAATTAATCTAGCATTCCGTGATGTGATTGTTGCTGCTAATCATCTTGTACCGCTGTTACACAAAGAAACTGGACACCAGGATATTGACATGGCACTATCGCGCATCCAAGCAGAACGTGAGCCAGAAATTATCCGCGCCCAGCAACTCCAGTTAGAGGAAGCTAAACAAGGCGAACTACTGCGAAAAAATGCACTGCTGCGATCGGTGTTGATTCAACTTGCTCCCTTACTCCGTAAAATAATTAAAAAGTCTTGGTTAAGGCGACAATATAAAATGCGTCAGGGTATCACACAGGTACACTTAACTGTCTAAAAAACCGCCATCAGTTATCCGACTTGTGGTTGTGGGGTGTTAATTTGCAAAAACTCTTGTACGCGTCGCAAGTAAGTTGGCGCATCTTCCAACATTGGGAAATGCGCGGTGTTAGGAATCATCACAAATTCTACTTTGTCACTCAATGCAGCTGCTTGACGCCCCATCTCGGCTGGAATAATCTTGTCGTACTCGCCCGCCACAAGCAGAGTTGGTACTGTCAGCTTGGTAAACTCTTGCGGCATCACTTCAGATTGAGCCTTACTGACTGAAGTAAAAATTGTCCCTAAAGCCGCATCGTAATCTGCTTCGAGAAAATCTTCTAAAAAAGCTTGCCGCTCAGAATGTGGTATGGAACTATGCAGAAATCTGGCCATAAACATCCGGTCAACAAATGGAATTTTGCTTAACCACTTAGGACGGAATTTAACTACATAGCCACCAAATTTATGAAAAGCACTAAAGGATTTTTCGTCGTACTCAAAAACGCCGCTACAGGTTAAAATTCCTCGTTCTACTCGTTGGGGGTAGCGGTTAAAAAATAAAGTGGCAACAGACGCGCCCATTGAATGAGCATTGATATAAACACGCTGAAGATGCAACCCATCTAACAAAGCTGCCAAATCATCAGCGTATTCCTCTAATTCATAGGTTAATTCTCTGATTGCCTGTGATTCTTCTTGAGGGGATTCAGATTCGGCAACAGCTTCACTTGCTTCGGCTATAGTTGGCTTCCCACCAGAACGGCCAAATCCCCGCATATCGTAGAGTAAACAATCAAATTGCTCTGATAAAGCATTAGCAGTATTTTGCCAATACCTAGCCGAACCAGCCCAACCGTGGATGAAAACCATCACTGGTTTTACCAAAGAACCAGATGGTTTTTTCACCCATTCGTAGTAATGCTCAACGCCACGAACATTAATATAAGGCATTAGTCATTAGTCCTTTGTCAGTTGTCATTAGTCATTTTCCCTTATTACATGGTTATTAGTCTTTAGTTTTTGACTAATAACCAATCACTAATGACCCTTCGGGTGACGCTCGTACCGACGCTCGATGACTCGCTAACGCTGCGCTATCGCTAACGCTACGCTAACACCAGTTGCTATGGGGGACACCCAGACGCTTGCGGACTCGCTCTAAGCGAAGCCATGCCGTTGGCGGAGCCTCTCGTAGAGAAGGCTTTACGCTGCGCTATCGCCCTTGGCGTCTCCCCTTCTCCCAAAGGGAGAGGCTAGCGCCAAGGGAGAAGACCGCACTGGCTCACCAATGACAATTAGGCTGATTCTGGCTTCGGTAGTGAAGATGGATGTATTATCAGTTCGGCAGTTGATCGCTTCTCGACCATCTCGCGTGTTACTGTACAGCGTGTCACATCCTTACGGGATGGTAACTCGTACATTACATCCAGCATTAGTTCTTCGACAATGCCCCGCAACGCTCTAGCACCAGTTTTACGGCGATAGGCTTCTTGAGCGATCGCTCGTAAAGCTTCTGGTTTAAAATCTAACTGGACATTATCCATCTTTAGCAGCTTTTGGTACTGCTTCACTAAGGCGCTGCGTGGTTGGGTGAGAATCGCCATCAGCGCTTCTTCATCTAGCGGATCTACCACTGCTACCATTGGCACGCGCCCAATAAATTCTGGAATCATGCCAAATTTGACTAAATCATCCGGTTCTAGATGGCGGAGAGTATCTGCTGCACGTTTCTCCTTCGATTGACCTTCTCCTGGTTGCACAAAGCCGATTGCTTTTTTGCCAACTCTCTGATCTACAACCTTTTCTAAGCCCACGAAAGCACCACCACAGACGAACAAGATATTGCTTGTATCAATCTGGATGCAGTCTTGATAGGGATGCTTGCGCCCTCCTTGGGGTGGTACATTGGCGATCGTTCCCTCTAGCATTTTCAGCAAAGCTTGCTGCACGCCTTCACCGGAAACATCGCGGGTAATTGACGGGTTCTCACTCTTCCGAGCAATTTTGTCAATTTCGTCAATGTAAATAATTCCGCGTTGTGCTTCCTCTATATCCAAATCTGCCACCTGCAACAGTCGCAGCAAGATATTTTCTACATCTTCTCCCACATAGCCCGCTTCCGTCAGCGTCGTGGCATCAGCGACGGCAAAGGGTACATCCAAGATTTTTGCTAGGGTTTGCGCTAAGAGAGTTTTGCCGCAACCAGTCGGGCCAATTAACAAAATGTTGGACTTTTGCAGTTCTATTGCATCATCTGCTCCAGCTTTGCCACTGGCTTTAGACTGAATGACCGCCAGCCGCTTGTAGTGATTGTAAACAGCTACTGACAGCACTTTCTTCGCTTCGTCTTGACCAATGACGTGCTCGTCTAGATACTTTTTAATCTCTCTTGGCTTTGGTATTTGATTAAACGAAATACTAGAAGAGTGAGTACGCCGTTTTTGAGGTGGCTCTGCTCTTGGTGCTGGTTGTGCTGCCGCACCATTGGTATCGAGTAACTCCTCGTCTAGTATTTCATTACACAAGTCAACGCATTCATCGCAGATGTAGACTCCCGGCCCCGCGATTAATTTACGCACCTGCTCTTGAGACTTGCCACAAAATGAACATTTTAAATGGGAGTCGTACTTAGACATACCAGCCTCTTATTTCAGAATGGTGACGTTTTCCCCTGCTGTGGGAAGATTTTGCCTGGAAATGACCTGATCAATCAAACCGTAGTTTTTCGCCTCTTCTGCCGACATAAAAAAGTCGCGCTCAGTATCTGCTTCAATTCTTTCTAAGGGTTGACCAGTATGGTGAGCCATTAACTGATTCAACTTAGCCTTAACGTAAAGAATTTCTCTGGCTTGAATTTCAATGTCAATGGCTTGACCTTGAGCGCCACCAAGTGGTTGGTGAATCATAATCCGGGAGTCGGGCAGAGACATTCGCTTACCGGCAGCCCCTGCTGTCAACAAAAAAGCCCCCATGCTTGCGGCTAATCCAAAACAGATGGTAACAACATCAGGGCGAATTTGCTGTATTGTATCATAGATTGCCATCCCTGCGTAGACCGAGCCGCCAGGAGAATTAACATACATTTGGATGTCTTTTTCTGAGTCTTCGGCGTCTAGGAATAACAACTGAGCCACAATTGAGTTGGCTACGGCATCGTCTATTGGCGTTCCCAAAAAGATAATCCGCTCTCGCAGCAGGCGGGAGTAGATGTCGAAAGCCCTTTCTCCCATGCCAGATTGTTCTACCACCATCGGCACGATGTTGCTAGGGCTGCTCAACTGGGAGTTTATGTTTATTCGACTTTGGTTGCTGATGGGGTAATTTCCCGACTGCGATTCAAGCATACAAGCTTTCTTTGACGATAATTTAGGACAAATGTTTCAGCAGCAAATGCTGCCTTTTCGACGAATGGAATTTTTATAAGCTACGTGTTAACCATTATGCCTCATATAATTTCCTCTCGTGTAACACAGTATCAAGCCCAGGTGATAACAGGTGTCACTATTTGCCAAAAATTCATTAATTCTTTAATTTTTTTGACTTAATCCCTGAGTTATGAGGAGTTAAGAGTCAAGAGGCAATGGTCTTTCATCTCCTCCTGCTCCCTCATCTCCCTTACCCATTTCACCAGTACTTTAACTCAGAACTGGTGAACTCATAGCTGTGGGATTTTTGATTATCCTTCTGTGACTTCAGTGGAAGTTTCGCTGCTTTCTTCCTCAGTCTGAGGTGCATCAACATCTGATTCTGCGTCTTCCGTTTCCTCTACAGGACTCAAGGAACCTTCGGGTACAAGTTCAACTGACGAGTGTTCTAAGAGCCAATCGACAATTTTCTCGGTTAACAGTTCGTTTTCTACAATTGAGCGCAGTTTATCTTCATCAACGTCTTGCTCATCTGGGTACTGCTCTAAAAGTTCTGTGACTCTAGCTGCGATTTCTTCTGGGGTTACCTCGATAGATTCGCGTTTACCGACTTCCCGTAAGGACAAGGAGCGTTTGATGCGTTCAATGGCCTCAGTGCGCGATCGCTCCCGCAGTTGAGGAATAATATCTTGAGTAAACAACTTCCTCACATCTAATCCCTGCTGAGATAGCCGCATTGCTGTTTGCGTTAGCATTGCATCCACTTCTTGCTCAATCAAGGTTGCTGGTAAGTCAACTTCTACGTGCTTAAGCAGTTCTGTTAACAAAGCTTCCTGCTTATTTGTTTTTGTTTTGTCGTCTGCCTCTTTTTGATATCGCTCTACCAAAGAAGCACGTAACTCTTCTAAGGTTTCAAAATCGCTGATTTCTTGAGCGAAATCGTCATTTACTTCTGGTAGCTCCTTTTCCTTGAGTTCTTTGAGCGTCACTGTGAAAGTTGCCGCTTTTCCAGCTAAATCTTCATTAGCATAAGGATCTGGGAACTGCGCCGCAATTTCTTTGGTTTCTTCAGGATTCATCCCCACTATTCCCGAAATAAAGCCTGGAATAAACTTATCCTCCTGCAATTCCACTTGAAAGTCAGTTGCTTCAGCTCCGGGAATAGGTTCTGGTTCAGCTGTTTCGTCTTCGCCCTCGGCTTTGGAGAATACACCTTTAAAATCGACTACGGCGATATCACCGATTTGGGCTGCACGTCCTTCCACAGGAATCAATGTCGCCAATTCTTGACGTTCTTTATCCAGCGTGCTCTCCACTCGTTCTGGATCGTACTTGACTTCTTCGGCCTTGGCTTGCAAATCAGTGTACTGCACTAGATTTACTTCTGGTTCTACATCGACAGCAGCCGAAATCGTCAGGGGTTTTCCAGGTTCATAATTCTTAATCAAATCCTCAAAAGAGGAGCGCAATTGCGGCTGACCGATTGCCGGGATAGCTTCTTGTTTGACTGCTTGCTCAATGCCATCTTGAATTAGTTCTTCCAGCGCTGCTGCCTTGATTCGAGTTGTCCCCAGCCGTTGTAGTAATATCGGCCGAGGCACCTTGCCTTTACGAAACCCAGGAATATTGGCAGTACTCGCTAAGTTTTTAATGACCTGTTCGTAAGTTTGCTTGGTAATTTCCGGCGTAATCTCTATTTCCAGGCCAATTTGGCTGGCGGGAAGTTTTTCCTGGGTGACTTTCATGCTTCGTCTCTAGTTTTCTGGTATTTTATACTCCGAGTACACACAAGACGCAATAAAATAATTGTTTGCGTTTATGGCTGTGATGTCTCTTAGGGACAATGGGAGTTTGCCAAAAGGTCTGATGACATCCAAGGATGGATGTTTGTCCTGGGGCAAAGATCCAGTTTACTGCCAATGACCAAGGACTTGACATTTTACCTTCATAACAATTGGTTAATGGGGGCATTGATTATTCTCCTTGTCCCTCTCATCTCCCTCATTCCCTTACTCCCTCTGAACTTAGGAATTAATTATTCAGTGGGCTAACGCCGTGATATCCTGGTTCTCAGTGAGTGGTTAGTACTCCCAAGGTAAAGTTATAGTATTGAGTCTAGCTATATATTAAGTTGTGGGATGAAAGTGCATTTTTTGCCTAGCCGCATAGCTCAGTTTTATGCTTTGCTGGTTTTATGCATTTCGCTACCTAGTATATTTATCATCTTGGTAAGCAACTTTGCAGCCAAGGCATTTGTTGGTTTACAGGTGAGATGCCTGTTAAACGTCTAAGTGCAGATATCTCCATTTTTCTGCTAAATGGCGGTTTGTTGTATAATAATATATAGTTTAAATCGATGGGAAAGTTGGATAGTCATTGTTGCAGAATGCAACATCACTTAACCTATTAAATAGCCAAGAAAATAAATGTTTTAGATATATAAAGATCGACTAAATTAGAGAAAAATCTAAATCTATTCAAAATGTATTTCAAAATTAGATCGTTATTTAAATATTAACTAAATTGTCAATTGTTCCAAAAAATTGCAGATAAATCTCTTAAAGGAGGAAGCAAGCTTGTCGAAATCCTATCGTTTAGCTATTTTGGGAGCGACTGGTGCAGTTGGCACAGAGTTGCTGGAATTATTAGAAAGTCGTAATTTTCCTGTTGCTGACTTGAAGTTATTGGCATCAGAGCGGAGTGTCGGGCGATCGCTGCGGTTTAAAGATGAAAATATACCAATAGAGGCAGTGAGCGATTGCGCCTTTGAAAATATCGATATAGTACTGGCTAGTGCAGGTGGTTCCACATCTAAAACTTGGGCAGCAGTTGCTGTCGAAAAGGGCGCAGTAGTAATTGACAACTCCAGTGCCTTTCGGATGAACCCGGAAGTTCCCTTAGTAGTACCAGAGGTGAATCCACTAGCCGCAGCTAATCACCAAGGCATTATTGCCAACCCTAACTGCACAACAATTTTAATGGCTGTGGCAGTATGGCCATTGCATAAAGTTAAACCAGTACAACGCATCGTTGCCTCAACCTACCAATCTGCTAGTGGTGCTGGGGCCAGAGCAATGGCAGAAGTCAAAACCCAAACAAGCGCTATACTACAAGGACAGCCGCCAGTTGCTGAGGTATTGCCTTACCCATTGGCATTTAATTTATTCCCCCATAACTCCCCATTAAACGATTTGGGTTATTGTGAGGAAGAAATGAAAATGGTCAACGAAACCCGAAAAATATTTGGTACGCAGCAAATCAGAATCACTGCGACCTGTATACGGGTTCCCGTACTCCGCGCCCATTCAGAAGCCATTAATTTAGAATTTGAGACTCCCTTTAGTGCAAAGGAAGCCAGAGAAATTTTAAATTCCTCCCCTGGAGTAAAATTGGTAGAAGATTGGGGAACTAATCATTTTCCGATGCCAATTGAAGCAACGGGTGAAGATGAAGTTTTAGTGGGAAGAATTCGTCAGGATATTTCTCATCCTTGTGGCTTGGAATTATGGTTATGTGGCGACCAAATCCGCAAAGGCGCAGCATTGAATGCAGTACAAATCGCCGAGTTGTTGGTAGAAAAAAATCTACTCAAACCATTAGCTATTAGTCATTAGTTATTGGTGATTAGTCATTAGTAACTGACAAATGACTAATGACACTTGAAAGCAGTTTGCAGATAGGTTATTACAATAGAGAACCACCAAGATACAAAAATATGGGTAATCAGGAGTGAAAAAAGGGTGGGAGATTTTGGCAATGTTTTAACCGCTATGATTACGCCGTTTAAAGCAGACGGTAGTGTCAATTATGATGTAGCGGCAGAACTGGCGGCGCATCTAGCTAACAACGGTACAGATACATTAGTGATGTGTGGCACAACAGGAGAATCCCCGACGCTAAGTTGGGATGAGGAATACCAGTTGTTTGTCGAGGTATTGCAGTCCGTGGCAGGAAAAGCCAAGGTAATCGCAGGTTGTGGATCCAATTCCACTAAAGAAGCGATCGCAGCCACCCAAAAAGCGTCTAAGATAGGAGTACATGGTTCGTTACAAGTTGTTCCTTATTACAACAAACCGCCACAGGCGGGATTAGAAGCGCACTTTAAGGCAATAGCACAAGCCTGTCCCGACCTACCATTGTTGTTATATAATGTCCCCGGTCGTACCGGACAAAACCTTCAGCCAGAAACAGTTGCCCGGTTAGCTGAGGTTAGCAATATTGTCGGGATTAAAGAATCCACTGGTAATATAGATCAGGCAAGCGAAATTCGTCGCTTGACACCAAAAGAATTCCACATCTATTCTGGTGATGATTACATGACTTTGCCCTTGTTAGCGATCGGGGCAAAGGGTGTGGTAAGTGTGGCTTCTCATCTGGTAGGAAACCAACTACAGCAGATGATCCAAGCTTTTAGTGCGGGAAAAATTGAGGTAGCAAGCGACATTCATCTCCAACTTTTCCCGTTGTTTAAAGCTCTATTTCTCACTTCAAATCCCATTCCAGTGAAAAAAGCACTGAAACTTCAAGGTTGGGAGGTTGGTTCAACTCGTCCGCCGCTATGTGAAGCTGATTTAGAAGTCACTCAAAAGTTAGAAGCGGTTCTGAAAGAACTTAGTTTAATCTAGCCACCAGCTAGTTAAGGGCTGGTAGTTTGCTCCTTGCTAAAGATACATATAAACAACGATCGTAATTGTTCATAAGTTGCAATTTAAAAACCTGTGCTAGGACTGATAGATATAGTATGAATCCTTGAATGTACAGTCGATTTTATTGAATAAAAAATTGAAGATTTCAATTAAAACTTGATTGCTTTCAGACTGACTTAAGAGACAGATAATGTTGTCTTAAATACAAGGAAAGTTAACTATCAACTTAATTAACCACAAGTAACAATCTAAGGAGAAAATGGCTAAAAACGAAGCTAATAATTCCGCCTTGAAAATTATTCCTTTGGGCGGTTTGCATGAAATTGGGAAAAATACTTGTCTTTTTGAGTATGACGATGAAATCATACTGTTAGATGCAGGATTAGCTTTTCCCACAGAGGCGATGCATGGAGTAAATATTGTTCTGCCAGATACGACTTACCTGCGAGAAAATCGCCACAAAATTAAAGGGATGATCGTTACTCATGGTCATGAAGACCATATTGGCGGGATTGCTTTCCATCTCAAGCAATTTGATATCCCCGTGATTTATGGGCCCAGACTAGCAATGGCAATGCTAGAGGGTAAATTAGAAGAAGCTGGAGTACGCGATCGCACAGAAATCAGAACAGTTCTACCACGTGATGTGGTGCGGATTGGCAAAAACTTTTTAGTGGAATATATCCGCAACACTCACTCCATTGCTGATAGTTTTACCGTTGCCATTCATACTCCCCTTGGTGTAGTCATTCACACAGGGGATTTTAAAATTGACCATACCCCAGTGGATGGTGAAAAGTTTGACTTGCAACGTCTAGCAGAACATGGTGAAAAAGGCGTTCTTTGCTTACTGAGCGATTCCACAAACTCAGAAGTGCCAGGATTTACACCTTCAGAACGTTCAGTTTATCCCAATCTAGAGAGAGTATTTAGTCAAGCTACTGGGCGATTATTTGTCACTACCTTTGCTTCTAGCGTGCATCGCATCAACATGATTTTGGATATTGCGAAGAAGCAGAACCGTGTAGTAACGGTTGTGGGGCGTTCCATGCTGAATTTGATTGCTCATGCCCGCAATTTAGGTTACATCAAGTGTGAAGATAATCTGCTGCAACCATTGCACGCAGTCCGCAATCTCCCCGACGAAAAAGTTTTAGTTTTAACTACAGGTTCTCAGGGTGAAATGATGGCAGCAATGACCCGCATTGCCAACAAAGAACATCCTCACATTAAAATCCGCCAAGGAGATACGGTAGTATTCTCTGCTAACCCAATTCCCGGAAATACCATCGCTGTAGTCAACACCATCGATAAGTTGATGATTCAAGGGGCAAAAGTAATCTACGGTCGGGATAAGGGGATTCACGTCTCCGGTCACGGCTGTCAGGAAGAACAAAAACTGATGATTGCCTTAACTCGACCCAAGTTCTTTGTGCCATTTCACGGCGAACATCGGATGCTAGTGAAGCACGCAGAAACGGCTCAGAGTATGGGTATTCCCGCAGAAAATATGATCATTATTCAAAATGGTGATATTGTCGAACTGACTGAAGATGCTATTCGCGTCGCTGGTAAAGTGCCATCTGGTATCGAATTGGTGGATACTACTAGTTCAGGTATGGTAAGTGCCAAAGTGCTGCAAGAACGGCAACGCATGGCTTCAGAAGGCATTATTACGATCGCAGCTGCCATTGATTGGAATGGTAAACTGTTGGCTAAACCAGAAATTCACCTACGGGGTGTAGTAACAAGTGTAGAACGATCGCTGCTACAAACCTGGGTAAAACAACGCATTGAAGAAATCCTCACTGTGCGCTGGTCAGAATTTGCTCCTAGTGAAGGGGAAGCAGCAGATATAGACTGGGGTGGATTGCAAGGTACTTTAGAACGAGAATTGCAACGTTCCATCCGCCGGGAATTGCAATGTCAGCCATCTGTGACTTTGTTGATGCAAATTCCTGATGAGCCACCCGTGAAAGTTGCCGATGGCAGAAGACGACGCACTCGGACTGCTGCTCAAGTGGCATCATAGAGAATTTAAGATAAAATCTCATGTTAAAGCGCAGAGACGTAGAGTTTTTCTAACGTCTTTGCGCTTTGGTGTGAAATAGGATCTTTTATTATTGTCTTAAGGAATATCTTCAGGCATAATTTTTATCATCATTTCCTTAGTAACGTTTGGAAATTTGACAAGTCTGTTTGCCTGCTTCTCGATTGTTTTTTCAAAAATATTTCTTACCAGCCTTCCATTTCCAAATTTCTTATCTCGGCTTGCATATAAATTAGTTAATTTATTAAGTAATGCCTGCTTTGATTTATCAGTGAGCTTGAAATGATTCTGCTCACAAGTTTTTTCAAACATATTCAGTAACTCATTAGGCTGGTAGTCCTCAAAGTAAAAATATTTATTAAATCTTGACTGTAGTCCAGGATTAGCATCTATAAATCTAGACATTTCTTCACTGTAGCCTGCAACGATCACTACTAGTCTGTCCCTGTAGTCCTCCATTCGTTTTAGCAGAGTATCTATAGCTTCTTGTCCGAAATCATTACGGGAACTTTCTGGCTTTAGTGCGTAGGCTTCATCAATAAACAACACGCCGTCTAATGCTGATTCAACAAGTTCATCTACTTTAATAGCAGTTTGCCCAACATAACCTGCTACCAATCCTGATCTATCAGTTTCAACAAGATGACCTTTAGAAAGTATCCCTAGTTCTTTGTATATTTCACCCATTAAACGAGCGACAGTCGTTTTTCCAGTTCCGGGAGGCCCGCAGAATACAGAATGTAGTGTCACAGAAATAGTAGCAAGTTTTTTTTCCTGCCGGAGTTTCTGGATGTTAAGGAAATTAATGTGAGTATTAATCTCATCTTTAACATTCTTCATCCCCACCAGATTATTTAGTTGTTTAAGAACACTCTCCAATCCTTCAGAATTAGAATCATTATCAACATGGCGCTTCTTTAGCTGTTTTTTCAATTGTTCTAGTTCAGCGTCAATTTCCTCATCCCACAAACCCTTATTCCAAATAGTCATATTTTATAGCCTCTACAAGTAAGTAGCAAATGTATTCATATAAACAGGCACAATCCAAGTAAGATGTATTTAACTTTGGCTGAACCTAAAGTAGAGTTAGCAATATACACGGGTATCATTTGATTACCGCAACTCACTTTGTACAAAGTTATCTCAGATATCTCATAGACGCAAACAATAGAAATTAGAGCGATCGCCCTCAATCAACCCAGAGGTACACTAGAACTAAAGTACACACTGTTAATGGCGCTCCAAACTTTAAATGTTCCCAAAAAGTTAGCTTATAACCTAAATCAGCAGCAGCTTCTACAACTATCAAGTTGGCAACTGAACCAAACAAAGTTAGATTCCCTGCCAAAGTTGATCCAGCTGCCAACAATAGCCAATACTTAGTGTCACCTGGAGGAACTAGGGGATGCAGCAGAAGTACAGCAGGCACATTAGAAATTAAGTTAGATAAGACAACAGTTACACCCAAAAAACTCGCAGCAGAGTTGATTGCATGGGTAAATGGCTGGAGTAAATTCAACTTTTGTGTGACTCGCGTCAGGATAAATAATCCAGAAAACATTACCAGCAGGTTCCAATCCACCTTTTGCAAAATACGCTGGGGTTTAACCCGGCGAGTGATTAGCAATAAGCTAGCAGCAACTAAAGCAGACTCCCCTAACGGTAAACCGATAGTAAATGCAATTAGCAGCCCAATTGTAATGACTAATGTTTTATTAAATAACGGTTTAAAAATGCGTTGGTTGCTAGTAGGTAATGATTGGCAAGGTTTGACTGAGCGGACATCTGGGTAAAGTAGCCACAGTAATATTACCTGAATTACCAAGCCTATTAGGGCAACTGGGGCCAATACACGCAGAAAATCTAGATAGGAGATGCCTGAAAAGGAGCCAATCAGAATATTTTGGGGATTACCGCTCAAAGTTGCTACCGAGCCTATATTAGTTGCACCAGCGATCGCTAGTAAATAAGGAATCGGATTTAAACCCAAAGCTTGAGTCAGGCTCAAGGTTAAGGGTGTAAATATCAACGCTAGAGTGTCATTGAGAAAAAAAGCGGAGAGAATACCACTACCAAAAGTTAAAGCAATCAACAAACCTAGCGGACTACTAGTGATACTCAATATCACTGATAGCGATCGCCTAAAAAATCCTGCATAGGATAGGTTGGCATTAACTACCATCATGCTCAAGAGAAATACGATGGTATTGGCATCAATGGCCTGCCATGCCTCCTGTAAATTCAAAACACCTAAAGCAATTAAAAAGGCAGAACCGACCAAAGCGATAGTGGCGCGGTTCATGCGTAAACCAGGAATGTAGCCCAATGCTAACCCCAGATAAGTTAGCCCTAAGACGCCATAGATTACAAATTGGAGAAGAATCACTTTCTTTGCCGAGACTTTGCGACGACCGATGTTTCATAACTAGCCGCTCTGCATCTGCTGAGAAATCCAACCCACCTGGCTTTAAGCCGCAGCCGCGTCTACAGACTTCTCTCTACTTCTACGCCATTCAGCCAGCAATGAACAGGATGCTCTTACGTGAGAAAGTGGGAACACGGAAAGGAAAAATGCCTTCTAGGGTATTACTGATGTTTATACTTAGCAAAAATACTTTCAGAAAGACCTTATATTAAGTTCTGTAAATGTTACACTAAAACCTATCCAATGACAGATGTCTTTATTAAAATTTAAACTGTGTCAAGTTATGAACAAGATCGTAATATTACACTACCGATCCCCAGAAAATTGCGATTAACTTGACGTAGTAATAAATTAAGTTCTGACTTAAGTGGCTAATCAGGTATTACATTATATCGCAGTCAGAACGAGATTCTTCCGGGAAACTTCGTTGCCACATTGTATATATTCATCAAAAAGATGAATAGCCTCAATAACACAGAGGATTAACCATGAAGGTATTCGACAATACCACAAAAAAGATTTTTCTGGCAAGCTGGGTATCAATCAATCAAGCAGAGACTAGTGACCATAAAGTAACCCAGCTAAACCCTTCTGTTTCCAAATTTTACTGGAACATTCTCCAACCCCTACGGCAGCGGGTAGAAAACATTCAAGTCCGCGATCGCCAACTGGCTCACCGCCTGTGCAAACTGATTCCATCTCAGTGCCCCTTTGAACGTGATGTCAAATTATTTGGGAAAACCCTGTTTCACATTCCGCCCATGTGCAAGCTCAACCCCTTATATGAAGAAGTGGTTGGTTTGCGTTTTCGAGCACTGTGCTATCTAGCCGACGACTGTGGCGAAGATGTATCGCAGTACTGCTAATGCTGTTAGCGGATAGCCAGGGTTGAGGCATTGCTGAGAGAAAAGTTATGAGTAGGGAGTAATAGGTCGGGGATCAATAATATAACTCCTTATTCATAACTCCTAACTATTCTTTTACTATTTTTTTACTATTTTTTTGCCATTTTTGGATGGCATCCTGAGCATCTTCGTAAGCAGCTGTCTCCTCTGGTACTAACGCAGCGGTCGCAATTGCAGCATTACGTTCTCCTTCGGCGGCGCGACGCTTGGCCAGGTCTAAAATTTTCTCACTCCAGTTATTGATCGATTTTTGGGCAGTATCGAAGCCTGGTTCACCTGCTGGTATTTTCTTGGCAACTTCGATCGCCCGATTGTAGGTAGATGCCTGTCCGGACTTAATTAAAGCATTAGCTGCATCTAAAAGAGTTTTGTTACTCACATACTGCTTGCCCTCTAGCCGCCACAGGTTAATTGCTGCTTGTGCTTTGGCATAGGGGGCTTCATCTTTGGTGATTAATCGAGCGGCAGCTATAGCGCTTGCATACTGTCTTTGTTTAGCACGACCCTCTGCTAAATCTAAAATCATCCGGCTCCAAATCTTAATATTCTCCTGAGCTTGTTCGTACAGTGGTTCACCGGGTTGAATTTTCCGGGCTGTAGCGATCGCCAAGCTTAAATCGCTAGCCTGAGTTTGTCTAAGCGACATTTTCGCCAGGTCTAATACTGCTTGATTTCGTTTTTTTGACTCGGAACTAGAGACTATTTGGGCGCTAGATTGGTTGTTGAGTCTAACTGTTGGAGTGCGTAGGCGTAGCCCGTCGGAGACATCGTTTGGTAAATTCTGGACAACCTGGCGATCGCTAACAGTAGCATTGGGTGATGTGCTTGATATTTGCTTAATTCTAAAAGTTTCTTGATTACGCAGAAAAACTACGGCAATTAAACCTGCTACCAACAGGCTGCCTCCGCCCCATAAGATAAACTGTTTCCAAAAAGGGATGCTTGGCTGATTAGATGGCAATCGAGAGACGTAGCCTTGAGAAGAATTGGGAATAAATCTTCCTCTCGTGTTCACTCCCAAAGAAGTTTCCGGCATTGGCTGCGAAACTAAGCTGCCGGCTGACTCGTGGACTGGTTGACCCTTAGACTTCTCGACCTTATAAGCCTTTACCTGTTGGGACGAGTTCACTGTAGCTTCTCCCCATCTGCCCCGATCTGCTGAAGTTCTAGGGTAATCGTCGAGGGGAGGAGCTGCAAGGGCAACAGCAAAGGATTCTTCGGGATAAATCACCGGTTCTGCTTGCAAGTCACTTTCCATTGCCAATTTTGGCAAGATTACTTGCTGCCTTGATGGGATGATAGTGGCAGGGTTTTGAATAGGACGCCAGTGGTGGTGACATAATTTTGGCATCAGCAGGCTTAGGTAGCTTTCTAAATCTGCCAAGTTGTTGCCATTGCCAGAACGTAAAGCTTCTAACAAAGCTGCTGTAAAAAATCCGTGACCTAATTCGCTACTTTCATGGGAGAATTGCTCTGGTTGGCAAGAAAGAATTGTCGCGAGTTGTAGTTCTTGGGCTAGTTCTATTGTTTCTTCACCAACAGGAGCATCTGCTTGGGTGCCAAAAGCGCGGTTGATATCGAGTAGTAGCAATACATTCAGGTCAGCAAGTTGCAGACTTTGCATTAGCGATCGCAATTCTATGCCAGTCTCTTGCACAAGTTCGGGGTTGCCCTCTACTGGCATTAGGTAATCTTTGCCCTTGTAGTTGACCCCATAACCGCTAAAAAATAACCACAGATAGTCTTCCGGTTGCCAACTTGTCGCTGCCAAATCCTCAAGTAGCAGCAGAATATTCTCTTTAGTCGGATAGGTCGATCTATCCCCAATCGGCGGCGAAGTATCTGTCATTAACAGACAGTGTTTGGGGACAAAACCTGCATTTGTCGCCAAAAAATCCTCTAGTGCCTCAGCATCTGCTTGGGCACAACTTAAAGGTTGAAATAACTGATATTGATTGATGCCAATCGCGATCGCCCAGTAATTTGCCATCCCGCTCTTTGTCAGTTATTGTTTGCTGGTCTTAAAATTGCGGTTGGCTTTGCCAAAAAAACAAAGCTAACCTATGTCTTATAGTCTAGGTGATTCTGATCGAATCTTAAGTTAGAATGTAATTTTTATTACGTTAGCTGTCCGGAAAATACTTTCACCTAATTTCAATAAATTATCATCACTAAGGAGATAGAAGGTCATGAGCAAAATTTCTGCTCACCTACCATCATCGATCACTCCCTTTTCAGTTATTAGCCAAATTGCCAGAAGAATCCGGATAGTTCCTCTAGTAGTTTTGCTCATATCTACTGTTCCTGCGTGGTTTTTGATGGAAGCGATCGCACCTCAGGTTGTGCGAGCTTACACCGCTAGAGTTGATCTAGCTATTGACCGCCTGCCGGAAGAAAACTATGAAACCATTCTCAGGAGGGCGGAAGCGGCCGCTAGGGCAGCTGCTCAAAGAAGCTTCGACCAAGATATCTTGGTGACAGATGTTTCCATTATTGTGTCCGTACAAAATTATGGAGCGATCGCACCAGTTCTGACATTAGAAGTTAGTCGTCCCCAATGGCGATCGCGCCCTGATGCTCAAAATTGGGCAACTTACTTTAAAACTGCGCGATCGCTACTTTTCTTTGAAAATAGCTCTAATTCAGTTCCAGCAGCTAGCGGTCTGTCAACCCAAAAATGACGGGTTGAGCTAGATACAGATATAAGTCTGAGCCAAGGCTTCCTTGGTTCGGAACTTCTCCTAAGGGAGAAGCTACGCGTAGCTTCCCCGTAAGATTACAGGAGATGCAAAGAGTGTCACTCTTGGAATTCCTTCTGTCTTTGCGTCAGTTTCAACCCAACTTACTTATTCCTGACTCAACTGTTGTCTTTGGCGTCAGTGGATGGCCTAGAATAAGAAGGTTGTCAAGAATCGCGATATCTGCTGACATGGCTGTTCCTAAGAAGAAAACTTCCAAATCAAAACGAGATAAACGTCGAGCTACCTGGAGGCACAAAGCTGTCGTCGAAGCTCAGAAAGCCCTTTCTCTAGGCAAATCGATTTTGACTGGACGTTCTACATTTGTATATCCAACTGCTGAAGAAGAGGAAGAAGAATCATAATTTCTCAGTCAGGAAAAGCATGAACAGCACCGATAGATTTGATTGCCAAAGTCACAAATCAAACTTATTACCACTGGATAAACGCTTTTTATTAGCTTTCCTGATTGGATTATGAATCTTAGATACTCTACACAAGCTCATTAGATCAAAAAAAATTGGTAGTGAGTAATTGGGAACATCCATTACCCATTACCTATCATTCATGAGTAACGATCAAGTATTCATATAAAGAGTAAAACATCTGGTACTGTTGGCAACTCAGTAAAAAGCTTGTAAATAACTTGAGAAAACTTATTTTTCTGCAATTATGCTAGGAAAATTTTTTCAGAAACCAGGGAAGGAAGAGGGCGATGGCTCCGCCAAGGGCGAACGCGTTCCTCCTGGTCAACACTTAGCTAAAGGTTTCCCCGTATTAACTTACGGTGCAACTCCCCAAGTCAGCACTGAGGAATGGGAGTTTCGAGTTTCGGGTTTGGCAAAACCTGCTACCTTTAATTGGTCAGACTTTATGGCGCTACCCCAACACGAATTCACAGCGGACTTCCACTGTGTAACGCGCTGGTCTAAACTCGATGTCAAATGGACTGGCATTAAAGTTACAGATTTTATGGGTCTGGTTGAGTTAGACCCCAAGGTAGCCCACATTATGGAACACTGCTATGGCGGCTACACTACGAATATTTCTGTAGAAGATTTTATCCGCGAAGAAAACTTCTTTGCCTTTAAAGTCTTTGGTGAAGACCTTCCATCTGAACATGGTGGCCCGATGCGGCTAGTTGTTCCCCACCTCTATGCTTGGAAAAGTGCTAAGTGGATCAATGGATTGGAATTTTTAGCTGATGAAGAACTTGGTTTTTGGGAGCGCAATGGCTACCACCGCCGTGGTGAACCCTGGTCCGAGGAGCGCTACAGTAACGCTTTTGGGTTTTAATAGTGAGGATTGAGGAGGGATGAATTTTTATTCCTCACTCCTCACTCATAACTTTTAACCCAGAAGTTTTTTGATGAGGGGCAATTTGCCCTCATAGGGGGCGTATCGCCATTTTAAATCCAGCCAGAACGAGTTTTGCAATACACTTTTTTCATGGGAAAAGGTGTCAAAACTAGCTTTGCCGTGATAGTTACCAATACCGCTATCCCCTACCCCACCAAATGGTAAAGACGAGACGCCAACCTGCATTACTGTATCGTTAATACAGACTCCACCAGAGGAAGTTTCCTGCAAAACTCGCTTTTGCAGGTTTTTGTTTTGAGAAAATAAGTATAACGCCAAGGGTTTAGACCTAGAGTTAATCAAGGCGATCGCTTCTGCTATGTCAGTATATTCAATGATGGGTAGAATGGGGCCAAAAATTTCTTCCTGCATTACAGAATCTTCTAAAGAGACATTATCAATCACTGTGGGGGCAATATAACGCTCTGAAGGATCAGTTTCTCCACCAATAATAACTTTCCCATCTTTGAGAAAGTTAACCAATCGAGCAAAGTGTTTTTCACTAATAATCCTGGCATAATCAGGACTGTTTACAGGATTATCGCCATAAAATTCTTTTAGACCTTTTTCCAGCCCATTTATCAAATCTTTTTTGATTTTCTTATTAACTAAAAGATAGTCAGGGGCGATACAAGTTTGTCCAGCATTAATAAATTTACCCCAAGTGATTCGTCTGACAGTATGTTCAAGATTAATGTCAGCATCTACAATACAAGGGCTTTTGCCACCCAATTCTAAAGTAACTGGTGTGAGATATTTTGCCGCTGCTGCCATGATGATTTTGCCGACGGCTGTGCCACCAGTAAAAAAGATATGGTCAAACTTTTCTGCTAGTAGTTTTTGACTCGCTTCCACACCTCCTTCTACCACTGCAAGATAAGCTGGGTCGAAATACTTGGCGATAATCTTAGCGATGATGGCGGAGGTATGAGAAGCAATTTCTGAAGGTTTGATAATTGCACAATTCCCGGCTGCGATCGCACCTATTAACGGTGAGATAATTAACTGAAATGGATAGTTCCAAGGCCCAATAATTAAAACAACCCCTAACGGTTCTGGATAAATTCTCGCTGAGTATGAAAAAAAATCCCAGGAAACCGCTGCTTTTTTGGGCTTAGTCCAGCTTTGAAGATGTTTTATGGCGTAATCAATATCCTTAATTACGCTGATTTCTGTAAGGTAAGTTTCCACTTCTGGTTTATGTAAATCCGATTTTAGTGCCTCGACTATCGACTGTTCATGCTCAATGATTGCTTGCTTAAGATTTTTCAGTTGTTCAATGCGAAAAGTTACATCTTTAGTTTTGCCTGTTTGAAAAAACTCTCGTTGATTCTGGATAATATCGCCAATGTTAGATAATTCAGTGGTAATCATTATTTTTTCCTAACAAAAACTATTTAATCCTAACGCTGCTATATCAGCATATTTTATTCGTCAGATTTTGGGGTTAGATTTTATAATTAGAATATTTACTTTAAATTATCGGTAGATAGTAGTAAATTTATAAATTATGAATTACTAGGGTAAAAAATTCCATAATTCATAATTTATAATTACTGATTTTCTCATGTTTTGATGGGTAGAAGCACAATAAATACACTACCTTTGCCCAACTCGGAATTAAGCAGAATAATGCCTTGATGTGCCTCGACAATTCGACGAGCAAGATAGAGTCCTAAACCACTACCAGAAGTCTTGTGGCTGCCTTGGCGAAATCGTTCAAAGATGGTGGCTTGTTCTTCAGGGGGAATACCTGGGCCTGTATCCGCTATTTCAATTCTAATGTAGTCAACGAAATTGGATTTTCCAGAGAACTGAGGTTGGCTACTTTTGTCGAACTGGCGTTGAGAAGTAAGACGAATAGTCACAGAACCAGAGTCGGTAAATTTGATCGCATTCCCGATAAGATTGGTAAATAGACGATGCAGTTCTAAGCGATCGCCCATGACTGTATTTGTAATTGCCTCCTCAGTAATGTCCAAATTTAGGGACAGTGTTTTC
Organism: Nostoc sp. ChiQUE02; assembly: GCF_034531305.2. NCBI lineage: Bacteria > Bacillati > Cyanobacteriota > Cyanophyceae > Nostocales > Nostocaceae > Nostoc > Nostoc sp. ChiQUE02. The sequence goes on from NZ_JAVRBN020000001.1 coordinate 104,922, forward strand.
TCTTGAGCTAAGGGTGACAATTCTCCAGTCACCTCCTCTAGCAATCGGTCTAGATTAACTGGTTGAAATGCCAAAGTTTTGCGACCTGCTTCAAAGCGATAAACTTCCAATAAGGTATTCACCATCGAAAGCAGGTTGATATTGCTACGGGCCATAATGGCGATTACCTCCTGCATTTGCGGTGATAATGCTCCTAACGCACCTTGCTGAAATAGCATCAACATGCGATCGGCGGCTACTAAGGGAGTGCGTAAGTCGTGGGTGAGGCGGGAGACAAAATCTTCTCGCTGGCGGGCAATTTCATCACGTTCATCCATACTATGCTTCAAACGCAGGAGCGATCGCACTCGTGCCAGCAATTCATCTACTGTTACAGGTTTGCGGATAAAATCATCAGCACCCAAGTCTAATCCGTGGGCGACGTTGGGCGCATCGTGGGCAGTTATTAGCAATATGGGGATGTATTGCGGCAATTTCATCTCTCCACGAATGTGCTTAGTGACTTCGTACCCATCCATACCTGGCATCATCAGATCCAGCAGAACCAAGTCACAAGGAGAAGCTTTCAATTCTGCCAAAGCCGAAATCCCATTTTCTGCGGTGCTAACTGTGTAACCTTCTTCCTCCAAAATAGTTTTGATCAAAAACACGTTATCAGGAGAGTCATCGACAACTAGAATTTTGTCAGAGCGAGAAGATTGTGAAGTCATATAGATGCAAGGTACAGGGTAAAAGTAAATTTTTAGCGAAACTGGTTTATTGGTATAGTTTTTTTAGATATTACCCTTAGGTAAACTTCCTCCGAAGAAAAATTGTTTACCAATAAATTTATATAAATGTATTTTAAAAACTACTTTACTTACCTTTTTAACAGATAGCCACAAGCTAATTGATTATGGCTCGTAAACTTCTAGAACTGGATACAGAGGATAGCGGCACAATTGTGGTAGCAGTTAATTCACCAAATATATCAGTAGATCGGGTATCGGCTACTGGCGAGTTACCTGTAAAAAAAGTAAAGGCTAGCTTCGATTCTGTATATTGCAAGAAAAATAGTCAAAATTGTCAAAGTTTCTGGATAATCATTCAACTATGCCAGCAGCCAGCAAAAGCGCCAGATTTTTCATTAGCTACCGCAGCCAAGATCCAGACCTGAGTTTAGCCCAGAATTTTTATGAAGGCATTAAAGCTGCTGGATACGAAGCATTCATGGCGAGCGAGAGTATTCGCCTGGGGGAAAAATGGCCTTGGCGCATCGATGAAGAATTAAAACGATGTGATTACTTTTTGTTGCTGTTGTCTGAGCGATCGGCAACTAGTGAGATGGTGACAGAAGAGGTGAGACAGGCCAAGCAGTTACGGGATAGCAGTGATCAGCATAAGCCAGTGATTTTGCCCATTCGCGTCAACTTCCCTTGGAGTACGCCACTAAATTATGATTTACGGGGTTATTTACAGCAGATTCAGCAGCGAGAGTGGAATTCACCTGCCGATACTTCCAAAATTTTACAGGAAATTTTTAGTTTACTGGCAGACGGTGAGAGTGGGAGAGTGGGGAATTTGGAAAGTGGGGAATTTGGAGACGAACAATTATTTCCTGCCATCGCCTCATCTGCTCATCCTCCTTTGCCAGTCGCAGAACCAGAATTGCCTGAAGGACAGGTGGGTTTAGCTTCGGAATTTTATATCGAACGTCCCCCCATAGAATCTGATTGTTACGAGACAATTTTGCAGCCAGGATCTCTGATCAGGATTAAAGCACCCCGACAGACAGGTAAAACTTCACTTATGGCAAGGATTCTTTACCAAGCTTCACAGCAAGGTTATCTGACTGTGCCTTTAAGCTTTCAACTGGCAGATGGAAGAGTTTTTGCCGATTTGGATAAGTTTCTTCAGTGGTTTTGTGCCAGTGTCGGACGGAGGTTGAGGCTACCCAACAAGTTAGCGGATTACTGGGATGTGATTTTTGGCAGTAAGGACAATTGCACCGCTTATTTCGAGGAATATCTTTTGCCAGAAATCAACCAACCCCTAGCTTTGGGTTTGGATGAAGTTGATTATGTCTTCCAGTATCCTGAAATTGCTGGTGACTTTTTTGATCTGTTACGCGTTTGGCATGAAAAGGGCAAAAATCTGGACATTTGGAGAAAACTGCGGTTGGTAGTGGTGCATTCTACTGAAGTTTATATCCAGCTGAATATAAATCATTCGCCATTTAATGTAGGCTTACCAATTGCATTATCAGATCTCACCCCTCAACAGGTGCTTGATTTGGCACAAAGGCATGGAATTAATTGGAGTTCTAGCCAAGTTGACCAACTTATGGCAATGGTGGGAGGGCATCCTTATCTTGTACGAGTGGCACTTTATTGCATCGCCAGACAAAATACTACGCTCGATATGCTACTACAAATAGCACCTACGGAAGCTGGCCCATATAACGAGCATTTACATCGACACTTATGGAATTTAGAACAGCGTCCGGAATTAGCAGCTGCGATGATGGATGTAATCACCAATACTAACGCAGTTAGGTTGGATTCGATGCAATGCTTTAAATTACTCAGCATGGGCTTGCTGCAACAGCAAGGAAATAATGTGACGCCGCGTTGTGATCTGTATCGTCAATATTTCGGCGATCGCCTGAGAGTCATCTGATGAAATATCAAGTCGGCGGGAGTTTGCCAGTTGATGCCCCGAGTTATGTAGTCCGAAAAGCAGATACAGATTTGTCTAAAGCCTTGAGGGCTAGTGAGTTTTGTTACGTGCTGAACTCGCGGCAAATGGGTAAGTCTAGCTTGCAGGTGCAAACGATGCACAAGCTACAAACAGAAGGGATTGCCTGTGCTGTGATTATATTGACGGAAATTGGTAGTAACCACATTATTACCGTAGATCAGTGGTATGCAGGTGTAGCACGGATTTTAGTGAGAAGTTTTGCGCTGGGTGGCAGGTTTGATTTACGCAGTTGGTGGCGCGATCGCGATCATCTTTCTCCTGTGCAGCGATTGAGTGAATTTATCGCAGAAGTTCTGCTAGTTGAAGTCTCTCAAAATATCGTTATTTTTATAGATGAAATCGATAGTGTTCTCAGCCTGAATTTTTCTACAGATGACTTTTTTGCTTTAATCCGTAACTGCTATAACCAGCGTGCTGATCAGCCAAAATATAGGCGTATCACCTTCACACTTTTGGGGGTGGCGACTCCTTCTGATTTGATTCGAGATAGCAACCGTACACCGTTTAATATTGGTCGAGCAATTGAACTCAACGGCTTTCAATTGAATGAAGCCAAACCATTAGCCCAAGGATTGGAAGGGAAAGTTAGTAATCCCCAAGGGTTGCTGCAAGAGATTTTGAATTGGACTGGTGGGCAACCATTTCTCACTCACAAGCTTTGTCAACTCATTCCAGATGGGATGAATGTGGCACAAGTAGGGGAGTTAGTGCGATCGCGAATTATAGAGAATTGGGAATCACAGGATCAACAGGAGCATTTACGGACGATTAGCGATCGCATTCTCAGAAATGAGCATAAAGCTGGGCGACTTTTAGGACTATATCAGCAAATCTTGCAGGAGACAGAAGTTGCAGCTGATGATAGCCCTACACAAGGAGAATTATGTCTGTCAGGATTGGTACTCAAACAACATGGCAAGTTAAGAGTTTATAACCGCATTTATGAGTCTGTTTTTGACGAAAGTTGGGTTAATGCGGCACTAGCGAGATTACGACCTTATGCTGAAGCAATAGAGGCATGGTTAGATTCCAATTGTCAGGACGAATCGCGGCTGTTACGCGGACAGGCATTGCAAGAAGCGCTGGAATGGGCAAATCCTAGAAGCTTGAGTAATAAGGACAATCAGTTTTTGACGGCTAGTCAACAAGCCGAACAACGAGAAGTTGAAGTTGCTTTAGCAGCTGAGATAGAGGCGAAGCAGATTTTGGCTCAAGCACAAAGGAAAGCCAAACAGACGATTAAAAAAGGAATTTACGTGCTGTTTGTGATCGCAGTTGCAGCAATATTTGTGGTAACAGCAGCGATCATATCAGTCAACCAAGCACAACAGAAGCTAACACAAACCCAAACAGCCACGAAATTAGAGAAAGTAGGAGCGCTTGCGTTGCTACAGTTTGAGACTGCACCACTAGAAGCTTTAGTTTCGGCTATGAAAAGTGGGCAAGACCTGAAAAACTTAGTTACTAGTCGCCCTTTGGAAGAATATCCAGCCGTCAGTCCCACCTTGGCTTTACAGACAATTCTCGACAACATCCGTCAAGAAAATCAGATAGACACTCGTCAGGATGGGATCAATAGTGTGCGTTTTATTGATACCAAGAATGACATGCTAATTGCTACAGGTGGCGAAGATGGCACTGTCAAGCTAATGAATAGCAAAGGACAAGAGCCGTTAAAATTTCAAGCCCATGAACAGAGAATCTTAAGCATTGATGTTAACCAGGATGCAAAAAAATTGGCTACAGGGAGCACGAATGGTAGCTTAAAAGTATGGGACATATCAGATCATAAGTCAGCTCATAAGCTAGCAGAATTTTTGACAGGACAAGGTAGTGTTAACAATGTTCGATTTATTGGAGATGACGAAATTGCTACATCTGGAGAAGATGGCACTGTCAGGTTTTGGGATCTTTCAACAAAAGAAGAAAAGTTAAAAAAAATTAAAGCTCATGAGCGCTGCAATAAAAATGTACCTACTCCAGCCATTGAATGCGATATTTATCAGCCCACTATTAAAAGCTTGAATTTTAGCCCTATCAGAAACCAAATTGCTACAGCTGGAGATGATGGTTTGGCGAAGCTGTGGCAACTAGATGGCAGGTTAGTAGCAACATTGGCAGGTCACAAAGGTAGGGTAAATAGTATTGCCTTTAGCCCTGATGGTGAGATTATCGCCACCTCTGGAGACGATGGCACGATCAAGCTATGGAATTCTACAGGACAAAAATTGCGAGAATTTACAGCTAATTCTGAAGGTGTTGAGACTGTCCGTTTTTCTCAGAATAATGGCGAAATTCTGGCAGCAGCTAACAAGAATGGCACAGTAAATCTGTGGAATACCCAAGGAAAGCTCCTAGCAGAATTTAAAGGACATCAGGGCAGTGTCGTGAGTATTCGTTTTAGCCCAAAAGGTCGTTCTAATATTTTGGCAACAGCGGGTAGAGATGATGCCACTGTCAGGTTATGGAATCTTGATGAGAAGCCATTGCTAAAATTCAAGGGACATAGAGGCAAAATTAGAAGTGTCCGTTTTAATCAAGATGGAACACGAATTGTTACGGCTTCTGATGATGGCACAGTCAGGCTATGGGACACTAAGGAAAGAAAGCATTTAAAAATATTTCAGGATGGTAAAGGTAAGGTACAGAGTGTCCGTTTTAGTCCCACCGATGACAATTTAATTGCTACAGCAGGAGATGATGAGTTTATTAGACTGTGGAAACTGAATAAAAAACCGCCAGAACCAAAAAAGTTCAAGAGTCGTCAAGACAGTATTGCAACCGTAAATTTTAGCAACGATGGCACAATGCTGGCAACAGGTGGAGAAGATGGCACTGTAAAACTGTGGGATCTCAACGGCAATCGGTTGAAAACATTCGATAATCCAACAAAGGTTGAGGCTGTAAGATTTAGCCGGGATGATAAGTTTCTAGCCGTAGTCGGAGGGGGTGGCATGGCAAGGCTGTGGAACATCCAAGAAGAAAAAAAATGTGTAGAACTCAAAGGTCATCAAGGCAGTGTCTATGGTGTCAGTTTCAGGCCAGATGGTCAGCAAGTTGCCACTGCTGGTGATGATGGCACTATTAGACAGTGGAATTTATTAGGACAGCAATTGGGAGAACCAATCAAGACTTATCAGGGGAGCGTCACAAATATCAGTTTTAGCAATGATGGTCAACTACTTGCGACAGTCGGCTTTGGTGGCACGGTAAAGCTGCGGACTGCTTCTGGAGAACAACTGGCAAATTTTAAAGGTCATCAAGGCATTGTCAGAAGTGTCAGTTTTAGTAACGATCGCAAGTGGCTGGTGACAGCTGGAGGTGACAATATAGCAATACTCTGGCCTGTGAGAGGGTTAGACGAACTGCTAAATCAAGGTTGTAAATGGCTAAAAGATTACTTTGACACTTACCCTCAAGACAAACTTAATGTCTGCCAAAATAAATAGGCATTCAATCATACTCTTAAACAAAAGCAAGCGATCGCACCCATTACATAATTTGCACTGATTGAGTGTTAATTTCTATTAAATTAACCAATCTTACATCATTTGTAAACAATGTTGCATTTAGAGATTTTGCAGTTGCTGCAATTATTGCGTCAGGAAGCCTGAGTTTGGATTGTTTGCGAAATGCAATTGTTAAATTTTTAATATTATTATCAATACCAATGATTGTAATTTTATTTAAAAAATCAATAATTTGTGTTTCTTCTTCTAAACTGAGACTCGGATAAGCGAGCAATTCAATCTCAGTAATCACTGAAATAAAATATTGTCCTGATGGTAGTGGATTTACCAAGCGACCACCCAAAAAATACAAGACTACATTTGTATCTAAAAAAATCAAAGGTTGTGTCAAGACTACTCATCCCTAATTTGCTGCTGATATTCCAAAGGGTCTTGAGTTAGTTGAATTACACCAGCATACTCGTTTAAATTAAACTCTTGTTTTTTTTGTGATTGATGAGCTTCTAATATCTTCTCAATTTGCTGCCAGTCCTGATAATCAATCAACACCGCTACCGGACGCATCGCTTCATCAGTCACTATTTTTTTCTTAAAAGGTAGCATGATTTTCTACATCAGATGCAACGTTTAACTATTTGATCGTAACTCTAAAACAAAAAATTTATGAGGGCAATATTACTCTCATCCTTAAAAGCGATAAGTTGCCCGCTCATGAATTAGAACAAAAAGTACCTCTGTGCCATTGGTAAAACTGTCGCAGGTTCACAAATCAGCAATTCACCATCTGCCCTGACTTGGTATGTTTCTGGATCTACTTCAATGTGGGGTAGTGCATCATTCAGTTTCATATCCCGCTTACTCAATTGGCGTGTCCCAGAAACTGCAACTGCTGACTTTTGTAAACCTAGCTGGCTGGGAATTTCTTTCTCTAAAGCTGCTTGCGAAACAAAAGTTAATGATGTGGCATGACGCGCCCCTGCAAAACTACCAAACATCGGTCGCATATACACTGGTTGCGGTGTGGGAATACTGGCGTTAGCATCGCCCATTTGCGACCATGCAATCATTCCGCCTTTAATGACTATCTCTGGTTTCACGCCAAAAAATGCAGGACGCCACAAACATAAATCTGCTAATTTTCCTTCTTCCACTGAACCCACATATTCAGCAATTCCGTGAGCGATCGCTGGGTTGATAGTATACTTAGCAACATATCTTTTTGCCCTAAAATTGTCTGCTTTTTGCTCATTTCCTTGTGGGTTAAGAGTTCCCCGTTGCACCTTCATTTTATGAGATGTCTGCCAGGTGCGAATTATCACTTCGCCTACCCTTCCCATTGCCTGGGAGTCGGAAGAAATCATGCTAAATGCGCCTAAGTCGTGCAAAATGTCTTCCGCAGCAATGGTTTCTCGACGGATGCGAGATTCGGCAAAAGCAACATCTTCGGCGATCGCAGGGTCAAGGTGATGGCATACCATCAACATATCCAGGTGTTCGTCTAAGGTGTTGAGGGTATAAGGACGTGTGGGATTGGTGGAAGATGGTAGAACGTTAGCTTGGCTGCAAACTTTGATGATATCTGGTGCATGTCCACCGCCTGCCCCTTCAGTGTGGTATGTGTGGATGACACGATTATTGAAAGCGGCGATCGTATCTTCGACAAATCCGGCTTCGTTCAGAGTATCAGTATGAATCGCTACTTGCACATCATATTCATCGGCAACGCTGAGGCAAGTATCAATTGCTGCGGGTGTAGTTCCCCAGTCTTCATGGAGTTTTAACCCCATTGCACCGGCATTTACTTGTTCTACAAGTCCTTGGGGTTGACTAGCATTTCCTTTACCCAAAAATCCTAAGTTGACAGGAAAAGCATCAGCAGCTTGCAACATCCGGTAAATATTCCAAGGGCCTGGGGTGCAGGTAGTGGCGTTTGTACCAGTAGCGGGCCCAGTACCGCCGCCGATCATGGTGGTAATACCGGAAGCGATCGCAACTTCAATTTGTTGCGGACAAATAAAATGAATATGGGCATCGATGCCGCCAGCAGTAAGAATCATTCCTTCACCAGCTAAGGCTTCGGTTCCGGGGCCGATAATAATATCTACATTATTTTGAATATAAGGATTTCCAGCTTTACCAATTTTGAAAATCTTGCCATCTTTAATGCCGATATCTGCTTTGACAATACCCCACCAATCGAGAATTAAGGCATTAGTAATTACTAAATCAACAGCACCATCGGCGTTAGAAATGGGGGATTGTCCCATTCCATCTCTGATAACTTTACCACCACCGAATTTCACTTCGTCGCCGTAGTTAGTAAAATCTTGTTCAACTTCAATAAATAATTCTGTGTCTGCAATTCGGATGCGATCGCCTACAGTTGGTCCATAGGTTTCGGCATAGGCGCGGCGATCCATTCTGTAACTCATTATCTCATTCCTTTTAATTTAAAATATCTGAATCAATTCCTAATTCAGTTCTCCATTCTAATAAAGGTTTATCCCAATGTTCTTCCCACTTTTGCGCTAATAATGGTTTTGCTTTTGAACCCATTGTGTAACCGACAGCTATCTGTTCTAATAAATCAGGGAGAACATCTGGTGATTTTACAAGGATGGATAATAACCCGCCTCCTACTAAGAAAACAGCTAAATTTCTCCGAGTTTGGGCTAATTCAAAAGCTTTAAGACCTAGTTCTCCCAGTCCATCAGTCTTAAAACCTGTAACTACATGCCAAATATCATGAGTCTGACGGCTGCGTAAAAGTACATAACTCACATCGTCTTCTACTTGCATTTGACGATAAAAACCGGGGTCAAAACCAGATTTTTTAATATAAGATGCATAGGCATATCCTAATGAGTCTTCAGGATATTGCAGCAATACTTCGATATTAGGAGATGGTGCAATATAACGTTCTTGAATCAACAGTGATACTTGCGGTTGAGTTTTTAACCACTCAACAGCTAATAAGCTTGCCTGAGTATAACGCAACTCATCTTCCAGATTATAAATATAGTCTAGATTAGTTGGTTCTCTAAACAGACACACCATTGATTTCAATATAGTTTTAAAATCACGGCTGATGCGTCGCTGTTCTGCTGTTAACATATAAAATCCTCAATGAATGTCTGAGTCTATTTTATATTTAGTGGCAAGTTTCCGTTAATTTTGGCATTGAAGCCGTAGACTTGGCGAGTCCCAGCTAAGGGGACTAAAGTCACTTCTTTTGCGTCGCCTGGTTCAAAGCGGACTGCGGTTCCGGCGGGGATATCAAGACGCATTCCTTTGGCTTGTTCTCTGTCAAAGTTTAAGGCGGTATTGACTTCATAAAAGTGAAAGTGAGAACCTACTTGTATGGGGCGATCGCCTATATTTGACACTTGCAATTTAATAGTAGGACGACCAACATTTAGTTCAATTTCACCTTCTGGTGTAATAATTTCCCCAGGAATCATAATAAATTAAAAATTAAAAAATTATCGAATTGGATTATGTACTGTCACTAACTTTGTGCCATCAGGAAAAGTAGCTTCTACCTGCACTTCATGCACCATTTCTGGTATGCCTTCCATGACATCATTTCGCGTTAAGATAGTTGTACCATAACTCATTAATTCAGCTACAGTTTGTCCATCTCTTGCACCTTCTAAAATGGCAGCAGAAATATAAGCGATCGCTTCGGGATAATTCAGTTTTAAACCCCTTCCTTTACGTCTTTCTGCTAATAAAGCAGCAGTAAAAATTAATAGCTTATCTTTTTCCTGGGGCGTCAATTGCATTCTTATTTCCTCCTCTGTGGTAGCCTGCGGCAAGCTGCTACGCCTCTACGTTCAAATCTGCCACACTCTTGGTATACAATTACCACGATTCAAAAAAGAAACTCGCAGCATCTGCCAAACATCAATAAACCATTTTCTCACCTCTGATGTGGAAGAACCGCGATATCGGCACAATAATCCATGTTGTAATCGGCTAACACCGACTTCTCCTTCCCCATTCCATAAATTTCGCGTTTTTGCGACAATTTCTCCTGAAACTGCACCACCAGCCCAAACTAGACTACCTACTATTGGTTTTCCAGCCAAGTCATGGGGACTGTGAAAAGTTTCTTCGCTACCCCGTAACCATTGCCGATCAATCCACAATGGAACACCTTGTTGCCAAATTTCGGTGTGCGATCGCCATTCTCCTTGCAAGAATTTTTCTCCTCTAGCACTGCGACCAAATCGGGTAATTTCCCAGCCTAACCAACTGCCCCCGGTTGCTAATTCTACCCGTAAATCTTGCCGATAAATTGCGTCGTTAAATAAAATTGTCTCCTGTGGCAACCATTCTAAACAAGCACCAGCGTTAACTTGCATCTCGATGGTTTGTCTAGATTGCAACCCATTGCTGCGGTATATCTTGCTTGCAGCAGCTGTAGTGATTAAAGCTTGGGCTTGGGGTTGGAGGTGGATATTAGAGGATAAGCGATCGCCTCCTACCATTCCCCCGGCTGTGTGTAAAATTACGCTATGACAAACTCTTTCCCCTTCTGGATAAAATGGGCGTTGTACCTTCAGGGGGGCTTGTTGGCGATCGTAAATTAATTGGGTTTTACCCTGGCGATCGGCATAGACTAAATTAAGTTTGCCATGCCAACCTTCTGCTATTTGCGAATTGCAGGTCATTTATAAATTCAAGATTAAAGTTCAGATATCTTATATTTATTTAATGCATTCTCTGCTACTTTACTTGCAATTTATCATTGTTTTTCGCCAAGGTGTACGCTAGTACGATAGACCATATAGATAAAACCACTTTCATCACGAAAGCGCTGATATAATTCTTGAAACCTATCAATAAGCTGTTTGTATGCCAAGCCTTCACGCGGAAGGTAAGAAACACTCATTGCTCGTCCAATAAGTCCAGTTAAATCTAACTGTTGTCTATAAGTAAAATTATATTCACGGATGTTAATAAAATGGGGAGTTACTAACAATGGCTCTACCGATTGCATTCGAGATTCTGCTGGGTGATTATTAGATGCTTCGCGGACTATTCGGCTATATTCTGTAGTTAAGGCATCTTCTTGATCGCGGTTATTCCACACCACAGCCAAGCGTGCTGATGGTTTTAAAATGCGGTGAAATTCCAATAAAGTTGGTTCGGGATTGAACCAGTGGAAAGCTTGAAAACAAGTAACTAAATCAACTGAATTATCAGGTAGTTGGGTAAATTCTGCTGTTCCATCACGAAACTCTATCAAAGGATGTGGTTTAGCAGCTTCTCGCATCGCCGCGTTTGGTTCTATGGCTATAACATTAACCTCCCTTTCAGCTAACAATCTTGAAGCAATTCCTGTACCTGCACCAATATCTGCTGCTACAAGTTGTGAATTTTCACCTAATCCTTCTAAAATAATATCAATTGCATCTGCGGGGTAACTTGGTCGATATTTTACATAATCTTCTGCTCTGTCAGAAAATCGGTTGAGTGGGTTTAAGGTATGTAAAGGGGTTGTTTCAGGATTAATTTGGCTCATGAGTTTTTATGTAAAAGTGGAAGTGCGTAGGCGTAGCCCGTCGTAGACATCGCTGTAGTTCAGAAAAGCGATATCATAACAATTAAACCGCTCCAAACAGTAACATCTACATACAATAATGGAAAGATTGCTAAACATCCACATTGAGAAATTACCTGAAGGCGTTTATTTAGCAACATCTGATGAGCTTCAAGGTTTAGTAGCTCAAGGACGGACTGTTGCTGAAACTTTAGAAATTGCCCGTGATGTAGCGCGTAAGTTATTAGAAGCACAATCTCAGGATCAAGAACTAGATTATTTGCAACCAATAGCTGAACAATTTAACTATCCTTTAGTTGTAGGTCAGTAGTCAATTCATGGGACGGCTAGCTGGCTTTAGCTACAGACAGATTATCAAAATCTTCAAAACCTTTGGCTTTGTTTTTCATCGTCAAGCCGCAGGGAGTCATGAAATCTGGTTTAATCCTGAAACTAATCGTTACACTACTATTCCCAATCATTCTGGTGATATGCCGGAAGGAACATGACGTGCAATTTTAAAGCAAGCTGGTATTGAACCTGAAGATTTTTTTAACCGCTCTTAGTAATAAAGGGGGTTTGTATTCACTATGATTAAGCTTGTTCCTACTATTCTAACCAAGCTACCAAATCAGCAACTTCTGAAAAATCAAGCAAATTTTCTCCCAACTCCTCTAACTGTTCAGCAGATAAATTCCGAACCTGCTCAACTAATGATGCATCAATATCACCAAAGCGCCGTTTAAGCTGACGACGAATCACTTTCAATGCTTCCTTTTGAACGATATCTTGATAAATTACAGATTCTTTTATAATATCCTCCCGCAAAAATTGCCGAGCCAAATCTTTTAAAACTCAAACCTGCGATAAGTTCTATATAACCTGAAATATAAAATCAAAAATATTTTTATACCGCGCCTCTACGATCCATTTCAAAACCATATACATAGATATCAGCAACCTTATAGCGTTTCTCTTTTTCACGCCATTCAATAATGCCAATTTCACTTAAAAAAGAAGCAAATTCTTCAAAGTCTGCTATATCATGTGCTGACTCTTGCCATACTGTTTGTAACTGTTCTTTAGATAAGAAGGCTAATTTACCCTTAAGAGAATCAAAAAATTTAGTCAAATCAGGGTACTCCTCTTTAATTTCTTCACACCGCTTTTCTGATGCTTTTTTCAAACCAAATTCTAAGGATTTTCCTTGAAGTAGACGGTCTGTACGAAATTTGCTTGATGATTGCCCCTTATAGCTTAGTTCTTGTTCTTTTGCTCCTTTCAGTAATATACTTAAACTCCGAGGAAAAGTAGTGCTACTTGAGTCTGTTAATCGTTCATAAACCCATCGAGATACATTTTTAGCTCTATTTCCACCTCGGCGACGACTTCCCCATAGTAATTCTAAGGCTTTATCAATTGCCTCTTCTGTAGCTTGATCAATACTTTCAAAAGCGACAGGAGAAATACGGTCAACCAAATTCTTGAAATCTTCAGATTGTATTGTTTGACGAAGTGCTAATCGTAAAAAATCAATCCTAGTCCACTGTAAGATAATATCCCGTCCAGTAAAATGGCTTTTATTGTCAAAACTTAAACGATTCCATATATCTTCTCTTAAAAAGATTTTAAATCTAATTTCTGTTAATCTGTTAGCATCACAAGATTGCACTAATTGAAATAATCCAGTGAGTGCTTGCTGTCTTATTCCTCCTACTTCAGGAAAATCTTCATCTAAATCATCGTAAAGAAACCACAGTTTTTGAGAATTATTTTTGGCTTCTTCATTAAGCAGAATATCTATGGCATCTTTGACTATGAGCCGTAGTTCAGAGTTAGTAGATAATTCTAACAAAACTTGAGTAGATTCAGACTGCCATCTTTCTTTAGGTAAATTATTAATAATTTTTCTCAATTCACTATACTTTGCACTTTTCTTTCCTTTAGGAAAGTTAAACAAATTTTCCTGATGACATCTAAGTAGTAAATAAGCTCTCCAGAAAGCTTCCCATGTGCCTCTATTTTGTTGTAAAGTTTGATGGATGATTTGAAATTCATCACGAGATGGGCGACTTTCCTGAAATCTACCATGTGCTGACAAAAATACAGTATTATCTAACCGTCCATGAGCTAGTTTTTGAGCAACACTTTTGTGTTTTAGAAAAAGCCAATAAAGTGCAGTTTTTCCAGTGCCTTTTCGCCCTCTAACTAGGCAGGTTGTATCGTCTAAAAATCTTTCAAAATCAGTAGTACGCTGAAATAATAGATTCAAATCTTGTCTTGGATCAGCAGCATTTACTTCAGGAAATTGCAGACTTTCAATAATATTCCACCGATGATCTATTGTATTTAAAACATTGCTACGTTTGAGTTCATCAGTTTTTTCATCAATTAAGTTAGCAATTTTTGTGTAGTAATCTTGCATACCTTGTACAGGATAGCTATCAGCCAAAGCGATTGGCAAAAGATAAGGGACTACTAAAAGTTTTTCTATTGGAGTTTGAGAATTATCTAAATCTGGCTCATCTTCATCTGTTTCATAGTTTTCATTTGTTCCCGTATTTAATCTGTTCAGCAATGAGTACCAAATTTGTTTTACTTTCGACAAACCAATCTCAGTAACATCAGGAACAGGAGAAAAAACAAAATTAATTGATAAATTTTTTAGCCCTTGCAGTGATTGGATTAGTAGTTCTATTCCTTGTTTATTTTGTTCGTTAGGAAAAAGAAATATAATTGCTTCGTCAGCTGCTTGAATTAATGATAAAGCTCCCCATTGATTGATTCCAGTTCTCGAATCAATTAAGATAATATCAGGTTTTAATTGTTCGTAAATTTCACGTTTGAAAAAAGACCAAAGACTTTGATTTCCATCAATAATAGTAGTAGCATGAAGATCATCAACTTTGGAGACATAATCAAGATTAAGACAACCAGCGGGAACAACAAATAATCTTCCTGTGGCGTTAGAGATTTTCACTTCGCCAAATATTTCAGCAATTGTAATACTTGGTTCTACGTCTTCTGGTAAGTAGGAACGCTCATAAAAATAGTCAACTATTCCATACTTTGGTTGTGGCTTGAGGTTGAATGCTGTACTCAAGCCAGGTGCTTCTAAATCTAAATCCACGGCTACGACTTTAAGACCACGTACTGCCAAAATTGAAGCAACATGGGTTAATGCAGTAGTTCTACCTACTCCTCCTTTAAAGGAATAAAAGGTTACGGTTCTGGGTAAACTGGGTTCAGGCTGGGGAAGTTGAGGTTGATTTTGCGGATTTGCTGCTTGAATTGCTAAATCTTGCCAAGTTTGTACTGAAGCTGTATTAAAAGCCTGTGGTGCTGAAAGATTTAGTGAATCTGCTTCTTGAGGCGTATATAAAGAAATAAACCCAGGAGATAAATGAGGAACTTTTGATTTAAGTAAATTAAAACTTTCTTCTTTCCTCTGAGGAATAGATAAATCAATAAAGCGATCGCTTACAATAGTCAAATTCAATAAACCTGATGTAGAAATATTTAAATCAACCCATTCTTGTGAATTATGCACATATTGGTTTGCAATTTCCTGCTTTAGCAAAACCTGCCAATTTTCTTGCATTTGACCACCTCTTTAAAGTTGAGTAGCTTGCTTTTGTAACCACCTCTTAAGATTCTGATAAGCTTTTAACCAGCCTTTGTAACTTTCATCATCAGGCTCAAGGCCACAATAACGCATATCTATAAAATTTTGGCTATTTGGATTTTCCACTTCATTAAGCCATTTTCGCACTTCAGGAAAATGAGCAATTCTAGATTTAAGTCGATTGTGCCGATTTAATGCTTCTATGTAACTATGTCCCGGATTAGTAATAGTATGCCCAGGATTAGTAGAATCTGTCTTCCATTCCTGAGTTGCACCCTTTGCTAAGGTAGCAAAAATCATTGCTTTTAATAAACACTCAATGGTTACACCTCCAAAGTGCATAGCGGCTACTCTTCTTTCCGATTCTTTTCTACATAATATTTCAGTATCACAGTGACGCTGCATAAAAGCGGCTTGGTAATCTTCCATTTTGTTATTTTTTCGTTTGAAACACCTGAATCTTGACACAAAAAAAAGCCGCCTCCACAAGGAAAGCAGCTGTTTTACTAAAAATAATGTAACTACAAAGTATTAGTAATCGAAGTCGCCGCCACCAGCACCAGCGCCAGCAGGAGCGCTATCTTTAGGCTCAGGCTTGTCAACTATAATACATTCGGTTGTCAACACCATACCAGCGATGGAAGCAGCGTTTTGCAGAGCAGAACGAGTCACTTTAGCAGGGTCAACAATACCAGCAGCTAACAAATCTACGAATTCGTTTGTCGCAGCGTTGTAGCCAACGTTGAAGTCTTTCTCTTTCACGCGTTCAGCGATCACAGCACCATTCTGACCGGCGTTTTCAGCAATCCGCTTCAGAGGTGCAGGTAAGGCGCGAACGACAATCAACGCACCAATCAACTCTTCATCCTTAAGATTGCTCTTTGCCCAAACTTCCAATTCAGGAGCAAGATGAGCCAAAGTTGTACCGCCGCCAGGAACAATACCTTCTTCCACAGCAGCTTTGGTGGCGTTGATAGCGTCTTCTAGGCGCAGCTTCTTGTCTTTCATTTCGGTTTCGGTCGCTGCACCCACTTTCACTACAGCAACACCACCAGAGAGTTTAGCAAGACGCTCTTGTAATTTCTCTTTGTCGTAAGAAGATTCGGTTTCTTCGATTTGACGACGAATCTGTTCGACACGAGCCTTAACAGCAGCTTCGTTACCTTCGGCAACAATTGTGGTGCTGTCCTTGGTGATGGTGATCCGGCGAGCTTTACCCAAGCTATCCAGCTTGGTGTTATCTAGCTTCAAACCAGCATCTTCGGTGATTAGTTGACCACCAGTTAAAACAGCGATGTCTTCTAGCAGTGCTTTGCGGCGATCGCCAAAGCCAGGAGCCTTAACAGCAGCCACGTTGAGT
Organism: Nostoc sp. ChiQUE02; assembly: GCF_034531305.2. Lineage (NCBI taxonomy): Bacteria > Bacillati > Cyanobacteriota > Cyanophyceae > Nostocales > Nostocaceae > Nostoc > Nostoc sp. ChiQUE02. The sequence goes on from NZ_JAVRBN020000001.1 coordinate 121,664, forward strand.
ACACCGCGTAAACGGTTTACTACCAAGGTTGCCAAAGCTTCTTTTTCGATATCTTCGGCGATAATCACCAAAGGACGACCAGCACGGGCTACTTGCTCTAACACTGGTACGAGGTCTTGTACCAAAGCGATTTTCTTATCGGTTAGCAGGAGGAAAGGCTCATCAAAAACCGCTTCCATCCGTTCAGCATCGGTGGCAAAATAGGGAGAGATGTAGCCTTTGTCAAAGCGCATCCCTTCAGTGATTTCCAACTCGGTGAACATAGATTTCCCTTCTTCTAGGGAAATTACGCCTTCTTTGCCCACCTTATCCATTGCTTGGGCAATCATCTGACCAACTTCTTCGTCATTACCAGCCGAGATCGCACCAACTTGGGCAATGGCTTTGGAATCTTCCACTGGACGGGCGTGTTCAGCAATTTTTTCTACCAAGAAGGCAGTAGCTTTGTCAATACCGCGCTTCAGGGAAATTGCGTTAGCACCAGCTGCAACGTTCCGCAAGCCTTCTTTGACGATCGCATGAGCTAAAACGGTGGCAGTGGTGGTGCCATCGCCCGCAGCATCGTTGGTCTTAGAAGCAGCTTGACGAATCAGAGCTACACCAGTGTTTTCAATGTGATCTTCTAATTCGATTTCTTTGGCAATGGTTACACCGTCATTCACAATTTGCGGTGCGCCAAATTTCTTTTCTAGGACTACGTTACGACCTTTTGGGCCAAGGGTAACAGCTACAGCCTCAGCCAGGATGTCAATGCCTCGTTCCAAGGCGCGACGGGCGTTTTCGTTGTAGATAATGCGCTTTGCCATAGGTGTCTAAATTCCGGGAGTAAGTCAATTTTTTTCTTGAATTGGGCATTGGGCATTGGGCATTGGGCATTGTCTTTGACATTCCCTATTCCCTATTCCCCACTCCCCACTAGATAACAACTGCTAAAATATCTTTTTCAGAAAGCAGTACATATTCTTCGGTGCCGAGCTTGATATCAGTGCCAGCGTACTTAGAGTACAGCACCTTATCGCCGACTTTAATTTCCAATTCCTGACGGCTACCGTCATCATTACGCTTGCCAGGACCAAGGGCGACTACTTCCCCTACCTGGGGCTTTTCCTTGGCGGTGTCGGGCAAATACAGACCACCTGCGGTCTTTTCCTCAGAGGCGCTCACTTTTACGAAAACGCGATCGCTCAAAGGCTTAACTGTAGAAACGCTTAGAGATAAAGCTGCCATAATTATTTTCTCCAGAGTTTAGCACTCTCAACTCCTGAGTGCTAATCTACCGAAAAGTGGCGTCCAATGGCAAGAATTCCTTGAGTACGGGTTCCCGAACTAGAGAGTCATAGATGTACTTAAGTATAAATGCTTAATTATTTCTACCTTTCGGGTTCTGTTCCGTAAGTTACGAAGAGAGTAGGGAGTGGGGAATTAGGAGTTAGGAGTTAGGAGTTATAAAAATTTTCCTCATTCCCTTTCTCAGCAACTTTATTTGCAAAGCTTGGAAATTGTTATAGAACTGTAATCAGGGAGCCGCTCGATGAGTAACAATACAGTAATCCAGTCCAGCCATCAAATCCCCAAAACCACTAAATCCCTAGAATGTAAGACCCTGAGTAATTGTGTAGAAAGTTTAGGACTTGCAAAAATTCAGCGGTACATTTTCATTTGCGCTGACCAGACAATTGCCAATTGCTGCTCAAAACGAGCTAGTCTGGAATCCTGGGAATACTAAAAAAGCGACTTAAAGAGTTAAAACTTGATGAGCCGCAACAGAGTCATCCCATTTGTGTCTATAAAACTAAAGCCAACTGCTTGCGTGTTTCTTGTTCTAGACCCATAATAGTGGTTTACCCTGATGGTGTCTGGTATCGCCAAGCAAACCCGGAAGTTATTGAGCGGATCATCCAAGAACACTTAATAGGCAATAAGGTGGTAGAAGAATATGCAAGAATATGCATTTTGAACCCATCCTTTGCCAGAAACTTCCCCAGTTTCTTGTGAACACCTCATAGAGGCTTAACAACCGAAGGATATGGTACAGCAGTAAGCTTTAAGAAAGTGCGGGTTGGTTTTGAGGTAGGGTCATCTTTAAGCCAATACTTACTTGTGAGTCAGAAGGATTATTATTTAATCAGTGTTTTTTCGCCCGCCACTTTCAATGCGATATATAATAGCGCATTATAGATACTACTGCTATACGTATCCTTGCTGGACTTTTGCTATCCAGCTACTAGTCTCTTGAAAGTGCTCGGCATTTTTGAGACTTCGAGACAGCAAAGGCAAGTTAAGTAGGAAAAAGGACAACATCTCGAATAACCCACCATAGAGGATAAATATTCAAGACTTTGATGGACCGAAGCGCGACAAGTGCCACTGCTATGAAAGAGCCCAGCATGAAAGATCACAAACGACTTCTATTGATTGATGATGACCCTAACCTCATCTTGCTGGTGAAGGATTACTTGGAATTCCGGGGATATGAAGTCATCACCGCCGAAAATGGACGTGAAGCTCTGGAAATTTTAGAGCAAGATGTTCCAGACATGATCATCTGCGATGTGATGATGCCGGAAATGGACGGATATACTTTTGTGGAACAAGTCCGGCAAAACGAACGCACCAGCTGGATTCCGGTTCTTTTCCTTTCAGCTAAGGGACAAAGTGCAGACCGAGTTAAGGGTCTGAATAAAGGTGCTGATGTTTATATGGTCAAGCCCTTTGAGCCAGAAGAACTCGTAGCGCAAGTTGAATCCTCGCTGAAACAAACTATCCGTTGGAAAGAACACCAAGCAAAAGGAGGCGAAAACGGTTCCCGTATCCAGGTTCCCTTCGATGTGCAGTTAACCCCAACCGAACTGAAAGTAGTCCAGTTTGTTGCTAGGGGTTTAGCTAACCGGGAAATTGCTGAAGAACTCAATGTTAGTCAGCGCACGGTTGAAAGCCATGTGTCCAATATGTTGGGCAAAACCAATCTCCACAACCGCACTGAACTAGCGCGGTGGGCGATTGAAAATCAAATGGCTTAAACAAAGTTAAGAGTTAAAAGTTAGGAGTTATGAATTATGAATTTTTTAACTCCTAACTCCTAACTCCTAACTAAGATTTACCACCCATCTTCTTCAGGGCTAGATTGGTGCAAAACTTCTAAATCCAGTTCATCTAGGTAAGTTAGGGCGCTTTCAATCTGAGAAACAGTACCTCGCAGTTCCAGATCGAAGCAGCTATATTGTGGCACGTTTGCGCTTACCAGAGCATCAGCAATAATGACTGTGACACCATACTGAGAAACCAGTCGTGAAATGACTGGTTCCTCATGCAAGTCTTTAGGAATGCGAACCTGGATGCGAGTTTGGGTGCGCCTATTATCTAAAATATCAGTATTAGATTTTACTTGTTTATTTGGAATTGCCATTCTAGCTTCCTACTCGACTTCTGGGATGAAAGTTTTGTTTTGCACGATTTCTTTTAACACTAGCGCCACTTATCCCACCCAGGCAAGCAAGAAAGTATTTGCCTTGGCAAACCATTAATCTAGATGTAGTAAATGTGAAGAATTGCTCATAATTCGGTAGTTATGAGGTTAATTGTTATTTTATAGTGCTTTTCGATCAGCTTGAATATACCCAATAAATTAGGGTTACAACAATTGTTGTAACCCTAATTTATTGGGTATGAAATTTAATACTGAAGTGAGAAATGCTATATATGTTACTTTGTCAAAATTTTAGGGAACTCTATTAATAGAACCTTATAGATTTAGTCTTCTGTTTAGATATCAATAATAATCGATTTTTTAGGATATTTACTTCTGTGTAATGATCTATTGTATAAATCCTTATTGCCCAAAACCTGTTGACGCAGTAAATGCAAACAACCTTATTTGCCGTAACTGTGGGTCAGTTCCTAACAAAGAAATGCGCCAAATAGTAATCTATTTGAGAAAGACAAGTTCACAATTAGTCAGTGAAAACAGTTTTAAATTAAACAAGACTTACCATCAGTTTGAGGTAATACGCCTGTGGGAACAACCGACAGACAGGTTTATGAGTATTCCAGGCCTATTGCCCTTTGCCGTGCTAAGTCAGACAAACGATCCTACAATGGTATTAACCCAAGTAGCCAAAGCAGTTGAAGCAATTAGCCATCGCCAGCTACAAAGAAATATAGCTGCTGCCAGTGGCATATTAGCAGGTCTGGTGTTAAATAAAAACGTAATTAGCAAGATTTTAAGGAGTGAGATTATGCGCGAATAAGTCATTTATCAACAAATCCTAGAAGAAGGCGAAGCGAAAGGGGAAGCTAAAGGCAAAGCCGAAGGGAAAGCAGAAACAACAAGAAAGTTGGCTTTAAATTTGTTGCGAATTGGAATGAGTTTAGAGCAAATTGCTCAAGTTACTGAATTATCTATTGAGCAAGTTCAAGTTTTACAAGAGGAGATTCAAAAATCTTAATCTTAATTAATAGTTTTAGAAAATACGTGGCTATAAAAACATTGAAACCCGCGAATGCAGGTTTCAATGTTTTTATTAATCCGCGCAGACGGAATTGCTTTGTGTAGACGCGATAACAGGTCTAAAATTTAAACTAAAACTCAGCACTTTGTGGTGTACGCGGGAACGGAATCACATCACGAATATTTCCCATACCAGTCATAAATTGCACAAGTCGTTCAAAACCTAGTCCAAAACCCGCATGGGGAACAGTACCATAACGGCGCAAATCAAGATACCACCACAAGTCTTCTGGGTTTAACCCTTGCGCTAACACACGGCGTTCTAAAACTTCTAAACGTTCTTCGCGCTGGGAACCACCGACAATTTCGCCAATTTTGGGTGCGAGAATATCCATTGCGCGGACGGTTTTTTCATCGTCGTTCAAGCGCATATAAAAAGCTTTGATTTGCGCTGGATAATCTGTAACGATCGCAGGCTTTTTAAATAATTGTTCAGCTAGGTAGCGTTCGTGTTCTGATTGTAAATCTAAACCCCAACTCACTGGATATTCAAATTTAACATCAGCTTTTTCTAAAAGTGCGATCGCTTCTGTGTAAGTTAAGCGTTCAAACTGATTATTAATAATATTTTCGGCTGTCGCCAACACAGATTTATCAATGCGTTCATTGAAAAATTCCATATCTTCTGGGCAAGTTTCCAACACATATTTAAAAATGTGTTTGAGAAACGCTTCAGCCAAATCCATATCGCCTTCTAAGTCACAAAAAGCCATTTCTGGCTCAACCATCCAAAATTCTGCTAGGTGGCGCGAGGTATTGGAATTTTCTGCACGGAAGGTAGGGCCAAAGGTGTAGACGTTACTAAACGCCATCGCCATCACTTCCGCTTCCAACTGGCCGCTAACTGTTAAATATGTGGGTTTAGCAAAAAAGTCTTGGCTGTAATCTACTGCTTGGTTTTCTATGCGGGGAATATTCTTTAAATCTAAACTGGTAACGCTAAACAGTTCACCCGCGCCTTCGCAGTCGCTAGCAGTGATGATCGGTGTGTGTACCCACAAAAAGCCTCTTTCTTGGAAAAATTGGTGAATTGCTGCCGAACAAGCATTTCTGACACGGAAAACTGCACCAAAGGAATTGGTACGCGATCGCAAATGTCCAATGGTTCGCAGAAACTCAAAGGAATGGCGTTTCTTTTGCAGGGGATATGTATCGGGATCAGCTTCACCGTAAACTTTCACGGACTCGGCTTTCAACTCAATCCGCTGTCCTTTACCAAGAGAAGCTACTAGTACCCCTGTGACCTCTACAGCAGCACCTGTATTTAATTTTTTCAATATAGCTTCGTAATCTGGCAAATCCTGATTAATGACGACTTGCAAATTAGCTAGTGATGAGCCGTCATTGACTTCAATAAAAGCAAACCCTTTGGACTCGCGTTTCGTCCTCACCCAGCCTTGAACTTGGAGGGACTCATCAGGTTGGCCACTTCGCAATATTTCTGCAATCCGTCGATTTACCATATTTACCCAGCATAAGACTTTAATATCCAGCCTATGATAACGCCCATTCCACCAAAGCGGACGACTTGCCAGAAAGGTTTTTTGAGGCTACGCCAAGAAAATAACTGGCTTTCTAAGTTCACTTCTAGCCTTTCCAACTGCTGTTGAATGTGCCGTAACTCTGCTTTGATTTCTGGTGTCTGAGATTTATTGTGCTTTAGTTGATCCCGGCGCTGTTGCCATTGTGCCTGTTGCTGGCGATCGCGTTGCACTTGATCGTAACGTTCTTTTAAGGACAGGAGCGATCGCTCTACTTCTTCTAATTCTTGTTCAAAATCTGGTTCTGGATTTTCTGCTGACGGCTGTGATTGTTTAGGCGGCTTCATTTACAGGTAGTACAGTAGAAGTAAATGCAAATGTGCCAATAGTTATGTCCCAATCTACCCAGCTGCCGAAAACCAGTCAACTGAATGAACTTAGTACTCTGGAACTAGCTCAAGCCCTCATGGAAAGACTGAGCATTTCCCCTAACGATTGGCATCGCCTCAAGTCTAACCGCAATTCCCGCGCTAATGAACAAGTGGCAGCAGCGATTGTGTATCTTTTAAAGAATCAGCCACAAGAAGCTCAAGCTAGATTAGAACAAGCAATTGGTTGGTTAGATCGCTCCATTTCTGCCCCTCCCTGTCCGACTCACGGCAAAAGTTAAGAGTTAAGAGTTAGGAGTTATGAATTATTATTCAACTCCTAACTTTTAACTCTTAACTCCTAATTACGTTACCGTCGCAGAGATAATCCTCGGCGATTTTCCATTTGTTTACAAAGCCTCAATTCTGTCCCTTTGCGGTTCCACTCCACCTGATCAAAAATTTGATGCAGAAGGCATAAACCACGACCACTTTCTGATTCATCTGGTGGTAAATAGTCTGTTGGCTCTTCATCACTAATAGATGAAGGACTAAAGCCGCTACCCTGGTCTGATATTATCCACCAATATTGATTATCTATTAAGGAAAAACGGACTACAACTGTTTTACTTGGATCGAGATTATTGCCATGTTTAGCTGCGTTTACTAGGGCTTCTTGAAGTCCTAGCCGCAATTCTGCTTGTAACTTTGCTGGAATTTCTGCCAACAGTAAATCTAATATTGGACAAAGATAGAGGGTTGAGGCAAAACTAATAGTGCCCCAATAACGTCCAACTGGACGGAGTGAAATTGTAATCACAAGAGAAACCCCATAGCTTTCAGTTAGCTAGACATCAGTTTGCTATTACAGGCACCCTGATAAAACTTGAGGTGGTCATGCTGCCTTCAAACTTGCGTCTTTAAAACTAAATTTTGAAAATGCTAGGGAGCATTGGCTCTATATATATATGAGTTGGGATTGGCTTAAATATATAGCGGCTGGAATAAGTTTGATAATGAAGTCAGCAACTTAAAAAGATGCTAGTAATTTAAGAGAGTATTGGCATACTCTAGTTAATTGCCGATTTGTAATTTACACAATCCACTTCATATTTTTAAGAACCTATGCAACTTGAATTTCTTTAAACAAAATGAATTTCTATTTTTAGCTTAATTCAATCTTAGCATCTTTAGTATGCACTAGACTACCAATTTCAAATTTCAGTTTTTTTTAAAGGACTTACTACCCCTTGTCCAAATGTGATAGCACAAGAAAAGCGGCAGCTTCAACATGAGCCGTTTGAGGAAAAAAATCGGCAGGTTGCACCCGTGTGATAGTATATTGCCCATCTTGACAAAGTAATTTTAGGTCGCGGGCGAGGGTGGCTACTTTACAGCTGACGTAAACGATCCGAGATGGTTTCAATTGCCGTAAAGTATCTATGACAGCGCGATCGCACCCCTTACGTGGCGGATCGAGTATTACTACTTCTGGTATTGTGCCCATTTTTGGAAGCAATTTCTCTACTGCCCCGACTTGGAATGTCACATTATCAATTCCGTTGCGTTGGGCATTCAAAATAGCTTGTTCCACTGCTGCTGCTTGCACTTCTAATCCTGTAGCTTGACGGACTTTTTTGGCGAGGGGTAAAGTTAAAGTCCCAATACCACAGTAGGCATCAACTAGCAACTCATGCCCTTGAAGATTGAGTTCTGATTGAATTATCTGCAATAGTGCCTCTGCTGTTTCTGTATACACTTGGAAAAATGTATCTGGGCGTACTTGAAATTCCAGTCCAGCAAAATTTTCACGCAGGTGGGGGACTCCAGCGATGCAACGGGTTTCTGATCCAAAGATAGCATTTGTGCGATCGCCATTGCGATTGAGCGACACTCCCACTAACTGCGGATAGCGCTTTAACCATTCCTGGGCTTGGGTTTCAATTCCTGATAAATTCCAGTCTTTCACCACCAAAGTCAGCAACATTTCTCCAGTGTGTCGGCCAATCCGTAAACCAAGATGGCGAATTTGTCCAAGGTGGCGCTGTTCATCATAAATTTGCCAACCCCGTTGTTGGATGTCCTGCTTCACTTCCGCAAGTAAGGGATTTAATCGTGAGTCTTGGACTGGACATTGATTTAAGTTAATTAATTGGTGACTACCTTTTTGGTAGTAACCAGCTTGTACCTGTCCTGTTGCCGATGTACCCAGAGGATATGTAGATTTATTACGGTAGCCGAAAGCAGAAGGGGCGGCAAGTACCGGATCTACTGGTGGTTGGGCAAAACCGCCAATGCGTTCTAAAGCTTGGATAACTTGATTTTGCTTGGCCACTAGCTGGTAATTATAATTAATATGCTGCCACTGGCAACCACCGCATTTATCCGCCACAATACAACTAGGTCTGATCCGGTGGGGGGATGGTTCCAATAGCTGCTGGAGCTTCCCGTGGGCGTATTTGGGTTTAACATGTACCAAGCGGACAATGGCGCGATCGCCTGGAACAGTATCTGGGACAAACACTACACGCTCATCAGCGCGTCCCACTCCATCACCTGTATCACTCAGGTTAGCGATCGTCACTTTGATTAATTCACCCTGTTGCCAAATTATTTTTGTCATTGGTCATTAGTCATTAGTCATTAGTTATTGGTCGTCATTGGAAAGAGACAGAGGGGCACAAAGGTTGGAGTAGAGGGGAAAGAGGTAATTTTTTATTCTCCCCCTTGCCCCCTACCCCTGCTCCCCTGCTTCTTACACATTCCTTACTCCCTCATCTTGCCAAATAGATAAATTCAATACATAAGTAGCTCCGATCCCTTCACTTGTGTACCTCCGACTCGCTAAACTAACAGATAATATTTCAGGTGATTTCAATCATCATGACTGTAATTAGCCAAGTTATTCTCAAAGCTGACGACGAACTGCGTTATCCCAGCAGTGGCGAACTTAAAAATATCAAAGACTTTTTGCAAACCGGCGTACAACGGACGCGGATTGCGGCTACCTTAGCCGAAAACGAAAAAAAGATAGTTCAGGAAGCAACCAAACAACTTTGGCAGAAACGTCCTGACTTTATCTCCCCTGGCGGTAATGCTTACGGTGAACGCCAGCGCTCTCTATGTATCCGTGATTTCGGCTGGTACTTACGTCTAATTACCTATGGCGTGCTTGCCGGCGATAAAGAGCCAATTGAAAAAATCGGTTTGATTGGCGTGCGGGAAATGTACAATTCATTGGGCGTTCCTGTGCCTGGAATGGTAGAAGCGATCAATTCCCTCAAAACAGCCTCCCTTAGCTTACTGAGTGCAGAAGACGCTGCCGAAGCAGCGCCCTACTTTGATTACATCATTCAAGCGATGTCTTAATACAAAGTCTGTGCTGGTTCTAGGAGTATATTTCTGGTCTACTAGAGTGAGTGCAAGATATTAGCACTCGATAGGCATAAGATCCTCAATTTGATCATACCTTCCCCACATTTGGTAGTGGCTGTGGCAAATTCTCTGTCAAGTTACCAACCAGTTGTGGGGAAATTTTATTGGGTATATTTATGGGGTATTGGGCATTTATCAGGGAATACGGACATAAAAAAGCGACAGTCCTTGATTAAGGCTGTCGGCAATTAAGTGTGTTCCCTATTAATGACTCGGCTAGAGTTCAGTTGTCACTAATTATGCCTAGTTAGCGATCGCAGGAAGACGATCCTAATCATAGATAGGTGTGATTCTCGTCACTTGATTGTTACAGCTAAACTGCATATAGCCGAATAATCTCTGAGTAAGAGTAGATTTATGTAAGTTCAGGAGCTAGGAATTTCACTGATCTTAAAAAGTCAAGTTATTTATAAAAAATAAAGCATTTGGTGGAAAATGCGTCTTCATCTTATCTACCTCATGCTTAGAACAATCTTGTTGAGCGCATTCTGGGGTTGTACTGGCCCATCTCAAAAATAAGTTTCATCTGGTAACAGCGTCACAGCTAGCCATTGGATCGCTCCTACAGGCTAGAATTGGCAGCAAAACTGATTCTATAATGTCCCACAGCAAACTGAGCGGGGTAACTATGAAGCCGAACTTGGTAATCCTGCTTGTTCAAAGGGAAATTTCCAAATAAGAGTTATCTGGATTTCTAGAACTGCACTTACAGGGCAAGTAAATCGATAGAATAATGCTCTGTACAATTGGTGCATAATTTCCATGACTGCCACATCTCCTGCTTTCTTTTCCCCTCAAGAAATCGCTGCTGAAGGTCTTAAACCAGAAGAATACGCAGAAATTGTCCGTCGGTTAGGACGTCATCCCAACAAAGCTGAACTGGGAATGTTTGGGGTGATGTGGTCAGAGCATTGCTGTTACAAAAATTCTCGACCTCTACTCAAACAATTTCCCACCGATGGGCCCCGCATTCTCGTGGGGCCTGGTGAAAATGCTGGTGTTGTAGATTTGGGTGACGGACTCCAACTAGCCTTTAAGATTGAATCCCACAACCACCCTTCAGCAGTCGAACCCTTTCAAGGAGCGGCAACGGGAGTCGGAGGTATTCTCAGAGATATTTTTACAATGGGTGCGCGTCCCATTGCCCTATTAAACTCACTGCGCTTCGGTTCCTTAGAAGATGCCAAAACTCAAAGGCTGTTCCAAGGCGTAGTGGCAGGAATCTCTCATTATGGTAACTGTGTGGGAGTACCCACCGTTGGCGGCGAAGTTTACTTTGACTCTGCTTACTCTGGAAATCCTCTGGTGAACGTTATGGCACTAGGGTTGATGGAAACATCAGAAATCGTCAAATCTGGAGCATCTGGCTTAGGCAACCCCGTGCTGTATGTTGGTTCTACCACTGGGCGCGACGGTATGGGAGGCGCGAGTTTTGCTAGTGCAGAATTGAGCGATCAATCCATAGACGATCGCCCTGCTGTGCAAGTGGGCGATCCCTTTTTGGAAAAGTCGTTAATTGAAGCTTGTCTGGAGGCTTTTAAGACAGGTGCAGTTGTCGCCGCCCAAGATATGGGAGCAGCGGGGATCACCTGTTCTACCTCAGAGATGGCGGCAAAAGGTGGTGTGGGAATTGAACTAGATTTAGATAAGATTCCCGTGCGGGAGACGGGGATGGTTCCCTATGAATATCTGCTTTCGGAATCTCAAGAACGAATGCTGTTTGTTGCCCACAAGGGGCGTGAGCAGGAATTAATCGATATTTTCCACCGTTGGGGACTTCAAGCGGTAGTCGCTGGTACAGTCATCGCTGAACCGATAGTGCGGATTCTCTTCCAGGGTAAAGTAGCAGCAGAAATTCCGGCTGAGGCTTTGGCGGAGAATACCCCACTATATCAGCGAGAGTTGTTAGCAGAAGCACCAGAATATGCCCGTCAAGCTTGGGAATGGACTCCTGATTCCTTACCTCCTTGCACAATTGCTGGAATAGAACTCCAAGGAAACCTGCAAAGTTGGAATGATATTCTGTTAACTTTGCTCGATATACCCACGATCGCTTCTAAAAGCTGGGTATATCGTCAGTACGACCATCAAGTACAGAATAATACGGTAATACTGCCAGGTGGTGCAGATGCGGCTGTTATCCGTTTGCGTCCCCTAGAAGAAATCCCCAATCTAAAATCTCAACTCCCAAATCTAAAATTAGGGGTGGCGGCGACGGTAGATTGCAATCCTCGTTATGTTTATCTTGATCCTTATGAGGGAGCGAAGGCAGTGGTGGCAGAAGCTGCACGCAATCTTAGCTGTGTGGGTGCAGAACCTCTGGCGGTGACAGATAACCTGAATTTTGGCTCTCCAGAAAAACCGATTGGTTACTGGCAATTGGCAGAAGCTTGTCGCGGTTTGGCAGATGCTTGTCGAGAATTAGCGACACCCGTCACAGGCGGAAATGTTTCTTTGTACAATGAAACCCTCGATTCCCAAGGCATTCCACAACCCATTTATCCCACTCCTGTTGTGGGTATGGTGGGCTTGATTCCTGATATAACTAAAATTTGTGGTCAAGGTTGGCAAGCATCTGGCGATGTGATTTATCTTCTCGGATTACCTCTGGCATCCCAAAACAGTTTGGGAGCATCTGAGTATTTAGCCGCTATCCACGGGACTGTTGCTGGAAAACCACCACGGGTAGATTTTGACTTGGAACGCCGCGTTCAGAAAGTTTGTCGTGAAGGAATTCGTAATAGTTGGGTACGTTCAGCCCATGATTGTGCTGAAGGCGGAGTAGCGATCGCTTTAGCAGAATCTTGTATTGCTGGCAACTTTGGTGCCGAAATCAATTTAGAAATAGCACCAACGCAGTTAAACCGACTAGATGAAGTGCTATTTGCCGAAGGTGGTGCCAGGATTTTAGTTTCTGTAGCATCAGCACAACAAGAAATTTGGGAATCATACTTACAGGAACATCTGGGTCAAGAGTGGCAAAAACTGGGTAAGGTTCGTAATTTTGAGACGGGTTTGGGGGTTTTCACTACTGATAACCAAGCCTTAATCAAAGTTAGGATCGAAGATATGAACGATCGCTATTCCCACGCGATCGCCAGACGTCTCGCCATCCAAACCACTACTTCTGAGTTCTGAGTATCTAGACTTCACTCAAAACTATTAGCATCCCTGAACACAATTACGGTACTGTTTTAATGGATGGTTAAAGATTTGTTAAGAACTCCTCGACCATCTACATAATCCCAGTGACTTGACCCCCCCACCAGGAGCAAAGCTAGCATGATTTCTATTCATTCTGTCACTTCGGATGAATACCCCGACCAGACCAACAACCCAATCAATAGTCATGAAAATCAGCCTGACAAGCCAGAAGAAGCTTGTGGTGTTTTTGGGATCTACGCCCCAGGAGAAAACGTTGCTAAACTGACCTACTTTGGATTGTATGCCCTCCAGCATCGGGGTCAAGAATCAGCTGGGATTGCCACCTTTGAGGGTACACAAGTACATCTCCACAAAGATATGGGCTTGGTGTCTCAAGTTTTCAATGAATCTGTCTTGGATCAATTGCCCGGTAGTCTTGCTGTTGGTCATACTCGCTATTCCACCACAGGTTCTAGCCGCAAAGTTAATGCCCAACCCGCAGTACTAGAAACCCGTTTAGGTTCATTAGCTCTTGCACACAATGGTAATTTAGTCAATACTGTGCAACTACGTCAAGAGTTGCTTGAGAATAAATGTAACTTAGTCACAACAACAGACTCAGAAATGATCGCTTTTGCGATCGCAGAAGCCATAGATACGGGCGCTGATTGGCTAGAAGGTGGAATTCAGGCATTTCAACGTTGCCAAGGAGCCTTTAGTTTAGTTATTGGCACTCCCGTCGGCGTTATGGGTGTCCGTGACCCTAATGGAATCCGTCCCTTAGTAATCGGCACTTTGGCTGGTAATCCAGTCCGTTACGTTTTGGCTTCGGAAACTTGTGGTTTAGATATCATTGGAGCCGAATACCTGCGAGACGTAGAACCAGGTGAATTAGTTTGGATTACTGAAGAAGGTTTGGCTTCCTATCATTGGAGCCAAAAATCTGAGCGGAAATTGTGTATCTTTGAGATGATTTACTTTGCCCGTCCTGATAGCGTTATGCACAACGAGAGTTTGTACAGCTATCGAATGCGGTTAGGACACCAATTAGCTAAAGAATCTTTTGTAGATGCCGATATTGTTTTTGGTGTTCCTGATTCTGGTATACCTGCTGCTATTGGATTTTCCCAAGCTTCTGGTGTCGCTTACGGCGAAGGACTGATTAAAAATCGCTATGTTGGGCGAACCTTCATTCAACCAACCCAAACCATGCGGGAATCGGGTCTGAGGATGAAACTCAACCCCCTCAAAGATGTGCTGGTAGGTAAACGAGTAATTATTGTAGACGACTCGATTGTACGGGGTACTACCAGTCGTAAACTAGTCAAAACCTTACGTGACGCAGGTGCAATAGAGGTACACATGAGAATTTCTTCTCCGCCTGTAACTCATCCCTGCTTCTATGGCATCGATACCGATTCTCAGGATCAGCTGATTGCTGCTACCAAATCAGTAGCAGAAATTGCCAAGCAACTGGAAGTAGACAGCCTTGCTTATCTCAGTTGGGAGGGAATGTTAGAAGCCACACGAGAAGACACCAATAGTTTCTGTTCTGCCTGCTTCACCGGAGATTATCCTGTAACGATTCCTGAGCAAGTCAAGCGTTCTAAGCTGATCCTAGAAAAGGTAGTGGTGTAGGAATTGGGGGATTAGGGAGAAGAGGAGACAAGTCCACACTCAGACTTTTCGCTCCTGCTCTTGAGAGGCTTTGAATTCTCCTCCTTCTCTAGTCTACGGTGTACACACAAGTCCTAAAATCCTTGTTTGGTTAAGATACAAACCTTTCCTCGTTCCTATGCTCCGCATGAGAATGCATTCATCTGGCTGCTGACTCAATGTCTGATTGGAGGCAGAGCCTCTAATCAGCCATTCCCCCATTCCCATGCTCTGCATGGGAACGAGAGACACTCCAGGCGAAACTTTCAGCAAATCCCAATCAAGTTGATGAATAGGGCAAGTCATCGCCCCATTTACCTTTACTAACTCAACTCAATTGTTCAAACTTAAATTTCCCTTTAATAAACTTGTTAAAGTATTGACCATCAGACGGTGCATTTTCTAAGCCTTCCTTTACACTAAGGGGTACTTTGAAATACTCATAAACACTTCCACTGTCAAATTCAATAGTTAGTGTTTGAGTTGTTGGATCATAACGAAATTCTTTAATCAGGCTGCTGGGAGGTTTGAGTAAGGGGAAAGCGATCGCATCCCGAATACTGGCACAATCGGTTAATAACATCACTAACCGATCAATCCCAATCCCTAAACCACCTGTAGGCGGCATCCCGTATTCCAAAGCTGTCAGAAAGTCTTCATCTACACCTTGGGCTTCTAAGTCGCCAGCAGCTTTCCGCGCCGCTTGAGCTTCTAAGCGTTCTCTTTGATCGATAGGATCGGTAAGTTCTGAAAAGCTATTCCCAGTTTCTCGCCCAACTATAAATAACTCAAATCTTTCCACCAAACCAGGCACAGAACGGTGAGGTTTTGCTAAGGGCGAAATTTCTACAGGGTAATCAATTACAAAGGTAGGTTGAATTAAATTGGCTTCTACCTTCTCTTCAAAGGCTAAATTTAGTAACTTACCAATTGATTGGGCTTCATCTATACCAGGAATAGCAGCATTTTTACTTGCTGTTTTTGCTTCTTCCAAACTTTGGAACGAATTAAAATCCAAGCCTGTAAATTCTTTAACTAAATCGTGCATTGTCACCCGCCGCCAAGGTGGTGTCAAATCTATAGGTTCCCCTTGGTAGGTGATTTGCAATGTGCCGAGTACCTCTTGGGCGACAGTGGTAATAATCCCTTCTGTCAGCGCCATCATATCGTTGTAGTCGGCGTAGGCTTGGTAAACTTCAATCGTCGTAAATTCGGGATTGTGTCGAGTCGAAATTCCCTCATTGCGGAAAACCCGCCCCAATTCAAACACCTTTTCAAAACCACCCACAATCAACCGTTTGAGATGAAGTTCTGTGGCAATTCGCAGATACAACTCCATTTCTAAGGTGTTGTGGTAAGTGATAAATGGACGTGCATCTGCACCCCCAGTCTCACTTTGCAAAACTGGCGTTTCAATTTCCAGAAAATCCCGTTCTTCTAAATAACGACGAATACCGGCAGTAATTTGGGCGCGACGGCGGAAAGTTTGCCGCACTTCCGGGTTTACAATCAAGTCAACGTAGCGCTGACGGTAGCGCTTGGCAACATCCGTTAATCCATGCCACTTGTCGGGTAGGGGCAAAAGGGATTTGGTAAGGATAGTATATTGTTTAACGTAGACAGATAACTCGCCCTTTTCAGTCCGTTTAATAGTACCTTTGGCTCCTAGAATGTCGCCTGCATCTGTAAGTTGCTTCAGGTGATTGAAGGCATCGGCATCAATATCTGCCATGCTTTCTTGGATGCGATTTTTATCCAGATAAAGCTGAATTGTACCGGTTTCATCTTGCAAGGTGAAGAAAGCCAATTTGCCGAAAACGCGACGTGCCATAATGCGTCCGGCTATGGCAACTTCTAAATCAACTTCTTCACCGCTGGGTAAATCGGTAAACTTTTCTTGCAACTGCGCTGCATGATGGGTAGATTCCCAACGATAGGCATAGGGATTAGTCCCTAGCTGCTTGAGCTGTTCTACTTTCTCCAGCCTGGCGGCTCGGATATCTTCTTCCGACATGGTAACGAACTAAATAGGGCAAGATTAATTATAGATGCTGCCAAAGTTGAGAGTAAGAGATAATCGTCTAAAAGTGATGTGCGTAGCTTGCTTCCACGTTCGCGGAGCGTCTCGTAGAGAAGTGTACAAAGCTACTTCGACTGCGCTCAGTACAAGTCAGTGACCACCGCAGGCATCGCCACAGGAAATATACAATGACACAAACTAGAGTGCGCTTGTGGACTGTAAACGAATATCACCGGATGCTGGAGACGGGCATTATTACAGAGAATGAACGAGTAGAACTGATTGATGGGCAAGTTATCCCGATGAGTGCGAAAAATCCTCCTCACGCAGCAACAACGCTGTGCGCGTCTGATTATCTCAAGCGGCTGCTAGCAGAAGTTGCTCTAGTTCGGGTACAAGATCCCATTCAGTTAAGCCAATATTCGGAACCTGAGCCAGATATCTCTGTTGTCCAGATTGATGCGCGAAAGTACATTGATCATCATCCTGCGCCGAATGAAATATTTTTACTCATTGAGGTAGCGGATACAACACTAGAAACAGATCGTAAACAAAAAGCGCCTCTTTATGCTAAAGCAGGAATTACTGACTACTGGATTTTGGATGTGAATCAGCGTCAGGTTTATGTTTTCCGCGAACCGGGTTTGGAAGGCTATAATTTTGAATTTATTTTGCAGGAGGATGCAACGTTATCGTTGATTGCTTTTCCAGAAATTGAAGTCACGATTAATCAACTGTTTCCCTAAGCCTCTCGGACTGTGGGTTAGAAGAATAGTAGAAGTGGGATGGGATTCTAAGAATAAGTTGTACATCGCATTAATAATTAAAATAACTAAGTTAAATAAAGTAACATAGCATTTCCCAAATTAGTTGCTTCTATGTAGTAAGCAGCTATTTCTTTGTAGTATTCTGTTAAGTAGTCTATTGTCTCCGCCTCTGACCAATCTATGATACTCACTCGTTCTTGTTTAATTTCTTCTTGCTTATACCTTGCTATAAAGCCATTTTCTGAAAGTTCCGATAAAGCTTTAGCTACTTGCCTCACTTCATCAGGTGTTAAATATCTGTGTTTACCATAACCTTCTTTATTTCCTATTTCTGTGCCACCCCGAATGGCATTTACCAAGGGTAAATTATCTATATCTAACGTAGGAATCGTGTACTGTTCTACGTGCCGTTGATTATTTATAATTTTATGAACTAGTTTAAAAAAACTCCAATTATTCAATGGAATTTTGGGTAAGTTATTTAGAGAATTTTCACTTACTAAAAAAGATAATTTATCTGTATGTGTGTATCCGGTTAGTAAAAAATGCAGTTCATGCCACGATTTTCCTAAAGATAATTCTGAAATTTGCCACTCCCTCAAAAACTCTGCTTTTGTATTTTCTCTTTGTTGGTTATCTGCCCACTGAAATTTTTTAAATTTATCCTCTGAATCTTTCTGTATACTCAGCCGTGAGTTGCCTGATATATAAATAGCTTCTTCCCAAAAGTGAGACTCAGGCAAATACTTAACACTAAAAAATATATCCAATAGAGATGAATCTCTTTGAAAATTATCTAACATTAAAGGTGATATTTGCTTAAGTTCAGCTACAATACCCATTTATATCTCTTTTTATTCAAAAGGGGCAATTAGTATCTAGTAGATTGAATTTTGTTCTGCAAAAAAAATTCTATAAATCTAAATTTATTTGGTTTTACTGCATTAAACTCATATTCACGATCTGCCGTATTCTTTGATAAAATTGGTATGAGACAGCTAAAATAAAAATTGCTTGCGATCGCTACTAAAAAATTATTAGGCGATCGCTTATTTTAAGCCTTTAATTATGTCCTATTTTTAGCAAATGCCTAGATGAAATAGCTTTCATTTTCAAGTTAGTAAATTGCACGATCGCCTTTACTAAATCTTGCTGTTCTGGTTGCAAATTTAGTTTTTCTAGGGCTTGCTTGATATTATTACCAGCGCGGAGGTTGTGATTAAGTTGGGCACGTTGCGATGTGCTTAACACTGCCTCAATTTCCCTGTTTCTTCTCTGACGCACAGCTTGGAGTTCTTGGCGTTGTAAAGGAGTCAGGTTAATGTCCGACGAGGTGGAATAGTTTGCAGTTTTGGTAGTTTGGGCGAAAATAACACCAGAAGTAGTATTGATTTGAACGGGTGCAGCTAAGGCAATTCCCGGCAGAAAGAGGACAAGAGCAAGAATACTAGCGAACACAGACAGCCATTTTGTCAAGTAAATTGCCATATTGCCATATTGAGAAATGCCTAGATATAACTTATCAAACAGTCGCGATTCTATTTCTTGGCTTGATGGGGTAGGTAACGAATCTCTAGCACTCGTCTGCTAGAGATTCGTTACCCAATCCCTAATATTTAACCTCCAAAACCAGGAATTAAACGCTTGAGGGCACGACCGGCAACGTCGCCATAGCGCAGTTCTCCACACATAATCTTGCCCATGATTTTGGCACCGGAGGGGCGCTTAACACCAACTTTGTAGCCAATGCCAGGAAAGCGATAGAATGCTCCAGCTAATTTTTGCGCCCAAGCCATCTCAGTACCCCATTCTTCATTAATGGCTTCGCTATATTTTTCTAAAGCGTTTGTATCACCAGAAAGTGCCTCATTTATGGCTCCTGCTGCAATCAAACCGCTAAAAATTGACGGACGAATGCCTTCTGCTGTCATGGGATCGACTACACAAGCAGCTTCCCCAGCCAAAACCGCATTTTGGGTATGCAACTTTTGTTTCCCATCCCATAAGCAAAGGGGATAACCATACTGCTTGCTAGTTTTGATATCTACATTAAACGAGCGCGCATACTCATCTAAAATCTTCTTAAAATCCTGGGGTTTGCCGCCGACAAATGTACCGACACCAATGGAATAACCGTCCGCCTTCGGGAAGTTCCAAATGTAGCCGTTTTTCACCAACCCAAACTCGAAGTGAATTGTAGATTTATCCTTCACAGTTGCGGCAACTTCTGCTTCCAAAGCTCCTGCTAAACGGCGTTTCCGGTCTTTAAAGCCTAGCCATTTTGCCATTGGACCTTTGACACCATCAGCCGCGATTAAGTAGCGACCTGTAACTGGGCCATTGGCTGTGTTAACTTGCCAATAGTCACTTTGAAACTCAATACCCGTTACTTCCGTATTATCTCGTAGTTCAGCCCCATGCTTCTGTCCTTGCTGCACTAGGAAATGGTCAAAAATATCTCGTCGCACCATCCAGACTGGCTCTTTAGTGGCAATTTTCGCTTCCACGGGGTCGCCCAAATTCCAGGTAAAGCGAAGGGAGTCGGCTTTTACAGAAATCGCTGGGCTAAAATCAAAGTCAAACCATTGAGCGATCGCTGGAGATACACCACCGCCACAAGGTTTATATCTTGGCAGGGATTCTTTTTCTAATATTAATACTGAGCGACCTTGTTTGGCTAAATGATATGCAGCTGTTCCACCAGCTGGCCCAGCGCCGACGATGATGCAGTCGTACATAAGGCTGAATTTTTGCTCCTCAATTAGTTTATTTTCTATTGAGATACTCGATCAATTTTTGTTTGATACCTCAGAAATGATAAAGGCTGAAGAATTTATCCATCATCCTTCAGCCTCTATACTTCAGACTTTAGACTTTAAACAGTCGTGATGTCTTTTTCTTTTTCTGCCAATAGTGAGTCTATTTTGGCAGTGTACTCGTTTGTCAGTTTTTGCAAGCTATCTTGTTGGTCTTTTGATTCATCTTTGGAGATTTCAGAGGCTTTCTCCTGTTTCCGAATCGCGTCTATGGCATCGCGGCGGATGTTGCGAATAGCAACACGACCCTCTTCAGCATACTTAGATGCCATTTTGACGAATTCTTTACGGCGATCGCTCGTTAAAGGCGGAATATTCAGCCGAATTACAGAACCGTCGTTACTGGGTGTTAAACCCACATCTGAGAGGGAAATAGCCTTCTCAACGATGTTGAGCGTGTTGCGCTCATAGGGCTGAATCAGAATTGTCGAGGCATCTGGCGTGCTAATATTTGCCAGTGATTTTAAGGGCGTAGGCGAACCGTAATAGTCCACTAATACCTTATCTAATAGACTCGCATTGGCGCGACCAGTGCGAATCGTGTTAAAAGCTCGTTGAGTTGACTCAACAGAACTTTGCATCTTACTTTTCGCGTCAGCTAATATCACAAGAACCTCCCACAAGGGTACCGATGGATTCTCCCAAGACTGCTCGGTGGATGTTACCTCGCACCGTTAAGTCAAATACCAGAATTGGGATATTATTTTCTTTACACAAGGCGATCGCAGTACTATCCATCACCCGCAAATCTTTGGCTAAAACGTGTGCGTAGGTGAGGCTATTGTAACGCTTGGCGTCAGGATGAATCTGAGGATCGGCATCATACACGCCGTCTACTTTGGTAGCTTTAAAAATCACTTCCGCATCAATTTCTGCGGCTCTTAATGCCGCAGTAGTATCTGTAGTAAAGAAGGGATTTCCTGAACCCGCACCAAAAATTACCACCCGTCCTTTTTCAAGATGACGGATGGCACGACGACGGATATACGGTTCCGCTAATTCTTGCATCGCGATCGCAGTTTGCACCCGCGTTTGTACCCCTATACGTTCCAGCGAATCTTGCAGCGTCATGGCGTTCATTACCGTGGCAATCATCCCTATGTAGTCAGCGGTTGCCCTGTCCATCCCCGCTGACGCCGCTTTGACGCCACGAAAAATATTGCCGCCGCCAACAACGATGGCCATTTGAACGCCAGTGGCTATCACCTCTGCTACTTCCTCAGCTATTCCTTTGACCACTTCTGGATCAATGCCATAGCCCATGTTGCCCATTAAGGCTTCACCGCTCAGTTTGAGTAAAACCCGTCGGTAATTCGTTCCCATGAAGTTCCGCTTTATCAAAAAAGTTGCAATTGCCTCCAATTTAAGATAACAGTTACAGGGACTATCTATGTCTAGTTACGCCAAATCAATGTAGTACCTATTGGTTCTGTTTGTGGTACATCTATTTCTTGACCTTTAAACAGAGAAGCGATCGCAGTTCTCAAATAATCCTCTTCTACTGATGATGAGTCTTGGCGATAATTGTCAATTCTACCTTTGTAGCGAACTATACCATTAGCATCTATTAGAAAGGCCATTGGTGTTTTTGTCGCGCCAAAACTGCGGGTAACATCTTGCGTCGAGTCCCACAAGTAGGGGAAATTCAAATGGTGGCGCAGGGCAAAAGCTTTCATATTTTCAAAGCTTGACCGAGTTTCGCGATCGCCATCACTACCATTCATGCCAATTAGTGTGAAGCTTTTTGGGGCAAATTCGGCTTGAATGTTTTTTAGCTTGCCTATATACCACTCTACATAAGGACAGTGGTTACACATGGAAATGACGCCAACTGCTCGGAATTTCTCAAGATAACGCCTAAGATGGTGTACTTGACCATCAATTCCTGGCAGTTCAAAGTCTGGTGCATAACTCCCAACAGGAGTATCAATTGTTTCTAGTAGATTCATGTTTTCTGACTCGCAGAACTAGGAACAAGAAAAATATTATTAAATTCAGCGTCAGTTTCCAGTTGCAAACCACCCCTTAGCCGATGCCTCATATTCGACAATCTTATAGACCAAATTGGCTATCGTAAATTGTGAAACTACTGAATCTACCACTGATGCTAATTCACTCACATCTAAAAAATAGGGAAAAGATTACTCACATTAGAGAAGTTATGATTCCTAATACTGACATAATCTAAGTTGTGAGTAAATTACCTCTATCAACAAGATGAAAACTCTTTATACTGGATAAAACTATCAGTTTAATGCTAGTGTTATCAGCCTAGAAGCTTCTGTGGTATATGTATAGGCTATCACTAGAGCAAAAAATTTATTTTTAAAATCTGATAAATTTTATTCAAATTCAAAACAATTTTACTTGCGCCTTCCTACTAAAAGGCTTTTACCCTTGTTTTCATCAAAATTCCCATGACAACCTCAAGTTCAAAAACAGCACTTACCTCTACAAAAACCTGGATTTGGCAAGATTTCCCGATTTGCTATCAAACCCAAGGAACCACTGGGCCAGCTGTTGTTCTGGTGCATGGATTTGGCGCTTCTTGGTGGCACTGGCGGAAAAATATTCCCGTATTAGCGGAAAATTGCCGTGTTTATGCTATCGATTTGATTGGTTTTGGCGCTTCCGCAAAACCTCAACCTGGTGAACAAATTGCCTACACACTAGAAACTTGGGGACAGCAAGTAGCAGATTTTTGCCGTGAAGTTGTCGGTGAGCCAGCTTTTTTAGTCGGAAATTCTATTGGCTGTATTGTAGCTATGCAAGCAGCGGTTGGCAACCCAGATATTGCCTTGGGAGTTGCTTTGCTCAACTGTTCTTTAAGGCTGTTACACGATCGCAAACGGGTAACTTTACCTTGGACTCGTCGTGTCGGAGCGCCTTTACTGCAACGCCTGTTATCTATCAAACCAGTTGGTGATTTCTTTTTCAATCAACTCGCCAAACCGAAAACAGTGCGGAAAATTCTGCTGCAAGCTTATATGAATGCTGAGATGGTGACAGATGAGTTGGTAGATATTCTCACTTCACCAGCAAGCGATCCTGGTGCTGGGGCTGTATTTCTAGCCTTTACTTCTTATTCTACAGGCCCCTTACCAGAAGACCTTTTACCACTACTACCCTGTCCGGCGATTATTTTGTGGGGAACGGCTGATCCGTGGGAACCAATTAAGTTAGGGAGAGAATTAGCTAACTTCCCGCAGGTACAAAAGTTTATTCCTTTAGAGGGAGTAGGGCATTGTCCCCAGGATGAAGCACCGGAGTTAGTCAATCCGATTTTACTCGATTGGATTTGGGAGCGAAAAGCGGTAATAGACTCGACAAAATTAGAGGCATAATTTGCATCCAGTTAACCAAAAATTTTCAGAATGCATATTAGAAATTGATTCTTCCCTTGTAATAAGTTAAAGGGCAATACCTTGGGTTAAGGCTTAACTCTTTGTCAAACAAAATCAATTTTTTAACGAACCGCATACTCCTACGGAGAAGCAAGCTAGCAAGAGCGTCTCGTTAGAGAAGGACGCATAGACACGTTCGCGGAGCGTCTCGTAGAGAAGTGGCTTCCCGTTCGCGTAGCGTCTCCGAAGGAGAAGGGTAGGGCGCAAAGGAAGAGAAGAAAGAGAAAAAAGGGAAGAAAGAAATGCTTAACTGAACTGTATTGAGTTAAAGGGAAAATAGAAAGATAGATGCTATTGTTAGCATCTATCTTTCTTGGGTCTAGTCAGTTGATGTCATGCATTAAGAGAATATGGGGGATGGCTCAAACTCTCTCATAACTTGATTTATCTTGAGCAAGTTATGTGAGTCTTCTACTTTCCCCACTAAGTGCAAACTTTAAATGCAGGAATCACTCAGTGCTTAGGCTTTGCTAACTTAGTATCAACAGTAGCCGCGTCCGTAGCCGCGTCCATAGCCGCGTCCATAGCCGCCGTAGCCGCCACCGTAATCACCGTATCCGCCACCGTAATCACCGTATCCTCCAGATAGAAGCTGCTGTTCTTCTGTCGATAGCTCCACAAGCAAATCAGGTGTAATGTTTTGATCTGACATAATTGTTTGCCTCACTTTTGTACAGAGCCTCACTTTTGTACATAAGTCTTACGCACATGATTACGAAAAACTCAGGTGAGTAATACTTATGCTTTTACTTATATATATTCTTTTGCATGATTAAACTATCCTAAAGTTATAAATTAATAAGCTGTATTTCTAGCAATTCTATTTGATTTATGAAAATTCCAAATTGAAGATTACTAATTTATTAAGAGTGCGTAATGATTAGTTATGGCTATTGTTAAACATAGGTAAGCATCCATGATGACATAATATCTTCATGGATGCAAAATCACGGCTAAAGCCTTGTCTTGAATTTCTCCCGGAAAAAATGTGCTCGTAAAGCGATCAAAACTATTTGGATATGGAGCAATAGGGGAACAGAAAGATAAACACTAATCCTCACAATCTCCTTGCTTGTCTAGTTAACAGAACATAAGAGACTACCAAACTATCTCAAAATCTGATTGATATTGAGAAATTTATATGAGTTTTCTCCTTCCCCTACTCACTAATTGCAAAGTTTACTTTTTGGGTTTGGGTAGGTCAATAGTACCCTTAAGTTTGACAGGACGTTTTTTGTCACCATAAATAACAAACCCTTCAAGTTCCTCAATAGGGTATTCTTTTCCTCCAGATAGAAGCTGCTGTTCCTCTGTCGATAACTCTACAAGCAAATCAGACATGATAATTTGATCTGACATAATTGTTTGCCTCACTTTTGTACATAAGCCTTACGCACATGATTACGAAAAACTCAGGTGAGTAATACTTATACTTTTAGTTATATATATTCTTTTGCATGATTAAACTATCCTAAAGTTATAAATTAATAAGCTGTATTTCTAGCAATTCTATTTGATTTATGAAAATTATAAATTGAAGATTACTAATTTATTAAGAGTGCGTAATGATTAGTTATGGCTATTGTTAAACATAGGTAAGCATCCATGATGACATAATATCTTCATGGATGCAAAATCATGGCTAAAACCTTGTATTGAGTTTTTCCCAAAAAAGTTACTCGTCAAGTAGTCAAAACTACTTGCATCTGGAGCGATAGGGTAACAGAAAGGTAAACACTAATCCTAGCAGTTTCCTTGCTTGTCTCTGGTCTGCTAATTTAGCGCCTTAATAAAACATAAGAGACTGCCAATTTATCTCAAAATATGATTGATATTGAGGAAGTTATATGAGTCTTATTCTGCAATCATTACTTAACATCTTCTCCATTTCCTCCATTTCCTCCATTTCCTCCATTTTCTTTATCCTCGAGATCAGGCAGACCTGTAACCTTGCCGGAAAGTGTAACAGGAAAACTCTTGTCACCGGATTTCAAAGTACCTGTAGCTTTAATACGTCCAGTTTTTCCTCCAGATAGAAGCTGTTATTCTTCTGTAGATAAATCCACAATTAAACCAGGTTTGATGGCTTGAATCGACATAATTTTTTAACCTCACTTACTAATATATAGATTTTACAAACTATGCATGAAAAACAGAGTTGTAATATCTATACTTTTATTTATAACTAGAGTATAAAAATATTCAACTATCCTAAAGTTAGAAAGATAAAACTAAAATATATAGCTTTTGATTTATATTTAATCCTATCCCAGGTTGAATGATTTTTAATAATTGCGCTACAAAAATTCTAGCTTTTATTATGTGAACAAAATTACTGATTTATAACTTTTTGAATGGTTATTACTTTCAGAATTTTTTTTGCTTAATAGTTTTGCTTGAGCTTATAAAGCTTGATATTTGTTTACCTCTATTAATATATGTGTATATATAGCAATAATGAATAGTTTATGAACAACAAAATCCCCGACTTGTCAAAAAAGCCGGGGAGATGTGACTTGCAATTATCACAAATCAAATTTTAAATTCAAAAAGCTACAATTATGAAAATAGATTATTTAAAATTTTACTTATAAAAATCTGCCATCTATTTCCATCTTGGCTAAAAATTGGCAACCCAACTTTTATAGAAGAACCTATGGTAATCTGTGAAAAATTATATCTGGTGTTTTGTGAAGAGACATCACCACCTCCAAGATTTAATGTGCTGTCCGCCGTGCTTTGGATATTAGTTTTTTGGAAGAAAAAATTCCCTTCACTTGGGTAATTTATACTTTGTCCAGCAGTTAGGCTTTCTTGTTCTTCTTCAGACAGATACCTAAATAACTCAGGATTGTTGAATTTAGAATTTTCAGACATGGTGTTATCTCCTCACACTGAGCAAAATTTTCATAGTGATAGAAACTTTAAATGCTCTCCTTGTTGAGATAGAAAAGTTTCTAAAGTCCCTTGTAGTTTCACTTGACCTTTATCTAGTAGCACGATCCAATCAGCGCGATTGATGACGCTGGGACGATGGGTAATCAAAATTGTGGTTTTGTCTTTTCGGTATTCCAAGAGCCGATCTAGCACGTGGGATTCGCTTACCGGATCAAGTCCGGCAGTTGCTTCGTCTAAAATCAGTACAGGTGGATTAGTAAGGATGCCTCTGGCGATCGCTAATCGTTGTCTTTGCCCACCAGAAAGATTTGCCCCAAATTCCCCTAAAACAGTTTGATAATTATTCGGAAGTTGACTGATAAAGCCGTCTGCATCAGCAATCTGACAAGCTTTGACAATTTCCTCAAAGGAAATATAAGGCATTCCTAAGCGGAAATTATCCAAAATTGAACGACTCCAAAAGTGAGGTTCTTGGGGTACATAAATTACTTGTTGTCGCAGGCAATCCAGGGAAAGGTCTTGGATGTTAAAAAAACCAATACGGATATTACCAGAGTTTGGTTGATACAAGCCTGCGAGCAATTTTGCTAAAGTACTTTTACCACAACCAGACTCACCAATCAAAGCAATCACCTTCCCTCCAGGTAACTTGAGAGAAAAATTTTCTATTAAATCAACTCTGCCAGCATGGTGAAATTGGAGATGGGAACAACGAATATCTGCATTCTCAGAGATTTGTGCAGTCGGCTTTTGACCGCTACCGACTACTTCTGGTGTAGCATCAATAACTTCCAAAAGGCGAGAGATTGCTGTTTGGGAGTGAATATATTCATCTATTAAACCAACTAACGAGTTAATTAAAGCCAAAACGTTAACCTGTAAAATATTAAAAGCTAGCATTTGACCTATGCTTAATTCGCCTTGAATTACCAGAATGCTCCCTAGCCCAAGTATGATGATGCCGCCAATACTGGAAATGAGTCTCGCAACAGTACCGTTAATAATTCCAATTTGGATAGTACTGTAAGTGAGATTGGCTAGGCGACCAAAACGACTTTGAAGTTCATCCCAGAATTGGGGAGCGGCGTTTGTGGTTTTGACTACCTGTGCGCCCTTAAAGGTTTCTACTAAAACGCCTTGATTTTCTGACCCCAAGACCAAGAGACTGCGGGTCTTTTGCTGGAGAATGGGCAAGAAAGGCAGAGTAGATAGAGTCATTAAGAAGATAATGAAAATGACTACTAGCGTCAACCGCCAGCTATAAAACAGCATGAAGCAGAAAGAAACTATGGCAATGAAAAATTGACTTGGTAAAAGAACTACAATCTGTGATACCAACTGGTTGATTTCGTTGATATCTCGCAGTCGGCTGATGATTTCGCCACTACGGCGAGCTTCATAGTAATTTAAAGGTAATTGGAGAATTTTTCGCCCAAACTCCAAGACTAGCCCTAATTGTAGCCGTTGACCAAAATGAGCAATCATGATGGATTGCAATGCTTGCAGACCACTGCTGAATAAGCTCATGACGATAACAGCCAGAACCACAACAGTGAGTAACTGGGTATCGCCGCGCACAAGAACATCATCTGTCAGCAGTTGGATGAGGATTGGGCTACTGAGAGCGAGCACACCCAGGACAATATTGATCATCAAAACTTGACTCAGCAATCCCCCATAAGGCAAGATCCGCATTAAAAAGCGCCCTAAGCCAGCTTTTGCTTTTTCTTTGGGCTGCTTAAAAAAGCGATCTGGATCTGGCTCTAGTAAGAGCATCACGCCATTCCAGGCTGCTGTTAACTCTTCTCGATTGATATAACGGATACCTACACCTGGATCGGCAATAACATATTTTTTACCCCGTTTGTCGTACAAAACAACCCAGTGGTGGCCCTGCCAATGAATAATTGCTGGTAAGTTTATTTCTGTGATTCTGTCTACGATCGCAGGTGAAGCTTTAACTGCTCTAGCATTGAAACCCAGATTCTCAGACCCGCGTTTTAGACCCAGCAAAGTTGTTCCTAGCTGTCCAGTCCCTACTGCTTCTCGGCTGCGATTGATGCTTAAAAAATGCCCGTAATGTTTGGAAATCGAAGCTAGACAAGCTGCTCCACAGTCTTCTTCACTCAACTGGGAAACACACTGATAATTTTTACGGAATTTAAATAGATTAAACATATTTACCGACCTTTAAAATTGGTACACAAAGTTAGCAGAGCAATTTTGAATTAAAAATCCGCGATTAATCGGGCTTTTCTGAGAATGAAATGAAGTACCGTTTCTTGGCGGGAAATAATATCTGCTCTACCTTCCATCCCCGACTTTAGATGACACTGGCGATCGCCTCTACCCAAATATGGTTTTTGCGGTTGAATAGTTACCTGATAAGCGAGTACCTGCGCCACGTTCTGATCTACGTTGTTTTTTAAAGTTGGTAGAGCATCTGGTGCAACTGTTTCGACGGTTCCTTGGAGAGTCCCATAGTCTGGATAGGGACAAGCAGAAACCTGCATTTGGACTTTTTGACCCGCTTTCACCTTGTCAATATCTTGAGCCTGCACACGAGTTTTAATTAACAAAGGAGCTTTGAGGGGAGCAATCTGAGCGATCGCTTCACTGGGTTGTACTACCTGTCCTGGGTTGCGAAGATTCAATTGCAGCAGGGTTCCGGCGATTGGCGATCGAATTACACTTTTATTTAGATCGGTTTTTACTTGTTGTAGTTCTTGACCACTGCGATCGAGTTGCTTTTGCAATTCAAGGCGCTGCTGTAAAAGAGTCTCTCTTTCTTTGTTCAAAGCGGCTAAGGTCGCTTCACCTTTTGCTTGTTCCTGCTTAATCCGTTCAGATGCCACCGTTACAACAGCATTACTAGGATTGATCGCGGTTCTAGCCTTTTCTAAGTCCGTTTGTGCAACCTTAAAAGCGTATTCTTTTTCCTCCATGAGATTTTTAGCGTTAGCTTTAGCTTCTTCTAGCTTCGCCTCAGCAGACTTAACCGCTTGTTCTTTTTCCTCAAACAGATTGCGAGGAACTGCTCCCGATGCCACTATCGGCTGCAATCGCTCTCTTTGTAGCCGAGTTAATTTCAAAGCTGCTTCCGCCTCTTGAACCGTTGCTGTTAAGACTTTTTCTCGCAGTAATCGCTCTTTTTGCAGCTTCGCTAAGGTCAAAGCTGATTGTGCTTTTGTCATATCAGCTGTAGCTTTAATTTGCTGATCTTGATAGTTGCGTTGAATACCACCTAACTCAGCTTGTGCAGCCATAATTGTGCGGTTAATTAAGTTTGTCTGAGCCGCAATCTGGACATTCATTTGACCGAGTTGAGCATCAATTTGATTTAGTTGTAATTGACTCTGCTGAATACTGCTTTCTAATTGACTCTTTTGAGTCTGGAGTTGAGAATCATCAATGTAAGCAATAGCTTGTCCTTTAGTTACCACCTGATTTTCTTGAACATCGATCTTTTGAATGGTTCCGTTCATCGCAGACTGGACAATTCGTTGTTCTCCAACAGGTCGGATGCTTGCAGGGGCTTTAACCGTGACGTTGTAATTGAGAACCGATGTAAGACTCACTCCTGCCACAAAAATAGTTAGCAGAATTCCTCCTCCAAAGTTTGTCCATTTCCCGATATGGGGGAGAAACTCGTTGACTTCAACTAAATGAAGTTGGTCTGGATTGGGTTCATTAAACCTATTCCAAAAAGAGTCATCCTCTGTGCGTAAGGATTTCACGGTATTGCACCTTTTGTTATGAATGGATAGATGAAAAAAATCAGGTTATCTAAAAGCCAAGCCTGCTGCACTAACACAAAGGCGTCGATAAATCCCTCTAAATAAGATGTTTACGGCTTACCTGCTCAAAACAGGCAATAAACAATTGAGAATACTTTGTTGCAATAGGTATCTACTACGCTAAATAGTGAAACGGTAACATATGCTGCTAACAGCGACAAACATGATGCTTTGCAATGTTCTATAATCAAAAAAGGGGGAAGAGAAAGGTATGCGCGACGCGCTGAAATCACCTTCCTCACATTTCTAACGTGTGCAACGCGTTAAAAAAAACGTAGGAGAACGCTCAAACTCCCTCAAAGTCCTCACTTACGTTGAGCGAGTTATAATAGTCTCCTTCATCCCCCTTTTATTCCAAAAACGCGATAATTTAGTGCGACATTATTGTTAGCCCCACTTGCGCGATCCTAATGAAAAATCAGCATCACAGAGATTGATTGGTAGATGCAGTTTTGCGGAAAGTCTTGAGTTTAGATATTTGGATTATATAGATAGCACATCTGTAGACATGAGATTTCTGAAATCTGCGATCGCTTCTACAAATAAATGAGAAGAAAGCTTGAGTGGCTAAATTGCTTAACACCACCTAAATAGCATAGTCAAGTTTGTTATTTGACTAAACAAATCGTCATTCTTAACTATTTAAAAGCCCATACTCGCCATTCCCTGCGTAAATTTGTTTTTGAAGCGCTCTGAAGTGACAACTTTTGCAGGTTATTCGTGGGAATGGTTAAAGAATAGAAACGACGGATAAAGCCGTAATTTCCCTGGAAACAGATCTACCCAAATCGATCTGATTATTTGATGTGACATGATTGTTAGCCTCGTTAGCCTCACTTACGTTCCTCTTTGATAAAAGATTCCAGAGGCTAACTCGCTTATGCAGTGTTCCCTAAAGCATTTAACCAGATAATTAGGCTCTACAAAAGGGAAAATCACAGGAAAGCTCTGGAATCTAGGGCTGGTTCCAGCACCTAAAAAGGGGAAACCTTGAGCACCCATATTACTCAGCACTATCACAATAGCCAAGTTTGCAGTACCATCTTGAAAATTGAACAAGATGGCTCTTGCAATATCAGCTATTTTGATCAAAGTTGGACATTCTAAGTAGGAAAGTAGCAAAAGAGAACAAGTCAGATGAAAAAATAGATTTATTCTTCACTTTTGACTGTTTGAGAACCCTACTTACTATTGCCTGCTTAAATTTGCCAAGTGCTTTGGTGTGATAGCTGATTTTTCAAGCTATCTATGCTTCGCCACCTTCAGTACCAGTACCAGTACCAGTACCAGTACCAGTACCATTGCCAGTACCGTTCTCAGTACCATTGCCAGTACCATTTTCAGTACCAATTGGTGAGCTACCCAAGGCTCCAATCCCTGTAGGAATTTCTACACCCAAGCCCAAGAAATCTAGTGCAGCCGTATTGACAGTATTAGTAAAGCCTGCGGAGGTAGCGGTGCTACCGTGGGGACCGGAAGTGGTTCTTCCAAATACAGCACTTCGTTTGTTACCAAAATTGCTGCCGCTTAAGTCAAAGTCGGCACCACCGACTAACATCTGTTGTTGCTTATCAGATAAATCATTAAGCAACTCAGATGTAATTATTTGATGTGACATGATTGTTAGCCTCACTTACGAAATTAGGTGGGTTGACCACCTAAGACCCAACTATAAGGATTGTTTGTCATGATTTCATAAACCTGGAGACATAATTGAAAATTGGATTTTTGTTTCTTAAGGTAGATATAAAATCTTTGATTTCTTTTAGATATACTAATTGCATAGAGTAACAATGGTTGATATTCGGTGTTTTTAAACTGATTTAAAGTAATTGAACATATATTTATGATTTTGCATATCTACAACCACTACCTTTAGATTATTAGGTTTGCGTATATAGTAATAATTTTTGCTTAAGTGTCGGGAAAAAATGCATAAGCAGTTGCTAAAAATAGACAAGCTGTCGTAATCGTTGTAATGACAGTAACTTCCTTTGTAACGAGTCGTTACTGAGAGCATCTCGATTTGGCAAACATAAATGCCAAATGACTATAAGTTGTGACTAAAGGAACAAAGCCTGCTTTTGCAGGCTATTTATTAACTAACGATGAAATTTTGGCACTGTCTCTCAAGGCAATTAGTAACTTAAGACTAACTGACTTAAAAAGTAAGCAAGCGCTGCACTACCCAAAGGAACTGTCAAATTGTCAATACCCAAAAATGAAAAAGCTTCTAAAGCCGTAGCTATAACTGCCACCATTAGTGATATCGCCCAAGTTTGCCAAGCGTTTCCTTGAGTTCCAACTAAAATCAAACTGCTGACGACATAGCTAACAAGCATCATAGTCAGGGAGCCTTCCCAACTTTTTTCTGACCCAAAAATTTTATACTTATTTTTACCAAAGCGTTGCCCAATCAAAGCTGCTAGTCCATCTCCCCAAGTCATGATCAAAATTCCTAGTGCTGCATACTGGGGTTGTTGCAAGTACCAAAACCAGGCAACTAAAATACCGAAACTGATAGAGTAAAAAAATGTCCCTAAACTTTGGCGTCCAACGCTATTAATACCAGGAAGAATAGAAAATCGGTAGGATAATAAGGTGATTGCACTCGCTAAAATTGAAGCTGTAATCCCGACGCTAGCAGGAATATATAGCCACCAAGCCAGTAAAATCACATTACCAGTGCCAATATGAACTATCTTCCGCACGATTTCTGGCTCGTTGGTGAAGCGGTTTACCACCCATGCAATCAGGAGGATGAGTAACACCCAAATTGCAGCGATGGCAATTTGCAGCCATAAAAGCGGAATTGAGGTGAAGTCAGAAAATGTAATTAACAAAGATACAACAAAATGAAAATTTTTACCTTTGTTACTAATTTATAAGATTTAGGTAACTGCAATGAAATTATTATTGATTTGGCTGATTCGGGGCTACCGAATGTTTATCTCGCCATTGTTTCTCCCAACTTGTCGCTTTCAACCAACTTGTTCGATGTATGCTATTCAAGCCATTGAACGATTTGGAGTATTGCGTGGTAGCTGGATGGCAACTCGGCGGATTTTGCGCTGTCATCCGTTTCATCCAGGTGGTTATGATCCAGTACCAGAAGTGGTGGAAAAAGTGACAGAGTAGTAATTTAGTACAAATTTGTTGGATTTAGGGAAGGCGAGATGCGGAAGTGACAAGAGCGGTAAATTATTAAAGGAAGTATCGCTGGGTATAGCCATTTGGGAAGATGTCAACAGTTGAGGTTGTCATCTACCTTGGGAAGGTTAAATAATTTAATTTAGACTTACCATGATTAATCCTACTGCGATTTCTATACCCGAACCACAAATTCCCAATCCTCAACCGAACCCGCTACCGAGTCCCGAACCTGTACCAGGACCAGCGATTCCCCAACCCTTACCGGGGCCTGTACCAGAACCAGTACCTGCTCCCATTCCTCAAACAGTTCCAGGGCCGATTCCTCAAACAGTTCCAGAACCAATTCCCCAAACCATACCGGAACCTGTTTGAATTACCTTTGTAATGTAATCCAAAATCCAAAATCTAAAATGCTAAGAGCCGGAATTGTCGGACTTCCCAACGTCGGAAAATCTACTTTATTTAATGCTGTAGTTGCTAATGCCAAAGCAGAAGCAGCTAACTTCCCTTTTTGCACGATTGAACCGAATGTCGGCGTTGTCGCAGTACCGGATGAGCGGTTAAATGTTCTTGCTAAGATTGCCAGTTCGGCACAAACTATCCCGGCGCGAGTTGAATTTGTAGATATTGCCGGTTTAGTTAAAGGTGCAAGTCAGGGTGAGGGACTAGGGAATCAATTCCTGTCCCACATCCGGGAAGTTGATGCGATCGTCCATGTGGTACGTTGTTTTGAGAATGACGATATTATCCACGTTGCTGGTTCTGTTGACCCAGCGCGAGATATTGAAATCATTAATATAGAATTGGGTTTATCAGATTTAGCCCAAATTGAGCGGCGAATTGACCGCACTCGCAAACAAGCTCGTACCAGCAAAGATGCACAGTTTGAAATCACAGTCTTAGAAAAATTAGCTGCGGCTTTAAATGAAGGTAAATCGGTGCGTCAGGTGAGCTTGAATGAAGAAGAAACAGTAATTATTAAAGGACTGGATCTACTCACTTATAAACCGATTATCTACGCCGCGAATGTATCTGAGGATGAGTTGGCAACTGGTAATCATTTTGTGGAAACAGTGCGGCAAATTGCAGCAACTGAAAATGCCCAAGTTGTAATAGTTTCGGCTCAAGTTGAAGCTGAATTAGTGGAATTACCAGAGGAAGATAAAGCTGATTTCCTCGCGTCTTTAGGTGTGGAAGAAGGCGGTTTGAAATCATTGATTCGGGCAACTTACATGCTTTTAGGCTTGCGGACATATTTCACTTGCGGCCCTAAAGAAACCCGCGCTTGGACAATTAATGCTGGAATGTCTGCACCTCAAGCTGCTGGCGTAATCCACAGTGATTTTGAGCGGGGATTTATTCGCGCCGAAACAGTTGCTTATAAAGACTTGGTAACAACTGGTTCGATGAATGCTGCGAAGGAAAAAGGGTTGGTTCGCAGTGAAGGGAAAGAGTATATTGTGCAGGAAGGGGATGTAATGTTGTTCCGATTTAATGTGTAGGTGTAATTAATGAGTGGCCGTTATCAATCAGATAATGGTCAACCCACACCAAGTTGCGATCGCTCTAAATAACTTGACAAAAAGTTTGATATGTGCATATTACTTAATGTGGTTGCTAGGCGATCGCAAATAAACCTGCCAGATAGCAGTTCGCACAAGTTATCAAAGGACATACTTCAGCTACTTCCACCCACAATATATACATAGGAACCCAAATTCTCATCATCTGTACCAACAATCACACCGCCTGCTGCACCGGGAACAAGTTCCATTCCTTCAATTTTGTGGTAATCAGAGCGGTAGAGGGGAACAAGTTGAGGATTTTGATGCCATGTAATTTTGTTACCATGCAATCCCAGATAACCAGCGACATATACAGCTGATTGAAATGGGCCATCATCTCCGGCATCACTTGCTGAGGTGATGTACACAATTCCTACGGGATCTACCTTAATATCTGAAATATGGCGAACATTGCCAGATGGAAACGGTACTTTCAAACTGGCAGAACCTGCGAGAGTAATTTGATATTTAGCTAAGTCAAACACTCCCCAAAAAATAGTTGCTGGTTGTTCTCCTTCACCTCGATGTCCCCAAATAGCAACTAATTTTCCGTCTATATTTTGCAATCCAAATGCTTCAAAATTATTTCCTGGAATAATTCCTGGTAGATTGAATTCCTTGAGAACCGAGATGGTCTTATTGGCAGGCTCTAACTTGATGTAATAAGCTTTTCCAGAACTGCTTATAGCGATAAAAGAGGATTTTGTTTTATCTGGAACAGATGTTAAAGCTTCTAAGTCGATGG
Source organism: Nostoc sp. ChiQUE02 (assembly GCF_034531305.2). Lineage (NCBI taxonomy): Bacteria > Bacillati > Cyanobacteriota > Cyanophyceae > Nostocales > Nostocaceae > Nostoc > Nostoc sp. ChiQUE02. The sequence continues at coordinate 157,420 of NZ_JAVRBN020000001.1, forward strand.
GTAATTCAGTATTATTTGGCCAGTTCAAGGGTAAATATTCAGGTTGGTTCTTCCCCTTAATGCTGATGATTGCGATACGAACTTGGTGTTTTTGTTTGTTGTCATGGACAATCAGAAAATCGAGCGTATTGCTTTGCTGCTCTATCAGAGCTATACCACTGATACCGAAAGGGATGCCACCGCGAACCGGACGCCAATCTTGCGCCTTAACTTGCACAGATATGAGTAACAATGCACTCAAAATTATTATATTGATGATTAATCTGAGAAACCGAGGCATATTGATTTAGCCAAGCTGTGAGTATCAGTAAGAGAAGTGCGTTAGCCGATGCTCAAGCATATCAAATCTAAGCAATTTGCACCCACATCAATAAAGCAGCCTTTTGTACTCACAAGTATCAGGATACTTACGTAATTGCTTAACTCACGATAGTACTTTCTGTAAAGAAAGCAATAATTCGTTGACGGTATAGGGCTTCGACAAAAACGTATTGACACCAATGGCAGCTGCTGCATTGAGCTTATTGTCAGACATCAGTCCACTGCTGGCAATAATTCTGACTTGGGGGTTAATTTTTCGTAGGGTACGGATGGCAGTTAAACCATCCAAGGAGGGCAGCATCATATCCATCAGTACGGCACTAATTTTGTCCCTATTTTTAGCGTATAGCGCGATCGCTTCAATGCCATCACTGGCAACTAAAATTTTATAGTTGTGATCTTCTAGTGATGTTCTCGTAATCTCTTGAATCGCAGCTTCATCATCCACAACCAAAATCAATTCTCCATGTCCTGTTTGTGGTGGCAAATCTTCTGGGCTGAGTGTTTCCATTCCTCCTACTGCTGGCAAGTAAACTTTAAAGCTAGTGCCACTTCCCGGTTCGCTATACACATTCACAAAACCTCCGTGACTTTTAATAATCCCCAGTACGGTGGAAAGTCCTAAACCAGTGCCTTGTCCTACATCTTTTGTGGTAAAGAATGGCTCGAAAATTCTATCTAACATTTCTCTAGGAATCCCAACTCCAGTATCAGAGACAGTAATCACTATGTAGGCTCCCTCTTTGGCTTCCAGGTTCATGCGGGCATAATTTTCATCAATCAACAGATTTTCGGCAGAGATACTCAAAGTACCGCCATTAGCCATAGCATCGCGGGCGTTAACACAGAGGTTCATCAGCACTTGATGTAGTTGGGTACTATCCCCAGAAACCATCCACAACTCCTGCGGTATATCAGTGCTGATTTCTATGGATTTGGGAAATGTCTCTTTGAGAATCTTGGCTACTTCCACAATCAAATGCTTGAGTTGCAAAGTGATCCGCTTACCTCCCACACCTCGCGCAAAGGACAGCACCTGTTTGACTAAATCAGCGCCGCGTCTAGCGTTGATTTCGAGAATTTCCAGTAGATGGCGAGTTCGCTCATCTGCATTGGGAAATTTCAGCGGTAGCAGTTGCGCTCCTGCCAGAATCGGTGTCAGGATATTGTTGAGATCGTGAGCAATGCCGCTAGCCAAAGTGCCAATACTTTCCAAGCGTTGAGCGCGAAACAATTGGGCTTCTAAATGTTTTTTCTCCGTAATATCTGTGTCAACGGTGAGAATTGATTTAGGCTTACCCTGTTCATCGCATACTAAACTCCAGCGACTAGCAACAAGGATTTCCTTACCCATTTTAGTAAGTTTAGTTAACTCACCTTGCCACTTACCTTTACTAATAGCTTGTAACAGAGCCGCTTCGATTTCCGGTGAAGGTTCGTCATACAAAAGCTCACTAGCATTTTTGCCCCAAGCCTCTGTAGCTTGCCAGCCGTAAAGTGTTTCTGCGCCTTTGTTCCAGAAGATAATTTGATTGTTTAAATCTCGCACGCAAATGGCATCTGTAGTGACATCTAGTAATGCTGCTTGTTCGCGGATTTTTTCTTCTGCCATTTTGCGATCGCGCTGCGCGGCTTGCCGTTCGCTAATATCGATACTGGCGCAAGTCACGCCGACAACTTCTTGCGATTCATTTCGCAATGGCTCGACAGTTAAATCGTAATATCGAGTTGTATCTTTGATTGTAATTGAGACTTCCTCTCGCGTTCCTATGCCTGTGGTTAGCACCCCACGTTTAATTGCAATCAGATGTTGAGCATCTTGTACTGGGATGATATCCAAGTCTTGTTTGCCCAATATTTCCTCAACAGTCACTCCAGATGGGGGATTGTAAACCCAGGTGTACCGTAACTCTCGATCTTGGTTGTAGACAAAGATTGGAGAGTTTTTCAGGGCAACCCGAAATCGCTCCTCACTATGGCGTAGTGCGTCGTCTGCCCGTTGACGTTCGATGGCATAACGCATTGAACGCACCAGCAAGTCGCCAGTTACTTGCCCTTTGACTAAATAATCCTGTGCTCCTTCCTGCATTGCCCTAATTGCTAGGGTTTCATCGTTTATCCCCGTGAGCACAATTATCGGAGTGGCTTTTGCTTGATGGTGAGCGATGACAAAGGTTTCCAGTCCCTGGCTATCTGGCAGCGAGAGGTCTAACAGAATTACATCAAAAATTTCCTTTGCTAAGTAGTTAAGGGCTTCATAAAGTCGCTCAACGGGCATCAAATCAACTAAAACTGTGGTAACTTCCTTTAAAAACTCTTGTAATAAAAAGACATCACCAGGGTTATCTTCTACTAACAAGACCTTAATATTTTTACCTGCCATTTCCACTACTCCGGTGGCAGTTTTACGATCGCAAACCAAAAATTTTCTATTGATTGTACAATTTTAACGAATTGATCGAAATCTACTGGCTTAGTTATATAACAGTTTGCACATAAATTATAAGCTTTGAGGATGTCTTCTTCAGCTTGGGAAGTCGTCAAAATTACTACAGGAATTCGCTTGAGGTTTTCATCTCCTTTAATTTCTGCCAGTACTTCCCGCCCATCTTTTCTAGGGAGATTTAAATCGAGCAGCACAATATCTGGATGGGCTGCTTTGACATATTTTTCCTGCTTTCGCAAGAATGCCATTGCCTCTACACCATCTTCGACCACATTCAAGTGAATGGAGATTTTGCTATCTTCCAGGGCGATGCGTGTGAGTTGGGCATCGCCTGGATTGTCCTCTACCAACAAAACCTCAATAGGCATAATCGCTGTTATGGTACCCACGATTGCTTACCTGCTCTATCTGGAATTGTGAAGTAGAAAGTCGAGCCTTGACCCAGTTTCGACTCAACCCAGATCCGGCCGCCGTGGCGTTCTATAATTTTCTTACAAATTGCCAGACCAATTCCAGTACCCGGATACTTATCTCTACCGTGCAATCGCTGAAAAATTATAAAAATTCGTTCAGCATACTGGGATTCCAGACCAATACCATTATCGCGCACCCAGAACAACCATTCATCTGCCGACGGGGTAACATTTAAACTTTCCCCATCTGGGTTTCCATCTGGCTTCGCTACCCCGATGTGAATTTGTGGCTGCTGATTCTGGCAAAATTTGATCGCATTGCCAATCAGGTTTTGAAATACTTGTGTCAGTTGGGTAGGATCAGCCATCACTTCCGGTAGAGTATCATGAGTGACAATTGCCTTACTATCGGCGATCGCAATTTGAAGATTAGCGATCGCCTGTTCTAAGACAACACTACAATTTACTGACATAAAGGGCTGCCCACGGGTGCTGACGCGAGAATAATTCAACAAATCATTGATTAGGGTCTGCATTCGTCGGGCCCCATCTACTGCGTAGTTAATAAACTGATCGGCATTGGCATCTAGTTGAGTTTTGTATCTTCGCTCTAGTAGTTGTAAATAACTCGTTACCATCCGCAATGGCTCTTGCAAGTCATGAGAAGCCACATAGGCAAATTGTTCTAATTCCGCATTAGAACGAGCGAGTTCCTGACTTTGCTGGCTTTGTTTTTCTAATAGTTGCGCTTGAGATAAAGCAATCCCAATTTGGTTAGCTAATTGCTGTAACAACTCTGTCTCAAAGTTATTCCACCGTCGAGGTGCGGCACACTGATGAGCCAGCAACAAACCCCAAATGCCGTCCCTGACGAGAATTGGCACTACGAGGTTAGCTTTGATAGCAAACTGCTGAAGAAATTCTCGATGGCATGGTTGAATGTGAGCGGTTTCAACGTCTTCCATTGCACTCACTCTTCCTTGGCGATATCTTTCTATGTATTCTTCTTTAAAGCAGGGGTCAAAAATATTTTTTCCCAGAATTACCGGCCAACCAGGTAGCACCGCCTCTTGCACTACTGTTCCCGAACCATCAGCTTCCAGTTGAAAAATTAAAACTCGGTCAGCTTGTAGTAATTTTTGTACCTCTGTCACCGTCGTTTTAAGAATTTCGTCTATTTGCAAAGATTCTCGAATTTTTAGGGTGATTTCGGCAAATAGTTGCGATCGCAAATTCTGCCGCTTTAATTCTTCATCTGCCTGCTTGCGATCTGTGATATCAGTATAAGAACCCACCATGCGAACTATATCACCCAATGCGTCCCAAAGTGCCTGTCCTCGATCTAGAATCCATTTATAGCTGCCGTCTTGGCACTGGACTCGATATTCACAGACATAAAACGGTGTTTTCTTGGCAAAGTGGTCTTGGAAAGCTTGAAGTACCCAATCTCGCTCATCGGGGTGGATTCGTTTTGTCCATTCATCCCAACCGTTGGAAACTTCGTGGTCTTTATAACCGAGCATTTCCTTCCACCGAGTTGAGAAGAACACTTCATTAGTCTTAAGGTTCCAGTCCCAAATACCATCATTATTACCATGTAATGCTAATTGCCAGCGTTCTTCACTCTCTCTTAGTGCTTCTGCCGTTTTCCGTCGTTCAGTAATATCTTGAAAATAAACAGACAAACCGTCTTTTGCCGGATAGGCGTGGACTTGAAGCCAGCAGTTTAGTGGCGGATAAAACTCCTCAAATTCCACACTCGCCTGTTCTAAGATTGCCCTGTGATACTCACGATGGAATGTTGTATCGACGATTTCTGGAAACACCTCCCAGATGTTTTTACCCAAAAGCTCATTCTGTTTTTTTTGCAACAGCCGTTCTGCTTGACCATTAATGTAGGTGAATCGCCATTTTTTATCTAAGGCAAAAAAACCATCAGTGATGCTTTCGAGAAGATTGGCGATGCGGGTTCTCGCAGCTTCAGATTGAGCGCGGGCTGCTTGCTCGTGCGTCATTAGTTTCTCGGTAATTTCCGATACCTCAGTTACATGACGCCTGAGTTCTAATTGGTCGATTACCAGGCGACTCAGAGCTACAAGCGCTTCCACTTGTTTTTGGCTCAATTTTTTTGGAACTTGGTCAATTACGCACAGAGTTCCCAGCATATCTCCCAACGGGGTAATTAAGGGTACACCTGCATAAAACCGCACATAGGGATAGCCAGTTACTACGGGATTATTTGCCAATTTTTCATCAGCTAGGGTATCAGGAACCACCACAACATTACGCCGCTCTTGGCAAAGGTAAGATAACCCAACACTCCGGGGCATTTCTGATACATCTAAACCTACTTTTGCCTTAAACCATTGACGGTTTTCATCAATGAAATTTACCAAGGATATGGACGTGCCACAAATAAATGCCGCTAACTGAGCAAGATTGTCGTAGGCTTCTTCGGGTTCGGTGTCAAGAATTTGATACTGGCGGAGGGCTTCTAACCTCACCGCTTCTGTATCAGTATCAATGTGTCTAGCTTTCATTAACTTTTCTTTATAAATTCTAATTTTATATCTAGTCAGTAGCTTGGCTACTTTATAAATAGCTTAACGCCGTGTACAACCTTTATTTACTCTAACTTAACCCCCCAGACCCTTCCCTATGAAGCTATCCATTAGATATCTGGTGAAAAAGAATATAGAGACGTAGCATTGCTACGTCTCTATAAGGGTTTTGGATGATGTCTATTAGCCTGATTTTTTTAATATTTGCCAGAGCGATCGCTCACTAAATCCCGTAGCTTTAAAGCTACATTGTCTATTCTCAATAAAAGTTAAGCGTATATGAATTCGCCAACAACATCATAAATATAGGGAAGAGATATAGCATTGCTATTTCTCTCCCCTGTCTTTAAATCTATTCAACTGTTCTGTCAGTTGCTAAAAACTTTGTAAGTACTTACGAAGCAAAGATTCAATCTACTCTAAACCACCGAAACCATTAGCACCAGCACCAGCCCGAATGATAGCTGCTTGATCTTCAACTGCTGTAGCCGCAGTTAGTGCAGCTGCTGCTGCATCAAGGAATGGATTTCCGCTACCAGTCGCGGCCGTTGCATCAGTAAATGTGGCTGGGCTGACAACCAGACTATCTATGGTTTCTTGGTTTGTTCCTGGGTCTGTAATAGTAGGTGTAATTGTTAAGTCTCCACTGAAGGATGCGCCAGTAGGTGCAATCAACTCACCACTGACACTTTGAGAAGCACCTGATGGTCTCACAACTGTTACAGCACCACGAACAGCAGCTTGACCTGCACTTGCTGGCGCAGCCAGGATATTACCAACGCTAACCAAACCCAACAAGCAGATGCTTCCTTTGACGATTGCAGAAATTTTCATGATTAACAAACTCCTCGTGTTGTTTATCTTTGCGTTTTCAATATAACCATTACCTTTCATAAAACTTTCAGTAATCATACTGGAGTTTTTCAAAATCCTGGCGGTCATAAATTAAAAAAACTAATAGACTAAATCGTTAGTGCGGATCTCAACAAGAGCAGTAAAATCTAGATAAAACGGAGATTCAACAAGACTTGTATCTACTTAATGCCTGTATTGAGCTTGTGGTAATACTTACCAAGTTCAGGATTTGAAAAACCAAATTAAAAAAGTATTACAGGTAGGGCTTTAGACTGCTTCTCACAACATAATTCTCTGTAAACTCCACTTGATAATTACTCAGAGATTTTTAGAAATGCCCATGTCATATCTTTGCTAAATCTTAAATGCATCTTCATGGGTAATATGCCGTGGGCAACGATTTACACCCCTAGACTTATTGCGGTTCTTATATGGATGCAATATTTTGTCAGGCGGGACAACTTTAAGCCACTACCATATTCCAGAGAGTTGAAAACGGCTATAAAATCTAGTTATAGGTTTGGGATGAGTGATTCTCTGAAAGAGACGCTATGCGCGATCGCACATAGCACGCACCAGAAGCGATGTCTACGATGGTCACTGAGCGGCTGGTGAACGGAGTCGAACCATGTCTCTCGTAGAGAAGTGCGGGCTACGTCTACGCAAAAAAACCAAAAATTTCTTGTTAATGTTGGCTTTCCTGCCCACACGGGTTTATTTTTTTGTCTTTAAATACAAATAGATTTTTGATTTCAGCATTATCTCTGTCCCTTACCAGTAGCGAGGTAGAGAATCAGCACAGCCAAAAGTTGCCTCAGCGTTATGCTCAAGCACCATTTAATTTACTATGTTTATTGTCCCCCAGTTTAATGGGCCACATCTGCCTGCCCTTAGGTCATTATGGCAAAATCTAAGAAAAGCGCTACTCCCATCAATCTCAGCGATCCACAATATTATCTTAACCGAGAGTTAAGCTGGTTAGAATTTAATGGCAGGGTGTTACATGAAGCCTGTGACGATCGCACCCCACTTCTGGAACGTCTCAAGTTTTTGGGAATATTTAACTCTAATTTGGATGAGTTTTTCATGGTGCGCGTTGCTGGTTTAAAGCAACAAGTAGAGGCAAAAGTTAGCCTATTAACTCCCGATGGTCGGACACCACAACAACAGTTAGACGATATTAGGTCTACCCTCATTCCCCAGGTCAAGAAACAGCACCAACATTTTGAGCAAGTACTTCGTCCGCTACTAGCAAATCACGGCATCCATATTCTGGATTACATAGATTTGAATCAAAAACAGCGAACTCATCTCAACAGTTATTTTGAGGAACAAGTCTTTCCAGTTTTGACTCCTCTGGCTGTTGACCCTAGTCATCCCTTTCCTTTTATTTCTAATCTCAGTCTGAATCTGGCTGTTGTAGTCAAAAACCCAGATACCGAAGAAGAATTCTTTGCCAGAGTCAAAGTCCCCAGTGTTCTCCCACGATTTTTACCGATACCGCCTGAGTTGGGAGATCAGAACAACGACAAACCTGCCCACTGGACTGGAGTACCTTTAGAACAAGCGATCGCTCATAACTTGGAATCTCTATTTCCAGGGATGAACATTCAAGAATATCATCCGTTCCGCATTACCCGTGATGCCGATTTGGTTTTAGAAGAAGATGAGGCAGATGACTTATTGTTAGCGATTGAACAGGAACTACGAAAACGGCGGCTGGGTGGAAGTCCAGTCCGACTAGAAATTCAGTCCCAGACTCCTGAAATAGTGCGATCGCGATTATTGCAAGATTTGGAATTAACAGAAAGCGATCTTTACGAAGTAGATGGTCTTTTGGGTCTGCGGGATTTGATGTATTTTATGTCCTTGCCATTGCCAGAACTCAAAGATCCACCACGCCAATCTGTTGTACCATCACGCTTGCAAAGGCTGAGAGAACCGAGTTTAGACCCAGATGCCCTGGAGACGGACGAAGGAAAAGATTTTTTTGCAGTGATTCGGGAAAAGGATTTGCTAGTACACCATCCCTATCAATCCTTTTCGGCTACAGTGGTGCGCTTTATCACCCATGCCGCCTACGATCCGAATGTGTTAGCCATCAAAATGACCCTTTACCGGACTTCTGGCGATTCGCCCATCGTCAACGCCTTAATTGCCGCCGCCGAAAATGGCAAGCAGGTATCCGTACTGGTGGAATTAAAAGCGCGATTTGATGAAGAGAATAATATTTACTGGGCAAAACGACTAGAAAGAGTTGGAGTTCATGTTGTCTATGGTTTAGTGGGGCTGAAAACCCATAGTAAAACCGTCATGGTGGTACGGCGCGAAAAAGACCGGATACGTCGCTACGTGCATATTGGCACTGGTAACTATAACCCCAAAACGGCGCGACTGTATACAGATTTGGGATTGTTTAGTTGCCGTGAAGAATTGGGTGCTGACATCACAGATTTATTTAATTTCTTGACAGGTTACTCAAGACAAAAGTCTTATCGAGAGTTGCTGGTTGCGCCTGTGAATATGCGCGATCGCTTTTTGGCACTAATTCACCGCGAAATCGAAAATGTTCAAAATGGATTTTCTGGACGCATTGTTGCCAAAATGAATTCCCTAGTCGATCCACAAATTATCGCCACTTTATATGAAGCTTCCCGCGCCGGAGTACAAATAGACTTAATTATTAGGGGCGTTTGTTGTTTGCGCCCAGGACTCAAAGACATTAGTGAAAACATTCGCATAATCAGCATTGTCGGTCGCTTTTTAGAACACTCTCGGATTTATTATTTTCATAACAATACACAGGAGGAAATCTATATCGGCAGTGCCGACTGGATGCGCCGCAACCTAGATCGCCGAGTCGAAGTAATTACCCCAGTGAAAGACCCAGATATTGCTAAAGATTTGCAAGAAATTATGGGAATTATGCTCGCAGATAATCGTCAAGCTTGGGAATTACAAGCCGATGGCACTTACATTCAACGGCGTCCTTATGATGATTCTCCAGAAGCTAATTCACAAAAGCTTCTCATGAATATGGCATTACGCTCAAGTGGTGTAGCCTCAAACTTGAATTGATTAAAAAATAACTTACTTATACCTTGACAACTAGCTCAACTTAGGTTTCTGAGAAAACTTGAATTTTGTGAGCAGTTACCTAAGTTATTTCTCATGGCTTCACACAAGTTATTCAACCATAGGATAGAGTTAGTGCTAGCACTTGTTCCCATAAACTAGAGGGGTTATTCTGAATAATTTCGTCTTTCCCCTCAATGTTAATGTTATCCTGTGAGCTTTCTACCTTGCGTGTTCTAGTAGTTGATGACCACGAGCTAACTCGTTTAACCTTACAATTGGTTTTTTCTTGCCAGGAAAATATTCAAGTAGTAGGTTTAGCCAGTAATGGTGAAGAAGCTATAGAAATGGTTAAACGTTGCCATCCAGACGTAATTGTTCTAGATTTACAGATGCCAGTTATGGATGGCTGGAGTGCGTCTAGTCACATTAAAGCTATATCTCCGAACACCCAAATCCTTGCTTACTCTTCAGTGGAAGATGTAAATTTTCAGGGCACAAAGACCATGTCAAGCTTTGATAATGTTTGCAAAAAAGATGTACCTACAAGCGAACTCATTGCCTTAGTTAGGCAGTTAGGTCAGCGTACAGGAGATGGTTCAGTTGCAGGATAAATGATAAAGCTATGTTGCTTCGCCAACTCAGGCTTAGTTCAATTTTGGGGATTTGAGCACATGATAGTAATGAGGAGCGTCGATATAGCCTGAAGTTGAAGGTTAAACCGACGCAATTTTTAATGAATTCTACTCTACCGGAATAGTGCGTCTAAATTCATCAATTAATTCATCCAGTTCTTCCAAAGCCTGATTTACGTCAACTCTCAAAGTTCCCAGGTTTGGTTGCTCTAGTAGGCTTAACAGGTACTCACGTTTACTTTGAACTGCGACAATTCGTTCTTGTATAGTCTGTAAATCCATCATTCTTTTCCTATCTTTAACTACCTTTAAGTTTAAAGTTAACTCAAAATCCAATATTCTGGGGCGCTATAAGTCATTGGTAATTTATTATACTTGTTAGTCCTGAGAAACTTTCCGTGTCTCTCGTACCCCTACTCTTCAAGCTTTCTACGCGTAGCCTCTGACTTCTGTTTGTGTCAGTCTTAACCTGGCAATTTTCAGTTTGTTGAATACTACCGAATGGGGACGATATTCTTTCCTAATTTGTTACCCATAGCCGATGATAATAAAACTGAGGTATTCAGACTTTATACTAATTTAAGCTCATGCTACGCCAAATCTCTTTAGGAACACTCGGTCTAACTATCGGCGGTATATTAACCATCATTGGCTTCGTCGCCTATGCTGATAATAATGCCACACTCAATCTTGTCGGATTTTTTTACGGGATTCCTCTATTGTTGGGAGGGTTGGCGCTGAAAGCTAATGAACTCAAGCCAGTACCCCAAACTACGTCACCGTCAGCATTGGTACTGCGGGAACAGCAAGCAACTGATACTCAAAATAAAATTCGCAAAGATATCACCCGATATTGTTACGGTCAAGATGCTCATCTAGATACAACCCTTTCTTTTCTGGGTTTGAGTCCCACAGACCAGGAACGTCCAACAGTCACAGGGTTGCGAGAAGAAGAAGTCAATGGGAACTATGCCCTAATTTTAGAATTTGATTCACCTCTAATACCAATTGATGTGTGGCAAAAAAAGCAGGAAAAAATGACTAACTATTTTGGTCCTGGATTGGAGATTCAAATAACGCAGCCATCTGAAAATACAATTGAGCTAGCGCTGATCAATACTCCAAAAGAGTCCCTAGTCAGTAGTCAATAGTCAATAACAAAAATTATTGTTACCCAAATGCCATGCTTTTATGGCTTGTCGTTAACCACTTTTTGTAACAGTCAAAGTGCCACGCTAATTGACATCCCACCTATAACTTAAGTTCTGGATTAATAGCTTCTGTCCACTCAGCGTGGACTTCAATTTTCCCTTTCACAGAAGATGGCCATATACATCACTTAAAATCTTGTGTTTAATCCTCTTAAGAAGACTTTAGCTATTAGCCTCGGAATTTATTTCAAGGTGGGATAACAACGAAGTGAAAGATTTCAAAGATGTTGGTAATGACAAAGTTTTGAAGTATAAGGTTTCTCTCCTGCTTTCTTTGTTCGCACAATGTCTCCGTCAGGAGAAGTTCTGATGCCTGCAACAAACTACACCAACGCATAGCACAGCGTTAACAAGTTATTGAGCATCGGAGCCTACTTTTATTGTTAACTCCTTTTGGGCTTCACAACTGACCAAAAAGTTACTTTTCTAAACGAACTGCATACCACTGTAAATATTGCCCTGGGCCAATATCTAATTCGCAGCTGGTGTCGAGTAAATATTGTGCTTGAGCTTCCACAGTATCAAACTTTTGCAAGTCAGGCGGCAAATCTTGAATTATAAGTTGTTGGAGAGTTGTTTTGAGCTTTTCTAATAACTCTAATTGTGTCAGAAATTGTTCTGGTTGATTTGTTTCTAGTACCACAAAATGATCCTGTTGATACATTAATGAGTCTGGCATTTTAAAGATTTAGTAAATGTAAATAGGTTTTGACTTTTTTTGTAAAAAGTTCTGGTTGTTTGTGTACTCAAAAAGATGGCGGTTTTATGTGCTGTCTGTGAAGCAATTATAGGGTTTAGTTGTTAAACATATTAATTTTTGTTTATTATATTTATATTTAATATAACCTTAGCTAGTAAATTGGTATCTTGATGAATAAACAATCTATTTTTTAATATAACTAGATATACTGAAACGAGTTCAATGATACATGAGAATTTTTACTTAATTTATTAATTCATAATGACTCGAAGATTAAGCTTTACACTAAGCTTAACCTTAATCTTATGTAATTATACTAAATGTCCACAAGCCTTGCGAATAGACTAAATAAATTTAAGTCAGGTGATATTAGTCTTTAATATTAGCTATCTTCTGAGAACGTTTCGGCAATTGCTTTGCCCTGTCTCACTAGATTTATAAACTAACTACATAACTACATAATTAAGGTATGCATTTGCAATTCTCAAACAAATTGCAATTTAACTTTAACAATGGGGAAATATAAAAGTAACATTTCCTCCCATAACCATAGCCGAACAAAAAGGTAGCAATTGCCTTCGTGTTCCAATTATAGATTGTCTATGCAACTTAGTTATCTACCGCTTGCTTGGCTCAATAACATTGAGCGGTCTGTTGTCAAAAAACAGTTGATTGTGAAGCCAGACACACCTTTGCCGCAAATCCTGGCATTGAAGAAAAGAGCGATCGCTCCCATGCGATTGAGTTGCACAGCCTTTTTCAGGATAGTCCCGCAAGTGGAAGGCAACTCATGTCAGGCATAAGCCCATTTTCTGTTTCTAAGCAACCACCACTGATTCTTGTGGCTGATGATGACAAGACTATTCGAGTATTGTTGCGTAAAGCTATGGAACAAGAAGGTTATCGAGTGGTCGAGGTCAATGATGGTAAACAATGTTTAGATGCTTACGAGACTATCAAACCGGATATAGTTTTGCTAGATGCTGTAATGCCTGTGATGGATGGCTTTACCTGCTGTAAGCACTTGCTCCAGATTGCCAGGAATAATTTAATATCAGCCCTTGCAACTTTTGATACTGACTCGACCCATAACAATACTGTGATTTCCAAGATATGGGAGCGCACTCCCATATTGATGATCACATGCTTGGACGATGAGGAATCCGTAAACCGTGCTTTTGACGCAGGGGCGACTGATTATGTCACTAAGCCAATTCATTGGCCTGTATTGCGTCAACGGTTGCGCCGACTGCTACAGCAAGCGCAAGTTTACAAACAATTAGAGGCGGCAAACCAAGCTTTGCATCACCTTGCCAATGTAGATGGCTTAACTGAGTTGGCTAATCGTCGCCGCTTTGACGATTATCTTAATACTCAGTGGATTAATCTTGCCCAAGAGGGATCTCCCCTGTCAATGATTTTGTGTGATATCGACTTTTTTAAATTTTATAACGATAGATATGGCCATCCTGCTGGAGATGTCTGTTTACAAAAGGTGGGTGCTGTCTTAAGCCTTAAGGCACAAAAGCATCAGGATTTAGTAGCGCGTTATGGTGGTGAAGAATTTGCTGTAATTATGCCATATACCCCTGCATCTGGTGCAGTTCACGTTGCCGCAGCGATACAAGCGGGAGTCAAAGATTTGCAAATTATTCATGACGGGTCTGCGGTGAGTGAGCATGTCACTCTCAGTATGGGCGTGGCAACTGTTGTCCCGACTTGGGAATCTTCACCTTCAGATTTGATTGTGTTGGCAGACAAAGCACTCTACCAAGCTAAAGCTGGGGGGCGCGATCGCTTTATCTCAAGTTCTTAATTGTCATTAGTCACTTGTACTGAGCATAGTCGTAAAGCCTGCGGCATAGCTACGCTTAGGGCGCAGCCTCTCCAAGAGTTGTATTAGTCATTAGTCATTTGTGAATGCCCAATCCCTAAGAAGGATAAACTGGCAGTGTGAAGTGGAACCATGCTCCGTTATTGGGGGCAGAGTCCACCCAAATTTGACCATAATGTGCCAAGATGATGCGTTGGCATAGACAAAGGCCAATGCCATAACCTTCTGTACCTTCATCCCGTTGCAGGCGGAAGTGGTTTTCAAAGATGCGATCGCGATTCTCTACAGGAATACCAGGCCCAGTATCGCCAATACTAAACTGAACTTTTTGGGTAGTGCGGTGCAATCCGGCAACGCTAATCTTGCCACCTTCTGGGGTGTATTTGATGGCATTATCCAACAGATTTATTAGCACTTGGCGGATGCGTTCTGGGTCAGCATATACATAAGGTAGGTCATTGGGAATATCCGTTTCTACCTTTTGGGATTTGGCTGTGTAGCGATCGCCCAATTCTTCCAGTATATCTAAGCACAGGTTACCTAGCTGGACTTTTTGTGGTAAAATTGGAAACTCTGTGTCTTTGCCACGACCTACCTGCAAGAGGTCAGTAATCATCCGATCAATGATCTTAGTTTGATTACGGGCTTGTTTTAATAGATGCGCCGTCAAGGATGGTTTAAGGCGCTGGAATTGGCCTGTCTCTAAATTGTAGTTAGATTGCAGAGTTTCGATCGCGATCGCGGCAGCAGTTAGCGGATTGCGGAGATCGTGTGCCAGCATAGCAATCACCCGGTCTTTAAACTGTAGCTGCTCTTGAAGATTATCTTTTTCCTGTTTCAAGCGAAAAATTTCGTCTGAGAGTCGGATTAGTTCAGCAGAAACAGCAACAGAACGGATAGTGGATTTGGGTGATGTTACCCTAGAATTATCGTCTATACGTTCTTGTAAGTCTTCCTGTAATTTCAAGTAAGCGTCTACAGCGGCTTGCCAGCGAGGCCACCAGTTTTTCAATTGCGCTATGATATTACTCCCAGCCAGAACCTGTTGTGGTTCCGGATGGATTTTGATTAAAGCTGGCGTTGCTACCAATTTAAAATGTTCTGCTAAGTAAGGTTGTTGTCCAACATCGATAGTTTGAAGTTCAAAACTATACTCAGCCTGCAATTCTTTTAAGTAAGCACGTATTCGCTGCACTTGTTGTCGGGACTTTGGACGTCCATCGACAAATAATAGCAGCTGGAGTGGAGCCTCAGAATAAATAGGCTGATCCTGGGAAACTTGCATGTAATCGTATTTCAGCACTGGTAACAACCCGGTGACGCTTTACAGAAAGTAAAATGGACTGACGGTTGTCGATGGTCGTTGTTTTTTCTTCAATTTAATATCTATTTTAGATTTTCATACTCTTATCCGATCTGCGTTTTTGACATTAGACATATCTTTTTAAGCCTTTTGCCCCCTTTTGGTTAACTTCATCTCCAAGAAACACCCTTGCCCTTGAATATAAGTCTTAATTTGCCCTGAATCAAAAATTTTCGCCAGAGCCAGCAGGTGAAAGGTTTAATACTATGTCAAATCGGCTAGTACAGCACCATGTCAATTCGAGTACTCGCTTTGAATAAGCGATCGCCGAACCAAACGCAGATGCTAATTGTATCTAATCTATCAGGAAGCTGTTAACTGTTCAGACCAAGTTTGTAGAGGGTTTTCTCAACCGCCAGTGCATCCGATGAAGTGTCTTTTTTGCCTCTACCCAATCATTAGGTAGGATTGGGTAAACAGCCGTAGCTAAATATGTACTGCCTCTACAAGTTGCAAAGCGAACTCTGTACCCAGCTTTCCTAAAAGAACCCTTTCCCTATCCCAGAATAACCGGGGGATGGGTTGCCTGAGGGAAAGCTTTGGATAACATAGAGGCGATGCCTACGGCGGTAAACTACGCACTTTTAGAGAAAGCACTCACTGCTTTCGAGGCTGCCAAGAAACTCTTGACTACAGCACAAGTAGCACTTTTCCTAGAAAATCAATTTAGAGATACTAAGGAAACTGCTGCGACACTTGACTGCTTTACCTATGACCCCAGTCGCCAATAATAACGAACTTACGCTAAGTTCCTGGAATTGCTTAACACTGGCATTTTCCAGCTATTGCCTTATTCAGCTTACCATCGTTAGATGAATAATTTCTAGAATCGACTGTAAGCCAGTGTTAGCAAACTTGATCTATTCCCCTCCTTGAGTGAGGCTAAGGAGGGCTTTAGTTCTAGTCTATCACTTCAGTTGCTTGGCGTAGGCTTTGCCCGCCGTAGGCATCGCATCAAATTAGTGGATCTGGAAGTAGATTAAAGCTTTTGCTAGCTATGCTATTCTTTGGCGAGTTCTTAATCAGTTATTCGCTCTACCAACTGAATATTTCCAGAACTATCTTAAAAATTGATTCTCAATCTAGTAGTCTGCCACATTAATTTTGATCAGTTCGTGGTGGGTAACTCTAGCCCTCATCTAAGCACTAAAGTGCTTACTACAAACTCCCTTAACCTCTCATAATCGCTGTGGTGGAGTACTAGGGCATGTCATCAATTAAATCTGAAATTGGCTCATGGCAAGGATTTCAGGAGTCTTTGTCACAAAAATACTAACAGACTCAATCCCTTATCTGATAAAGCTTTTGGCTCCTAATTGATGACACGCCCTAACTTAGAACGCCAAAATTACAAAACTTTTATCTAGCAAGCATTCTAGATTTGTTTCTGTTTTTTTTCAAAAATGTTAGTTTGCCAGAATTTTAGGGAATTCTATAAATAAGCATGGGAATTATCAAAACCTAATGGCTGTAAAACGAAGACAATACGGTAGCTTTTGCTACCGTTTACTCATTTTTTGAGATATCATCACCTTTACTAATACGAAAAAGAGCAGGGAAAGAAGCAAGGGGGCAGGGGGCAAGGGGAAGAATACAAAATTACCTCTTTCCCCTCTGCCTCTTCCCAATGCTCCATTCCCATTTAATGAACAGTCTGCGCTAGGGTAGGAATTGAAACTCAATTTGTGATTTCCTGTGCCTCCCTGCAAACGTCCAGCTGTATTTCTAATTTGGACTGTTCTACTCACTTCGTTAACAGCCTGTGCTAACAGTCCAGTCGCCAAAAACCTTGAGCAATCTTTGGCGGCAGATCCGAAACTGCAAAGCAATCCAGTTGTCTTTGGAGAATCTCAGAGTAACCAACCGCAAGCACAGCAAAACGAATCAACAGTTCAGTTACCTGCTGATTTTCCTAAAGATATCCCACTATATTCCAATGCCAAACTACAGGAAGTTACACCTGCTAGCGGCTCAGAGAACAGAGTCTCAACTCGTTGGTTGAGTTCTGACCCCAGCAACTTTATTGCTAGCTTTTATCGCAGCCAGTTTCAAACAAATAACTGGCAGATTTTGCAACAGCCAACAGATGATGCAGGAGGCACTTTTGAGGCACGTCGTAACGATTTGCTGTTGAAGGTTTCTATTCAGCCTCAATCAGTTACTAACGCCACACCCAATCAACCCCAAACAGCCACTGAATTACTGATTGAGTACGTACCGAATAGTACCGCAACAGCACAACCTACCCTAACTACAAGTCCTAACGAAACTACTAACGCCGCTCCTCAACCAGGAGATCCACAGTTCATTGGCCCGGTACCACCTGCAAACTTGACAGCACAGCCACCAAGTACCACTAATAACCAAACAACATCTATAGCCACAGCGGAATCTCAAGCATTCAACGATCTGAACAAGGCACCGCAAGAATGGCGGCAACACATCCAAGACTTAGCTACATTAGGTGTTTTGTCTTTAGAGCCAAAGACAACTAAGAGCAACTCTACTGCCACAACTAACCAGTTTGAACCCGGTAAAATCGTTACACATCGGGAATATGCTCGTTGGCTAATTGCTGCTAACAATGCTATTTACGCCAGCAATCCAGCTAAACAAATTCGTTTGGCATCAGAAACTACTCAACCAGCTTTTAGTGATGTGTCCGCAAAAGACCCTGATTTTCCAGCAATTCAGGGATTAGCTGAGGCTGGGTTAATTCCCAGTCCTTTGTCTGGTGATTCTACAGTAGTTTTGTTTCGTCCTGATGCACCCCTAACGCGGGAACAGTTGCTGCTGTGGAAATTACCTCTAGATACTCGCCAAGCTTTACCCTCTGCTAACTTAGATGCAGTTAAACAAACCTGGGGTTTCCAAGACACTGCGCGAATTGACCCCAAGGCTTTAAGAGCAGTGTTAGCTGATTACCAGAATGGCGAACAATCGAATATTCGGCGGGTATTTGGCTATACGACTCTGTTTCAACCCAAAAAATCAGTAACTCGTGCTGAGGCTGCTACGGCTTTGTGGTATTTCGGCAGTCAGGGAGAGGGTGTGTCGGCTACTGAGGCTTTGAAATTAAAGCGAAATTAAAGGGATGTCTACGAAGAGTTATGCCATTCTGTTGCAGTTAGTTGATCGTTAGCAGAAAAGTGGCTAATGCCCATGCTTTAGCATAGAAAGTTTGCGATTTCTTTGTAATAGGCTTATTTTTTATCAAGAAAATGTAAATCTAAGTATTTTCAGCGTTTTTACCTGTGTTTGATAAATTTTTGAGGCATAGTTAAGTAAAACAACGTAAATGAACTCAATAGACGTACTTAGTTTTGAAGTAAGTCAAAAGACAAGTTGTCAAACTATGCCCTTTGATTACTTTTAAACAAATTAAAAAATACCACGGGTAAAACAAATATGAAAAAACAAGCTTTAGCGGCAGGATTTGTTCTCTTTTCTTTCATGTTGCCACTCAAGGCAAATGCTGCGAGTTTTACCAAGTTTTATGTATTTGGCGATAGTCTTTCTGATACTGGCAATGTTTTCGCTGCTACTGGTGGTTTAGTTGCTCCAACAACAGCCATTCCCCAAGATCCACCCTACTTTCAAGGGCGTTTTTCCAACGATCGGGTGTGGGTAGACTACCTCGGAGATCAGCTAGGATTAAAACCCTCTCCATACATTACTTTAAATCCTACTATTCCCAACCAAGGTATTAACTTTGCTGTCGGTGGTGCTAATTCTGGTCAGGGTAATGCTATTGTTCCTAGTGCGCTGTTACCGGGAGTACTAGAGCAAGTCGGCTTATTGACACAACCGATTCTACAAGCCAATCAGAAGCTTGATCCAAATGCACTTTATGCTGTATCGGGAGGTGCAAATGATTATCTGTTTGGTAAAGCTATCAATCCGGCTCAAACAGTCCAGAATTTATCAGATGCAGTAGGGTTACTTGCCTCATCTGGTGCAAAAAATATTTTAGTCTTTAACTTGCCTGATTTGGGCAAGATTCCATTTGCATTTGCTACAGGTCTATCTAGCAACTTGACTGGTTTGACAATTGACCATAACAAGAGATTAGCAGAGGAATTAGACAAATTTAGCAACAACTCGGATTTGAATCTAACGTCTGTGGATGTGTTCTCCCTATTTAATCAAATAGAAGCAAATCCAGGAAAATTTGGGTTTCAAAATGTGACTACCCCTTGCGTAGTCGGGAATTTACAGACAACCATCAGTGTATGCCCTCAACCAAAGGATTATTTATTCTTTGACTCCGTGCATCCAACAACAGGCGTTCATAAGTTAGTTGCAGATGCTGCACTGGCGGCGATTGAGGCTAAGTCTGTTCCTGAACCTGCGATAAACTTGGGGATTTTAGCTCTCGGTGCTTTTGGTGCGGTAGGAGTGCTGAAGCGTCAACAAAAAAGATTAGCGCTTGGAGCAACAGGTCGGGTTGTTGATGCACAATTGTCTCATACAACAGTTGAAAACTAAACTAACTGTATTGATGTGGGATTACGATCGCTTATTTCAAATTATTGAAGAATTAGTTATGCACCATTCCCCTAGTGGTGCAGAAGCTGAGATTAACCAATTGTTGATGAAACGATTTGCGGCGCTGGGTGTGGAAGTCTGGTGCGATCGCGCCGATAATATTATTGCCAAGATTCCAGGGAAAAATCCAGACCGAGCAATTGCTATTACTGCTCATAAAGACGAAATTGGCGCAATTGTCAAGAGTCTCGGTGATGAAGGTCGTGTGGAAGTCCGCAAACTTGGCGGTTCTTTCCCGTGGGTTTACGGCGAAGGCGTTGTCGATTTAATCGGAGATAACAAAACCATTAGCGGCATTCTCAGCTTTGGTTCCCGCCATGTTTCTCACGAATCGCCCCAGAAAGTGCAACAGGAAGATACTACTGTTAAGTGGGAAAATGCCTGGATTGAAACCAAGCTGACATCTGCTGAATTAGAAGCAGTTGGCATTCGACCTGGAACTAGAATGGTGATTGGCAAGCATCGCAAGCGTCCAATTCGGTTAAAAGATCATATTGCCGGTTACACCTTAGATAACAAAGCTTCTGTTGCCATTTTGCTAGCTTTGGCTGAAAACGTGAAACAGCCAGCTGTTGATGTTTATTTAGTGGCGTCAGCAAAAGAAGAAGTGGGGGCGATTGGGGCGCTATTTTTCACTCAAAATCAGCGTTTAGATGCCTTGATTGCTTTAGAAATTTGTCCCTTATCTGAGGAATATCCTGTTAAAGATGGGGAAAATCCTGTACTTTTATCTCAAGATGCTTATGGGATATATGATGAGGGGCTAAATGGACAACTGCGCCATAGTGCCAAGCAGTTAGATATGCCAGTGCAGTTAACAACTTTGAGCGGATTTGGTAGTGATGCCTCGATTGCTATGAAATTTGGCCATGTTGGGCGTGCTGCTTGTTTGGCATTTCCTACCCAAAATACACATGGCTATGAAATTGCTCATCTAGGAGCGATCGCTAATTGTATCAGTTTGTTAAAAGCTTTCTGCGAAACTGAGTTTGAGTGAAGGTTAAAAACTCATTCACTTGGCGAAAGAGAATGTATAAATTGAAGTGCGTAGTTTGCCGTCGTAGGGATTATTTTTACAAGCATTTTGCTAAATGCTTGATTTGTGTCAAACTTGACTATTGAGCAATACTTTTATCAAAGCCGATGATGGGATTTGAACCCACGGCCTGCTGATTACGAATCAGCTGCTCTACCACTGAGCCACATCGGCGTACACAATCTAAAAGTATAGCATGATTTAATCATGGTAGATCAAAATCCTAAAAATCGCCTTAATCCTGAACAGTATGCCAGCCTCAAAGCAGAAATAGCCGCTCCTTATCGTGGCTTACGACAATTTTTCTACATTGCTTTCGGTGCTTCTGGTTCACTCGGTGCATTTGTCTTTTTCTTCCAAGTGCTTGCCGGACGCGATGTTGAGAGTGCTTTGCCTAGTTTAGCTCTCCAAGTCGGAATTGTTGCCTTAATGGTCTTCCTCTGGCGCTGGGAACAGCGTCGGCAACGACGCCCCCAATCGGCTAAAAATCCTAATTCCTGAAGGGAGAAATTTTAGCTATTCAATTGTTTACTGCTTTCGTTTTATATATCTTTAATATTCCTCAAATTTATTAATGCTTTTATGAAGTTTAAAATATCAAGAAATAAAAAATAAAAAAATTATTAGGAAATCCCAAAAAGCAAAAATTACTGAGAAACTAGAAATCGTTGAAACGGGGTCAGCCAATATAAAGACCCTGACCATAAAACCAATCACATTCAAATGGGGTCAGTTATATTTAAAGACCCCAAATTTTATGTTTAAAAAATCCGAAAACTAATAAAGCTCACATCAATTGGAAGCGCCAGACTGATAATTTGTTAGTCTGGCGCTTCCAATTTGCTAACTTGGCATTTACTGAACTGTTACCAAATAGGATGAAGGAATTGGTTGAGCACGTCCAGCATTGACGAGTGCCTGGTAAACAAAGGCAGCAACTTCGGCTCTAGTCGCCTGACGATTAGGATTGAGTTGCTTTGTTGTGGGATAGTTGATCACTAATTGCCGTGCAGTTGCAGCAGCAACAGGAGCGATCGCATAATTAGGAATCTGGGCAGCATCAGTGTAAAAGGAAAGGACATTCTGATTATTTGCAGTTAAGCCCAAACCATTAGCTAAAGCGACTAACGCCTGCACTCTCGGAATTTGCTGCTGTGGCTTAAAAGTGCCATCGGGATAACCAGAAACAAATTGACTCTGGTAAGCAGATTGAATTGCAGCATAAGCCCAGAAATTGCTTGCTACATCCTTAAATTTAATTGCTGCGCGTTTGGTTGGTGGTGTTAGGGCTTTAGTGACAATAGTGGCGAATTGAGCGCGGGTTACAGGTTCATTGGGTTTAAAGCTGCCATCAGGAAAGCCAGCAATAATATTTTGGGAGGCTAAAGCTTCGATGTAGGTTTTTGCCCAGTAATTTGCTGGCACATCCTTAAAGGCAACGGGCCCTCCAGGTGGTACGTCAACGGTTGCGGCAACGAAATCTACTGAGCCGAAAATCTTTTTCTGATCGATATCGTTGCCAACAGCGACAATTTTACTGGTTTTAGTGGCGTTGTTCACATCATAACGAGTGTTATTGCGGATAAGATTGCCACCAGGATTTTCGTTGGTGCCAAGGTCGGGTGAAGCGTTGACGGTCGCGACTACTCCATCCCGCTTATTGTTTTGAATAACATTCTTACGCAATACGGGCTTCGCTGACTCTGAGATAAAAAGACCGTCTTGGTTTTCGACGATTTGATTTTCCACAACTAGGGGTGTGGAAGTGCCACCGATCGCTAGACCAAAACCAGTATCCTGAAATAAGTTACTCCGAATTTCTCCTTGGGCAGCTCTAGCAACTGAAATCCCATTGCCTTTGTTTTGCACAAAGAGATTACCTTCGATTTTGGGATTGCCTGTACCTGTGACAAAAACACCCTCTCTGACACTGTTAGTAAAAGTACTGTTTTTGATAATGGGATTAGTTGACTCCACCCACACAGCCGTACCGCGGCTATTTGGGTTAGTGACGGTGACACCAGTGATGGTCGTATCTTGCTCGGCAAGGATGGTAATGTCCTGTCTGGCAAAGGTGCGACTCGTGTAGAAACCTCCACCTGTAATCAATATTGCCTGACCTTTAGTAGCTTCATCACCCCGCAGTGTCACTCCTGGTTTAAGCAAGAGTGGGAAGGTTTCGCCACTTTCCTGGTTATAGTTTCCAGGTGCTAATTGAATAACTGCACCTGGTTGGGCTTGACTGAGAGCGAAACTGATGCTTTTGTAGGGTGCAGTTGAGGTTGCACCACCACCAGCACTATCTGCACCTGTTGCGGGATTAACGTAAATTACTGCGGCTGTTGCAGGAGCTTGCGCTGTGAGAGTTGGGGCAATGCCTGCTGGGTGATTAGCACCAGCATTAACTTCACTCGGTAGTAGTATTGACCCACCGGAGACAACTAATAAAGCCGTTAGTCCGGCTCCGACGCGCAAAGTATATCTAAGATGACTACTAGAAAAAAGGCGAAAATTTTTCGCTGGAGAAATGTGAAAACCCCGATATTTCATTTTTTCCGTCTGTGATGTGCTGAATTACGGTATGTCGAACAAGGTTGAAGGTAGCAGCTTTATAGCTACTGTAAAACCCATGCAAAACTATACTGGATGATTAGCACTGATTCAGCTAAATTCCTTAGATAGATCACAGAACTTATACATTAGTTATATTGTGTTATTCAGAAAATTCGACTAGTACACTGTAGCGGAAGTTTGCCTACCTTTAACCTGTTGCTCAAGCTTCTTGTCTAGTTCATTGAGATGGTAGCTGGATTTTTGCGGTGCTGTACTAGGGACGTTCAAGATGAGTCCATGTCTATCGACAAGTCTCTCGCTGTCTTGTCTAAGTGCTCATCCTGCCTTTGCTACTGAATGATTTATTTTTTGGTATTCCCTCAAGCCAGATGCCGCAACTAATTCTGCTGGAATATCATCACAGGAAAAGCAAACCTATTGGAAATTCGGAGAAATGCGTTTTAATTTTTTGGGTTGCGCCTTAGTTTCAGTAGGCAGTACCTGTCTTCTACTTTTGTCCACTCCTGCCTTTGCTGCGGAACAAGTAGTGCTGAAGTATGGTATCTTCCGTGAATCACTTTCTGTAGAGGAACTTTCCACCTTTGCCCAAACAGGTGAACTCTCACGTTCACTAAGAGTTAATTTAGCTTTAGCCCGACAAGACCCCAAAGCCGTTCGTCAGTATTTAACGGAGCCAGTGAAGGTAAACCCTGTATTTTTAGATAAAGTGCTAAATAGCCAGATTGGTAATATTATTTTGGATCAAATTAGTCAAGTTATTTCTACACCGTCTCGGAGAGCAGATCGGCAGGCTTTAAGAGCCGCTTTGGTACTTTCTGCGAGTCAAGACGGGCAAGTGTCGCTGATTGAAATTATTAAGAATTATCCCACAAATGAAGTAGAAGTTGATGGCGATCGCTTGGAAAGTGCATACCGTCAACTTCGTCGCTTGCAAACAAGCTTACAAGATTTATTTGGTGTTTAGTAAGCTAAAGTTTCTAAAGTTTCCCTTAAATACCGTTGTACCTGATGTTCCAAGCGAATTCCCTCTAATTGAGCATCGCGTTCTAGTTGCCAGCGCTGAAAACCGGAACTAGTGGAGATCGCGCATTTGAGGCTATACCAAATTTCAGTATCAGCAGAAAATTGGCGATCGCTAGAAGCTGGAATTTGAGCCATAGTTTCTCATTCCTTTGTTTTAACTTCAACGGTAAATTAGGATGGGGCACTTGTACTGAGCAAAGTTGTTGGCGTGGTCACGTAGCTCTGTCGAAGTGCAGCCTCTCGTAGAGAAGTATTGGGCATTGGTTATTAATTATTTCCTCTGCTCCCCTTCCTCCCCTGATGCTTATTTCTAGCCTCTTAAAGTAAATAATATTACTTTGAGGGCTACTAAGAATCTGTATTAATCCTAAACAAAGATTGCAACAACCGGGGCACCATTTGATTAACCCGCACCCCTAAAATTGTGAAATCCTGCTTAATCTTTTCTAAAGATAATGGCTCTATGCCAGCGAATTCTGTGTCATTAGTCACTAAAACTCGCATTACACTCACAGGTATTTGTAAAAATAGATTGCTGCCCAAAAACGCTAATCCCGCAAGCAATAGTGCAACGCTACGCCATTGTGGGAGAAATTTAGCTGAATTTGCTACTAATGGGGCAATTTGGTAAAGCTGCCACAGCACCCAAACCGACAATACTGCTGCGACTAATGCCAGGATCCGATTTAACTTTGTATTAATTAAACAGAGAATTTTTCGCTGCCGCTCAGTCAGATTTTCTGGCTTTAGGGCTATTCCTAAAAGAGCAAATATATAAAAAGGGCGACGTAACTGCATCCATAGCAGGGGGAGAATACCAATGGCAGCAACTAAAAATAGCTCCATCCACACTGGTAAAAACGGCTCGCCTACAGACAAAAACAATAAGCAGAGGACTAAAAAAACAGGCAACGTCGCTAATCCTGCGACGTGAATCCACAAAATAGGTTCAGAGCGAAATGAATGCATATTATAAAAAGTTATGAGTTATGAGTTAGGAGTTAGGAATTAGCAGCTTTTAACTCCTAACTCCTAATTTACCACTCCTAACTTCTAACCATCTTACCCTCAACACTATCTCGTTAAGGTGAGAGTGCGGCGCTTCGTAACCATTTGATAGGCTTCGATGATGTCACCTTCAACCCAATCATTGAATTTATCCATGCCGACACCGCATTCATAACCGGCGTTGACCTCACGAGCATCTTCTTTCATCCGTTTTAGGGAGTCAAGGACGCCTTCATAGATCACCTTACCGCCGCGTCGCACCCTGACTTTGCAGTTGCGAACTAGCTTGCCAGATTGAACGTAGCAACCAGCAACCGCACCACGACCGACTGGAAAGACGGCACGGACTTCGGTTTGACCCAAGGGTTCTTCCACCAACTCTGGTTCCAAAAGACCTTCCAAGGCATCTTGGATATCTTCTAGGAGTTTGTAGATCACGTTGTATTCCCGAACATCTACACCCGCTTCATCGGCGGCTTGTCTAGCGCCACTCGCAAAGGTGGTGTTGAAACCAATAATTACAGCGTTACTGGCAGCTGCTAAGTCGATATCTGTCTCGGTGATTTCCCCAGCAGTAGCCAACAGCATCCGAATTTGGACTTCGTTTTGGGGGATTTGCTTGAGCGCTCCCACAATGGCTTCTACAGAACCTTGTACGTCTCCTTTCAAGATCAAGTTGAGTTCTTTCAACTCGCCTTCTTGTGCTTGAGCCGACAGCGTTGTCAGGGTAACACGACCTTGTAAGAGGCGGGATAGGCGTTGTCTGTCTGCGCGATCGCTAGCGAGTGCTCTGGCTTCTTTCTCGTTTTGGAAGACCTCGAACTCGTCGCCTGCTGCTGGCACATCACTTAAACCTAGTACCTCGACAGCAAAGGAAGGAGAAGCAATGTCTACTCTCTTGCCTCTGTCATCCACCATCGCCCGGACTTTACCGAAAGCCGAGCCAGCTACCAAGATATCTCCCACATGCAAGGTGCCATTCTGAATTAGCAGGGTAGCAACTGCTCCCTTGGCTTTATCCAGATGTGCTTCAATGACAGTTCCTTTGGCGGTACGATCTGGGTTGGCAGATAGTTCTGCAACCTCTGCTACTAAGAGAATCATCTCTAAGAGCGTATCCAGGTTTTCACCTCTAATCGCGCTCACGGGAACCATGATCGTCTCACCACCCCAGTCTTCTGAGGTCAGACCATACTGGGTGAGTTCTTGTTTAACGCGTTCTGGCTGTGCCCCTTCTTTGTCAATTTTGTTGATTGCAACAACAATTGGCACTCCCGCTGCTTGGGCGTGGCTAATGGCTTCAATGGTTTGGGGACGGACACCATCATCAGCAGCCACTACCAACACAGCAATGTCTGTTACCCGCGCTCCTCGTGCCCGCATAGCTGTAAAGGCTTCGTGACCAGGAGTATCCAGGAAGACTATCTGTTGCGGTTTGCCCTCGTGTACTACATCCACATGGTATGCACCAATGTGTTGAGTGATCCCGCCAGCTTCGCCAGCAGCCACTTTTGTTTTGCGGATTGAGTCGAGCAGGGTTGTTTTACCGTGGTCTACGTGACCCATAATTGTCACGACTGGCGGACGGCGGTGGAGATATTCTAGGTCTTCTGCGCCGACCATTTCCGTAACTTTCCGAGCTTCTGCTTCTCGCTCGGCGGTTTCGACTTCTATTTCTAGTTCTTTTCCTACCAGGGTAATTGTGGGAATATCCAGATTTTGGGTGATACTCACCGCCATGCCTTTGAGGAACAGGATTTTAACAATCTCTGTATCGGGAACGGCTAAAACGTCAGCCAGTTCTTGCACAGTCAACGGGCCTGTGATCGTGACCTTTTCGGGACGGTCACGTTTTGTATCGGCTTCTTGTTGGCGACGGTTCTGGTGATGGTCGCGGCTGGAACCAGACTTGGAACCAGACTTTCTACTTCCTCTAGCAGTTGGGGCGCTAGCAAGGGTTGCGGCTGGCATCTGTACAGGTCGAGTCGCTTTCGGTTTGGGAGGACGAGCAATGGAAAGGCTGACTTGGACGGTGGCAGGTGAGTCGAGATCGTCATCATCGAGCAAATCTTCTTCAAACTCATCATCAAGTATTGGCTTGATCCGCTTGCCTTTGACGCCAGCTTTAGCCTTCTCTTTAACTTCGTCAATTATTTCCTCTTCTACCCACTTTTTCCCACCTTTGGTCGGGCGAGGCGGACTTGGGCGTTTCAAATCGAGGAGATCGGGTGCGACTGGTTCATCACCCAACCCTTGAGATTTGCCGGCTATTCCTGACATTTGTCTGGGTGGAGTAGCGATCGGCATTGCGGCTGCTACAGCTTCACCTGGACGTGCTGGTCTGGGCCGTTGCCCTTCTCCTAGTTGTGATGGTGCAGATGGTCTATTGCCCCTCTGCTCTGGTCTGGTGGGTGAAGGGGTGGGACGACTTGTTCTTTGTGGTGCACCTTGTGGGGACTGGTCAGTTGGTAGTTTAGCAACTCTCGGCTTAATTTGATCGCGATCGCCTTCCACGGGTCGTAGCCGTTGATCGCGTTTGAGGATCGGTTTATCTGCCTGAGAGACTGGCTCATCTGCCACCTGGGCTTCTTCCGCCGCAGGTCTGGCTGGAGGGGCAACTAGTTGTGGTTTTTGAGGTTTTTCCGATTTCGGTCTGGGTGGAACTATTTTTTCCGGTTTTTGGGATGCTATTTTTTCCGACGCCTGATTTGGATTAGGCGTTTGTTCCAAGTCAGCGATCGGAGGTTGTTCTTGAGTCTCAGATTGAGTCCGGGGTACAGGTCGAGTTGGTACCGTCGGCTTCATGGGTGAGACTGGTGTCGCGAAAGGCCGTGGAGGAGAGGGAGGATTAGCTTCAGACAAGGCAGCTTGGGTATTGGTAGCAAGTGACGCCTCGGAGGCGTTGGAAGTAGTATTTCTCAATATTTTGGGTTTGCGTATTTCCAAAATTTGCTGTTTGTGGGGTGCAGCAGGTCGGTTACGTCCGCCGTTCGGTGGTGAATTTGGCTTATGGCTGGTTGTACCTAGTTCCTTTTTGGCTGACACATTCGTAGCTGCAAGCTTTTCTGCTGCGGCCCGGATGTTTTCTGCCTCGGATTCTGAAATCGTGCTGCTATGACTTTTGACCGTGATACTGAGCTGGCTGCAAATTGCTAGTAGCTCTTTGTTATCCAAATTCAATTCCTTTGATAATTCATAGATTCTAACTTTGCCGTTGGTCATCCACTCTTCCCCTTTAATTTACAGTTTTAGCGGATGGTTGCCTGGTTTGCGACATCTCCATCCTTGGATTACTGTTTTTAGACTGCCGTTCAGTTTTTGCCGGTGCCTCCAATCAGGAAAGAGAGATGTTTCGGTTTAATAAAGGCATCCCCACCAGGAATGATGGTTAAGGGACACCCATAAAAATTTTTTAAATAAAAGATTTTTATAGGAACCCTGGACGCCGAACTGCGCCTGAGCGCTACCAGGTTGCCATTTTGTACTTTCTTGTTTTGTTGATTCTGAGTCTTCCACAACACAATTGATTACATCTTGTTCTGGGATTGTTGCCTCGCCCCTCTTGTTATTGGAGAGCCGAATGCCTTTTACACCCATTTACTATTTTGGCACTAACCTTAACGATCAACACAGGGTGTGATGAAAGCGCGACTTCGGCTTTCGACACAATTCTTCTGGTGATTACGTCACAAAGTTGTTCCAACTAAATTTGGTTTTGGGTATTATTGGGGGCTAGACGTTGCGACAAGCTTTGGTACAGTGTTTCTGGCACTGATGCATGTAGCGATCGCCCTAGTCGATTTTTTTTTTGAGCCGCTTGTAGGCAACTCGTTTCCGGACAAATATAGGCGGAACGCCCCATGCCCTGATCTAATTGTACCTTTCCCGATGGAAAGACGCGGACAATCCGCCAAAACTCATCTTTTGAGCCTACTTTACGGC
The DNA here is from genome assembly GCF_034531305.2 of Nostoc sp. ChiQUE02. Classification (NCBI taxonomy): domain Bacteria; kingdom Bacillati; phylum Cyanobacteriota; class Cyanophyceae; order Nostocales; family Nostocaceae; genus Nostoc; species Nostoc sp. ChiQUE02. The sequence goes on from NZ_JAVRBN020000001.1 coordinate 186,965, forward strand.
AACTAATACAGCGCCGATAATTTGGTTTCATCGGTTCTCTGCAATCTCAGTCCAGGATTTTGGATGTAAAAAGAAGTTTATTATTACTATTTTTTACTTATACCAAGTAGCTTTTGAGAAAATAATCCTTGAGACTGAAACTACAATCTACAGTATCAAAACTTTACAAAATTAATCAATTACTCGTCATCGTTATTGTCAAAACTATCCTCCTCTTCTAATTCCTCCTGATTTTCATCCTCTAATTCTTCCTCAAAGTCCAGATCATCTTCCTCTGATTCCTCTGATTGATATTTTGTTCTTACAGCTGTAAATTTGGCATCCTCTCCCGCATAGTCATACTTAGCTTTGTCTTTGATGTCAATTTTCCAACCAGTCAGACGGGCTGCCAAACGGACATTTTGTCCTTCTTTCCCAATGGCCAAACTCAGTTGATCTTCAGCGACGAGTACGTGAGTTTGCCGGGATTCAGGATCCATAAGGCGTACTTCATCTACCCGTGCTGGACTTAAGGCATTGGCTATGTATGTTGCTGGGTCTGGCGACCAGCGAATTACATCTATTTTTTCACCGCGTAATTCGTTGACTACCACTTGAATTCGCGATCCCCTGGCTCCAATACAAGCGCCAACTGGGTCTACATCGCGATCAAGAGTATCTACTGCTATTTTAGTCCGGGGGCCGACATAACGGGAGGGTGGGTTTGCCTCCCTAGCTACGGCAACAATCCGTACCACTTCATCTTCAATTTCTGGGACTTCGTTGGCAAACAGATAAACTACCAAACCAGCATCAGCACGAGATACAAGCAACTGTGGCCCTCGTTGCTGACCTTGGGAGACTTTTTTGAGGTATACCTTAAAGGTGGCATTTGCCCGATAATTATCGTTGGGCAACTGTTCCCGCTTCGGTAATTCGGCTTCCACTTCTGGCTGACCAAAGCCGCTGCTAACTGCCAAAACCACCGATTGCCGCTCAAACCGCAGGACTCTTGCTTGCAGCACAGTTCCTTCTAAATCTTGGAATTCTTCTTGCACCATCTGGCGCTGTTGATCCCGTAATTTTTGTGCAAGTACCTGCTTGGTTTGCATCGCCGCCATCCGACCAAATTCTCCTTGATCGGGAGTAACATCCAGCACTACAGAGTCCCCTAACTGCGCTTCGGGAGCTACTTGTTGAACTTCGTCTAGGGAAATTTGGTGGTCTGTGTTATTGACTTCTTCGACAATGGTTTTGGTGGAAAGAACGCGAAATCCTTCTCCTTCAATATCGAGTTCTACTTCAAAATTCTCAAAATAATCTTCATCAAACTGTTTGCGCTCTAAATTTTGGGCACGACGATAACGTTCGTATCCTTTGAGCAGTGCTTCTCTAATAGCTGATTGAACCGCAAGCCGGGGTAAATTCCGCTCGCGACTTATACTTTCAATTAATTCTTTTAATCCAGGTAAAGTAACCATTGACATAAGCAATCTCCTTTAAAAATTAGGGAGTGGGGACTGGGAGCTAGGGACTGGAGACTGGGGACTGAAAACTACGCATTAGAGCCAGGGATTAGAGAATAGCTTTACACTAATCCCTAACCTCTAGCCCTTAACCTTTAGCCCTTAGTTCCTAATCTCTAGCCATGAGCTAAGGTGCTCTAGTCTCTAACTCCTGAGCCATAGCCCTTGTGTTTATCGGTGCTCGTCTAGCTGCACCTTAGTAATTAGGGAGCGAGGAATTTCGACTACACGACCTTTTTGGTTTAAGTAAAGTGCTGTCTCATCCCGGCGAATCAACTGACCAGTCCACTCTTGTTGTCCGTCGTAGGGTGGCGAAGTGGAGATGATGACAGGAAATCCTTTAAAGGAAATAAACTCCCTGTCAGTGACCAGTTGCCGCGAAATACCAGGACTAGACACTTCCAAGACATAGGCATCTGGAACGATTTCCGCAGCATCTAAGGAGGCTTCTAAAGCACGGCTCATCCTTTCACAATCGTTCAAACCGGTGTCTTGCTGAGGATTGCGAATGTCTACCCGCAACACTGGTGGACTTTGGTTGGTGTGAAAAACCACGCCAACCACTTCCAATCCCAGTTCTTCTGCCACTGGTGTCGCCAAATCAATAATTTGTGGAACTAAAGGATGAGCCATGAGAGAATTCAATAAAAAAAGTGGGCTTCGACCCACTTCCTGCGATAGGTATATCTTCCAAGAAGTCTTGTGACGAACCAATGATGATTCGCCTAATTCGAGTTTAGCGCATTTCTTGGATAGTCAATAGGCATTGGGCATTGGGAAGAGGCAGAGGGGTAGGGAGCAGAGAGCAAAGGGGAAAGAGGTAATTTTGTATTCTCTCCCTTGCCCCCTGCTCCCCTACTTCTTACCCTTCCCGTATTTCTGGGAGAGTACTGCCTTTATCCACTACTGCTGGAACTGATACTTGTGTTCGTAGCTGCCTGGTTTGCTCGATGATTTGGTCTATGTCTTCTTGGGACAAACGCTGGACGTAGTTGATTTTGATTTCCTCTAAGAAGTCAAAAAGTAAACTCTGAATTTCTGAAAGTACGTGTTTTTCCTTTATTTCCGCTCCCAAGGCGTCGCTGAAGCTTTGTACGAGTTGACTGGTGAGTTTTGCACCAACAGGGTCTTCAACAGCACTAACTAAAGTTTTGTAAAGATTAGTTGTGATTTGAGTCGCCATTTGTTCACTTAATTGGCTTTGGGCTTGTCCCACGCCAGGGAGGTTCTGGAGGTTGCGGTAGACGGGAACTTGATGAAAAACGGTTTCAATGTTGTGGCGCAAAATGGCAACGATCGCAGGTTGGATTTCGGGTAGCACTTGGTAGACAATTGTTTTTACCAAAAGACCTGCGATCGCTTCCACCTCATTCACATTATTAATATCTATGTAGGGGCGTAAATTTTCTTTTTGTGAGAGCCAGCGCGTTAACTCACCCCGCTCAATTGAAGCCTGAACCTGATTAATTACCCTCACCACTACAACTTCTGTGAGTTCTTCGGCAAAGTTGGCAACAATTCCCTGATGAATTTGCCGCCGCACTGGATGGAGATCCAATAACTGCGCTCGGTCGAGGCGGACTAATACAGGTAGAATTCTCAACCACCGCCAAAATGGCACTACTAAAAAAAGGTCGTACCAACGCCACAATAGCGCTTCAAACCAGCTTAAACCAGGATGTTGGCGTCTGATCGAGTAGGTACGCCCCAGCAACTCTACGCCAAATAAAATCACAAAAGGTAAGTCAATAATCCAGAAATTATCAACAAAGTCGCCACTTTCCCCGATTTGGCGGTAGTAGTTAGAGGCAATCAAAGGGCGGATGCTCTCGTTAAAAAAATTAATTTCTTGAAGCCAGCCATTTTGTGATAAGTATGGTTGACTCCAAAAAGTAGCAAAGGACTGTTTTGCAGATTCATTACCGATGCGATCGCGCATCCGCTTTTTGATTTTTTCCAGAGTCCCACTCTTATTCACTCCCGCAAACGGGTTACTGTCAATCATCTCGCTGCTAAGACGACTTATTTGTATTAGCCTGCTATTTACCTGAGGCGACTGTAACCCAGTTTGGCTAACTTGTTTTTCTAATGCGTCTACTGTTTCTAGATAATTTTTTGTGTCTCGATGACTTTCAATACCTTTTATTGGGTCATAAATCTCAATAATTTGGGGAAGTTTTCGCAAGTAAAAATCCCGCCAAGGTACGTAACTTAAATTAAACAAAACTAAACCTAAATTTACGGTGGCAGCAATTGCCATAAATCTTTCAAACCAAAGATTACGTTGTTTAGAAGATTTTATACTTTTCATTTTTTGTTATAAATTATACATTAAGTGGATAGTTGGTTATAAGCTCTTTCATTTATTGATTTTCGGCTATTTCCCACCAATTACAGCAATTTGCAGTTGATTAGACCACAGTAGAGGCACACAGATGTGCGTTGTAATTTAGTAGACTTCTTGCAAAAGTTCCTTTTGCAAGAGGTAGGGGAAAGGGGAAAGGGAAAATTCCATCCCTTTCCCCCACTTCTGCAAGAAGTCTAGTGTTCAAGGGGTGTATTCGATTCAAATGATAATCGCTAGCTCTCTGCTAATACAAGATACTTCTTTTGATGGATGACACAAACCAATTTGTGTCATTTTAGTTAAATTTAATAAAAATAATTCATAAATTATTCAAAAATCATTAAATAATCGCGAAAAAAGTTATTAAACAAACTTAAAATGCAGCTGTTAAAGTTTATAATCCTGCTGATTTAATCCAAAGGAGTTTTAAGTATGTGGTGTGGGTTTGGAAAATCAAGCGCGACCTTTGCTGTTACCTGCCTGATAACTGCTAGTTTGGTAATTGCAGACACAGGTTTCGCGGCCCGTCAACGTAGCTATACGCCAGAGCAATTCCGTGCTGTGTTGCGGGGGTTAGGCTATAACGTCAAGGTAACAAATACTGCTTTGACGGATGAGGAAACTAAAAAGGCAATTCGTGAATTTCAGACAGGTTATAAGCTAAAACCAGTTGATGGAATAGCAGGGCCAAAAACCCAAGATTTTGCTGCTAACATCGTTCAAATTCTGCACACAAATTTGAATGCAGTGGTAAAGCCAAATCCTCCCCTCCCGCGCGATCATTTTTATGGTTCCCGCACGGAAGCAGTGGTAAAGGAGTATCAAAAGAAATATCAGTTACAGGAAACTGGAATTGCTAATTTAGCACTCCGCCAAAAGCTAAATGAAGAAGCAAAGACAGTCTTCAGTCAGCCCACAGCGAAACCAACGGCTACACCGACAGCGAAACCGACGGTTAAACCCACAGCGAAACCAACGGCAAAACCAACAGCTACACCGACAGCTACACCAACAGCTACACCGACAGCTACACCGACAGCTACACCAACAGCTACACCAACAGCTACACCGACAGCTACACCAACAGCTACACCAACAGCTACACCAACAGCTACACCAACAGCTACACCAACAGCTACACCCTAGTCGCCACAAAAAACTCCTACCCCAAAGCCCCTCAAGTCATCTGATTTGGTTCTTCTAAGGGTCGGCCTTTGGGTGTAGGTAAAATTGGACGGCGGTCATTGTAAGGCATCGGAATGTACTGCACGCTGGGTCGCCCTCCTTGTGGCTGTGGGTACAAATCCATGAGATTATAAATAGAATGGGGCAGTCCGACGGTTACGGGCAGCCCCATTTCTGTCGCTTCCTCAACAGTGATCGGATAGTCGTGGGTGACGCGCCCAGTTGTCAAGGCTTCGATAATCGATTCGATATTTTCTGGCAGAACTTTTTGTTTGGGTATACTGTCTTTAAGCAGAGTCCGCACAAACCGCTGTACTTGCTGAATTGCTTTGCGTGAAAGATCGGCCATAATTAAAGTCTGGTCATCAATCTCACCGATGGGTTTATCTTCAACTACTTTTAGGATACTAGCTGCTGGGTAGTTACCCAATTGGGGATCAACTGGCCCCAAGACAGCGTTAGCATCCATAATAATTTCATCAGAGGCGAGGGCAAGCATTGTACCGCCACTCATGGCATAGTGGGGTACAAAAACTGTAACTTTTGCCTGGTGGCGAATTAATGCTCTGGCGATTTGTTCCGTAGCCAAAACCAAACCCCCAGGAGTATGCAAAATTAAGTCAATCGGCACATCTGGGGGTGTGAGGCGAATTGCTCGCAATATTTGTTCTGAGTCTTCGATAGTAATGTAGCGAGACAAGGGAATTCCTAGTAAGCTAATGGACTCTTGGCGGTGAATTAGCAAAATCACCCGACTTTTGCGTTCCTGCTGGAATTCTTGTAAAGCACGCAAGCGCCGATATTCTATTTGACGTTTTTGCCAAAGGGGTTGCAAAGAAGTCAGAAGGAGGAAAATCCAGAAGAAATCACCAATACCAAAGCCCATAAAATTTATTGTTCAAAAATAACGGTTGCCGTCATTATTGTGACAAGCTTTAGGCGATCGCAGTTCTATCTGTAGATTTAAAAGTATTGAACCACACTCAGCAAAAAGGTTATGAACTATAAATTATTTATTACCCCGTCGCCAAATCTTGATAGTGTCGTCATCACCACCGCTAACTAGGGTTTGGCCATCAGGACTGAAAGCAATGCATCTAACATAGTTGGAATGCCCTGTAAGTGTGCTAATTTCTCTGCCACTTTGTACGTGCCACAGTTTGATAGTGTTGTCCCAACTGCCACTGGCGAGAAATTCTCCATCCTGGCTAAAGGCAACTGACCAAACTGAATCACAATGACCAATGAGAGTACGAATTTCTCTGCCTGTATTTACGTGCCACAGTTTAACCGTGTTATCACCACTGCCACTGGCAATAATTTCCCCATCCTTGCTGAAGGCGGTACAGTTGACGAAGAAGGAATGACCTGTAAGTGTGCAAATGTTTCTGCCTGTGTATACTTGCCACAGTTTGATGGTGTAATCATTACTGCCACTAGCCACCAGCTGTCTATCCTGGCTATTTGTTGCAGGCGTTCTCGGAGAGTAGGCAACTGACGAAACTGAGTCGGAGTGACCTCTGAGAGTTTGGATTTCTATGCCAGTGTGTACCTGCCACAGTTTGATTGTGCAGTCAGCACTGCCGCTAGCCAGAAACTTGCCATCTGGACTAAAGGCAACGGAATTCACCCAGTTAGTATGACCAATGAGGGTACAAATTTCTTTACCTGTGTTGACATCCCACAATTTAATCGTGTTATCCCAACTACCGCTAGCTAACATTCCTCGGTTCAGGTCTCCAACTCCCGCAGATTTGCCGGACTCCCCTTGATAAGAAAGATTTGGAGAGATTGGGCTAAAGGCGACGGAATGAACCATGCTGGAATGACTAGAAAACCAACGACCCAGTTGACGCACTAGCTTGCCAGTACCCACTTGCCAAAGTTTGATGGTCATGTCATTACTGCCACTAGCAATAAATTGCCCATCTGGGCTAATGGCGATCGCATGAACCATACTAGAATGACCTTTGAGGGTCTGTATGCATTGCCAGTTCTGCTGATCTAATACAACAGGTGGAGGTAGTTTAAGCCTAGGCGTTAGCACTAATGTAGACGATGTTTTTGCTACATTAATTTCATTAGCAGGGCCCAATAAATCCAACCATTCCTGCACAGATTGGGGACGGTAGGTTGACTCCAAATCCATGCCGCACATAATAGCCTGATTTACCCTGTTGCTAATATTGGGATTAAAATATTGTGGTGGTTCTAAATTAATATTGTGACGTCTATCATCTGCACTTGTTGGTACAACTGCGGTAAGCAAATTATACAAAGTAGCGGCTAGGGCGTAGATGTCAATGTATTCTCCTCGTGGGGCTTCTGATTCATACTGCTCTGGTGGGGCAAAACCAGGAGTACGATATACAGTATGCCTTTGGATCATATTAGGAATAAATTCTCTAGCGATGCCAAAATCTATCAGCACTGCTTCTGATTTATCCATGCGGATCATAATGTTGCGTGGTTTAAGATCCCGATGCAGCAGTCCTTTAGAATGGATTAGGGTCAAAGCGTCGCCAATTTGCCGGATGTAAAGCAGCGCTTCTGCTTCTGATAGTACCCCTATCCGCCTCAAGCGCTGTCCTAAGTCTTCACCTTCGATGTACTCCATGACCATGCAGGGTAAATTTCCCTCATCAAAGATGGTTTCTATCTGTACTATGTGAGGATGGTGACACACAGCCAGCCTAACTGCTTCATCACGAAAATCTTGCCGTAACTTGTTTCGGTGGAGTATCCAGGCGGGGTGATTCAGGATTTCTTCTTTGAGGGTTTTAATCACTCGCTGTTGATTCCGTTGATTTCTGGCAAGATAAGTAATGCCAATTCCGCCTTCACCTAGTTGGCTTTCGATTATGTAGCGTCCCCCGAATAAAGACTTTCCTGCATTCCACACCATTAGTAATATTTAACAATTGCTGGTATTTATTTTGGCACGGTATCAGAACAGCCAACACGAATTTTTGGGAATTCTATTTGAATTGCTGTTGTGGCTTTTTGTAACTTAGTTACTTAGAGAGCATTTTCATTAACCTCAATAATTACTAATAGTATAAAGTTGGATATACCCTAATAGTTTTAGCTAAACTATACCTTTACACCAAAATGTTTAATTGATTGATCGTGCTAGAGTAAACGATGACTTTAACCATATTTGTTCATAATAATTTGACTTGTAGGTAATCTAAAATTATGCTAAAGAATCTGAATTTGAAACAAAAGTTTACAATTCTGCTACTGGTTATTCTGACATTCGGTCTCAGCTTGAGTGGATTTGCTCTTTCTTCTCTGCTCAGGGAGAATGCTAAACAAGATATTAGTTCAACAGCTCTCATGCTCATGCAAACCATGAGTTCTGTTCGGAAATACACCAGTACCCAAGTAAATCCAGAGTTAGTGGATAAATTGGCTACTGAGTTTTTGCCGCAAAGTGTGCCTGCATACTCAGCACGGGAAGTCTTTGAAATTTTACGGAAAACACCAGACTACCGTGATTTCTTTTATAAAGAAGCAACTCTCAATCCCACAAATCTTCGGGATAAAGCTGACGGTTTTGAGACGGAAATCGTAGAAAGGTTCAGAAATAAATCAGACCTTAAAGAAGTGAGTGGATTTCGCTCAATTCCAGGTGGGAATATCTTTTATATTGCTCGTCCCCTGCCAATTTCGGAAGGAAGCTGTCTGAAGTGTCATAGTATACCTGAAGTTGCACCTCAAAGTATGATTACTCTTTATGGTACAGCTAATGGATTTGGGTGGAAGCTTAATGAAATTGTCGGCGCTCAAATTATATCAGTACCTGCCAATAGTGTCATCAACAAAGCAAATCAATCTTCCTTACTAATTATCATAATTGTATCAACTATATTTATAGCGACTATACTGTTAGTCAATTTGTTTTTGAATCGACAAGTTGTTATGCCTCTCAAACGCATGACTCGCATAGCCGAAGAAGTTAGTACCGGACACATGGAAGTTGAATTTGAGCAGATGTCTAATGATGAAATCGGTAATTTAGCTAAAGCCTTTAGACGGATGCAGTTAAGTTTAGAAATGGCAATGAAAAGAATCAAACGTACTCAGGGAAGCACAGGGGACTAAACAATTCAATGTCTAAATATCTATGAGAATAAGTTTTTTTTGAATTCAAAAGCTGCTTGAAAGTTAGGAATTTCCCTAGCGAGGAGTTCAATAAATTGGTCAGGTGAAATGTAAGGATTTTCAGTTAATATTTCTTCTATAATCAGATTTGCCATTGGGCCGATATGGTAGGCTAATCCTTGCTGGCAACTTTTGATAAATGCTGGTTGCAGAGAAAGTTGTTGTGGTTGTTGTTCAATTCGCCCCATTTGTGGACTAGTAGGTGAACTAAGTGAACTATAAATTGTTTCTCCAGTTTGGTTATATGACTGTGATATTGCCGACATAGCCTGAAATTCAGGATTAAATACGGTGGCAGGCAAATCATCAACCATGATTGCAGGAGACATCCCCACTTCTGGTTCTCCAATACGCTCTAAATCTCTCAGAACTTCCCTGGCTGTTTGGTATCGCTTATTAGGCCTATCTGCCAACATGCAATCAAGTACTTGAGCGAACTCATCAGTAACATAGGTATAATAACGCCAGTTCCACTCAAGGGAGTACTGATCCATTAGTAAAGATGGATCTCTACCTGTGAGTAGTACAATAGCTGTTACACCCAAAGCATAAAGGTCACTAGAAGGAGAACATAAACCCAAGCTAATCTGTTCTCGGGGAGCATATCCCACTTTGCCTACAAGGGACATTTTGCCAACAAAAGTTACCTGGTGGTTAGAACTTCTCCCCTCGTTCACGTCAGCAATTTGCTTGCCGACACCGAAATCAATCAGCACTGGCAGATCGTTGCCATCAGGTAACATGATGTTGTCAGGAGAAATGTCTCGATGGATAATGTTGTGCTGGTGGACGTATTCCAAAACAGGTAGCAGATTCTTTAGCCACTGTATAACTTCGTCTTCAGAAAAATTTCTTCCTTGACGTTGAAGTTCTCCTAGTAATCTAGAATATGTTTTACCGTCAACATACTCTTGTACTAGAAATAGCCGACCATCTCCTTCAAAGCAAGCCAAAAACTTGGGAATTTGAGGATGTTGCAATTGATGAAGAATTTTCGCCTCTCTTTTAAATAAGTTGCGATATTGCTCCAGTCCACTCTCCCCTGTGCCAATGGGTGCAAATTCTTTGAGAACACAAGGTTCATCAAACCTACGAGTGTCAAAGGCCAAGTAAGTTCGTCCCAATCCTCCCTGTCCTAGAAGTTTTTGGATAATATAGCGGTTATCGATTAGAGTTCCAGCAGCTATTTCTGGCCTTGTCATATGGGTCTGTGACATCTCATCGCACTCCTTGCGATTTTATTTTTGATAGATTATTTAGTTTGCTGAAAGTCAGAAACTCTAGCAGATAAAGGCTGATAACATCCTTCAAATTGAGGTTAGCACCACTAACGAGACAAGGAAATACACTTTTCTACAATCTTTGGATGGTCTTGTGTGACCAAATAGACAATTTTTACCTGGGTAGTTTGATCATACTACTCATACTTAAGTATTTTAGCAGCCGCAACATAACCAGTGTCTGCGGTAATGTCTGCAAATGTTCAGGGTATCGCTTTTTGGATTTGCTGCTGAACCTTATCTTACCCTTAGTAACCCAATTGGCACTGAGTTGAGGAAGAGTAAGGACATAGCGTGACATCATGATTTTTCAAAAAAACTGAGGTTGCTATAGACTTCCTGAAGAAAATATTATATGTATTTCAAGTGCTGAATATGCGATCGCTCTCAAAAATTAATCTTTCTGGGAGCGAATATCGTTATCAAATAACTGCTTCGGCATCGGCTATCAAAGTTTTCAGTACAGGTGATTCCCCAAAAGCAGAAAATTATGCTGCGTATCAGAAAAGACTCCTGAAGCTACAATAATTCATCTAGCTCATCAGGATTCACACCTAACTGACGCAAACGTTCTGCTAATTGTTCTGCTTTTCGTTTGGCTTGAGAAGCTTCTTGTTTAGCTTCCGTAGCTTCTTGTTCCGCAATGATAGCTCATTCAGTTGCAGCAGCAGCTTCCTCTGTGGGTGCGGGAATTAATTCTCCCGCCAAAGTGAACCACCTTATCGCTCTTCCATCACTCTAAGCAGAGGAAAATAAGAAATCCTCAAAATATATTGCATATTGTATCTGGGCGAGATGGTGAAAAATGCTTAGATTTCAACCTGAACCAAATATGATTTTCTGTTTCAATCTGGTAAAATCACTCTCTAGATCGCTCTTGGCTCGTCTTGGTAATTGTCAATTGTGAGGACTAATTAAGTTGCTCGACAGATGCAATTTACACTGTTCAAAAAACTGAACAGCAAGCGCCTTACTTGCGGTTTGTTTACTACCCAAACCCCTAATCACAGGCGTAGTGAAGGCACAAGCCGTTCGTACTGAGTAACTGAACTTCCCAAACACTCCAAGATAAAGCTCAAAACCCATGACGAGAAAAATTTTAACTGGACTGAGTTCAGCAGCCTACGAACACCCTTTTGATCGCAAAGCTTTAGCTTCTTTGCAAAATATGCCCGGTGTCTCTCTGCTACTCAAAAAAATTAACGAATACGGTATTGATCGCCTACTCAGACTGCAAAGTCTTGGTAGTGAAATCAGAATTTCACCCCGTAATTTTCCCGAATTACATCAAGCATTTGTAGAAACCTGCCAAATTCTTGATGTTGCTCCACTTCCTGAATTGTATCTGTTTCGAGGCACAGGTCATATTGAAACCTACATTGTTGGGGTGGAAAAACCCCTTGTCGGTATCAATTTAGATGCAATGGAGTGGCTTGGCTTGGATGAGTTGCTTTACGTTTTTGGACACGAAGTCGCTCGCATCAAGAGTCAGCACATGGTGTATCACCAAATGGCAATTGTTATGCCAACTTTGAAAAATTTGTTGAGCAGTACCACACTGGGGGTAGGTGGCTTGGTAGCTGGTGGAATGGAACTGGGTTTGTATAATTGGCGGATGATGGCTAGGTTCACTGCCGATCGGGCTGCAATGCTTGCTTGTCAGGATATTGACGTAGCAACTACTACACTGATGAAACTCGCGGGTTTACCAGACGAGTACCTCACCACTCCTGTAATCGAAGATTTCCTTGTTCAAGCCCGTGAGTTTGCATCCAATAACTTTGACACTGTTGATAAGGTCACCAAAATATTAAGCTATACAGAACCCGGGCTTTCCTGGGTAGTTATGCGGGCTGGCGAGTTATTAAAATGGGTTGATTCAGGAGAATACGATAATTTAATTCAACAGACAAATTTAAAGACACCGGAAGAAGCAGAAGAAAAAGAAGGAAAGACAGCAGAAGAAAAAGAAGGGTGGAATTTTTTGACTTCTTGGTGATTGAATTTTAGATTTAGAATTGCCCGATTTTAGATTAAATTTTTCAATATAAAATGCGCCTGTGACGCTCAATGACTTGCTAATACAGTGCTATGCCAATTCAAAGTACTTTCATTGAGCGTGGGCTTATATCATTTCGACTTAAAGGCTTATCGTTTAAGCTGATGCAAAGACATGGGGAAGCAAGAAGATTTTAATGATAAGTGATTAGCCGGACTTGATATTAATCTAAAATTCAAGTTGCGCTGTAAGCACACCAAAACTGCGACTCAAAATCTAAAATTGGCTGACTTCTAAACTCGCAAACAACCTAAGTATTAAGAGTAACGGCTAATTTATCAGCAATTCCTGAAATCCAGTTTTCATCTTGTTTGGTGTAACTGCGAGGAGCATTCGCTCCCAAAATTAGGGCCCCTTGGTTGCCAATAGGTTGACAAATTATACCTTGAGTATTTTCTGGTAAATAATCAAATTCAAGCCTACCTGGATATACTTTTAACGCAACTAGATAAATTGGCTTTTGTTTTTCGAGTACCTGTTTTAAGATTACTCCTGGTACAACTTCAGATTTAGTACCTAGAATCCCGCGACGCAACAAAACTTTACCTTGGTAATAAACCACAAGCGATCGCGTTACTGTATTGGTCAACAATAAGTGAGATGCCCAAGCTAGTTCAGTTTTCACGGCTTCAGGTAAATCTGCTGCGAGTACAAAACCTTCTTCTCCAATTAGTTCTACAGTATCAGGCGATCGCGGCTGAACTTGCTGCCAAATTAAACCCGTCAAAATTAACACCGCACTCAAAATCACACCCAGCACATCACCACGCGATTGAGACTGGGTTAATTCTGGTGTTAATAAACGGTTAATTAACAAAAGCACAGCGCCTACCCCACCCACGATAATGGGTAGACGCCGCAAAACTCGATTAGGATCAGGTTTAGTCATTAGTCATTAGTCATTAGTCATTGGGCATTGAAAAGAGGCAGAGGGGCGAGGTGCTGTCCTTGCAGAGGGAAAAACTTCTCCCTTGCTCCCTGCTCCCTGCTCCCCTGCCCTCTTTCCCCCTGCTCCCTCATCTCCTCACTCCTCCCCTGGTTCAATAATCCGCTGGAAAAGATAACCAGTACCCCGCGCTGTCAAAATCAATTCTGGGTTGCTAGGATCATCTTCTAACTTTGCCCGCAAACGGGATATATGCACATCCACTACACGGGTATCAACATGGCGTTCTGGTGTGTAACCCCAAACTTCCTGCAAAATTTCCGAACGAGAAAAAGCTTCTCCAGAGCGACTGACTAACAACTCTAACAAGCTGAACTCCATACCCGTCAATCGAATCCGCTCATCGCCTTTGTAGACTTGTCGCTTATTCGTATCGATTTTAATATTAGCGACATGGATTACCCCAGAACTGGGAATGCCAGAAGCACTGGTTTTGTCTACCCGGCGCAACACCGAGCGAATCCGGGCTTCTAGCTCCTTGGGGGAAAATGGTTTAACTACGTAGTCATCAGCACCCAATTCTAGCCCGGTGATGCGATCGGCTACATCACCCAAGGCTGTTAGCATAATAATGGGGACATCTGATTCTTTTCGTAATTCTTGACATACACCATAGCCGTCTAGCTTTGGCATCATTACATCTAAAACTACCAGGTCAGGCTCAGTTTTGCGAAAAGTTTCCAAAGCTTCTTCTCCGTCACCAGCCGTCACTACATCGTAGCCAATCATGGAAAGGCGCGTTTCCAAAATCCGGCGAATGCTGGCTTCGTCGTCTACCACCAAGATTTTTTCTTTATGACTTTCCAAGTTTCTCAAGGCTCCTTGACTAAAAATTTACATGATTAATTTTTAATACCATAATATTAAGATATCATTCCATGAATTGATTTGGAAAAACCTCTAAATACTACTATTATTGGTTTTTAGTTTTTTTCAAGAATTAAGTAAATATTAAGATTATTTAATAAGATTTAAGAATGGCAAAGCCAAAAACCTTTTTTACTTGTAACGAATGTGGAGCAGAATCGCCCCAGTGGTTTGGGAAATGTCCAGCTTGCGGCACTTACAACTCTCTAGAAGAACAGATTTCTATTCAATCTTCAGTAGATGTACCCAGTCGGGGGGGAGTGAGTAGTTGGCAATCGACTCAAAGCAATGGCAAATCTCACGCTAAACCAGCTAAAGCGCGAGCCTCCTTAACATTTGACCAAATTACCGATCGCCAAATTGCCCGCTGGGAGTCTGGTTATGAAGAATTGGATCGGGTGCTTGGAGGTGGGGTTGTCCCTGGCTCTATGGTGCTAATTGGGGGCGATCCGGGTATCGGTAAATCAACTTTATTGCTGCAAGTATCAAACCAATTAGCACAGAAATACCGCATCCTTTACGTAACTGGCGAAGAATCGGGACAGCAGGTAAAGTTACGAGCTTCCCGTTTAGGAGTATCAAAAACCCTAAGTGTGGTTAATGAGGAGAATGTTAAAGTAGTAGTAGATCCTACACTTCCTATAGACCCTGACAGTATAGGTGCAGATTTATATGTACTGCCAGAAACAGATTTAGAAGAAATTTTACGGGAAATAGACTCTCTCAAGCCAAACGTGGCGGTGATTGATAGTATCCAAACGGTGTTTTTTCCAGCGCTGACTTCTGCACCAGGTTCGGTGGCTCAGGTACGGGAATGTACAGCAGCACTGATGAAGGTGGCGAAGCATGAAGATGTCACTATGCTGATTGTGGGACACGTTACCAAAGAAGGAGCGATCGCTGGGCCAAAAGTTTTAGAACATTTAGTAGATACGGTCTTGTATTTTGAAGGCGATCGCTTTGCCTCCCATCGGTTATTACGGACAGTAAAAAACCGCTTCGGCGCAACTCACGAAATCGGCATCTTTGAAATGGTGACAGATGGATTGCGAGAAGTCTCCAATCCCTCAGAGCTATTTTTAGGCAACCGTGACGATCCCGCACCTGGTACGGCAATTGTCGTTGCTTGCGAAGGTACTCGCCCCATCGTTGTAGAATTGCAAGCTTTAGTGAGTCCCACCAGTTACCCTTCCCCTCGGCGTGCTGGAACAGGGGTAGACTACAACCGCCTGGTGCAAATTCTCGCCGTCTTAGAAAAACGGGTGGGAATTCCCATGTCTAAATTAGATTCCTACGTTGCGTCTGCGGGTGGGTTGAATGTGGAAGAACCGGCGGTAGATTTAGGAATTGCGATCGCAATTGTTGCCAGTTTCCGCGATCGCATCGTCGATCCCGGTACAGTATTAATCGGTGAAGTTGGGTTAGGCGGACAAGTGCGATCGGTTTCCCAAATGGAACTGCGGTTGAAAGAAGCAGCTAAGTTGGGATTTAAAAGAGCGATCGTGCCAAAAGGGACAAAATTCCCCGACTTAAATATTGAAATATTACCCGTCTCTAAAGTAATAGATGCGATTATCGCCGCCATCCCGCATCAAGAATTGACAGCCGACGATTTAGAACCTGATGAAGATGAGTAGCTACTGGGTACTGGGAAATTGTTCCAAAATTTGGGAAGGGTCAAAGTAAATTCCATATTTTTACAAGTGAAAATCCAGTACCCAATCCCTTTTACAAACCAAAGGAAAACCCATCATGACAACCCTCACCCAAGACTACCAAATCACTTGGGAAAAACTACCCGATGATTACAAACTCCCAGATGATCCAGTGGACAACATCAATCAACCAGCTTTAGCTGCTGCACTCACGGAAAGCCTACAATTAGCCAGAAAAACTTCAGCTAACACCCTAACAACAACTAATTACGGCATTTGTGCCACTCTAAACAACAAAATAGTCATTAAAGCGCCTGATTGGGCTTTCATTGCCAAAATTAATGTTAATAGAGAAGAAGTAACACGCAGTTACACACCTGAATTACAGGGTGACATTCCCGTAATTGTGATGGAATTTATTTCCGATACACAGGAAACAGAATATTCTATCAAAGCCACATATCCCCCAGGAAAATGGTTTTTCTACGAGCGCATCTTAAAAGTGCCAAACTACATCATCTTTGAGCCAGATAGCGGCAGTATCGAAACGTATCGCTTACAAAACACAGAACAGTACATTTTGCAAGAGCCTGATGAAAATCAACGCTACTGGATAGCAGAAATGAATCTTTACCTTGGGGTGTGGCAAGGTACTCGTGAAAACCGCACAGGAAAGTGGTTACGATGGTGGGATGAACAAGGAAACCTTTTGCCTTGGGGTTCCGAGTTAGCCCAACAGGAACGCCAACGTGCCGAACAAGAACGCCAACGCGCTGAACGACTAGCAGCACAATTGCGGGCGGCAGGCATTGAGCCTGAAGTATGATGAAATGTTTTAGGAAAAATTAAAAGCCACTGATCCCCGACTTGTCAAACAAGTCGGAGATCTTATTTCTCACAAATCATTAAGTAAATCTGAATATCAGTTGTTAGACAAGATGAGGGTTTAACAACTGCGATCGCCATAGGTTTATTGCAATTGAATATACTTGCTATTGTCGGCTGCATCAGAATCGCCTAAAATCTACCTTGCCAAACGCTGATATTTATGGTGTGCCAAAATAAATACCAGTAAAACTACGGTCTTGACTAATGGCGTGGAATCCAGGGCAGCAATTGTTTGGCGATCGCTACATAATCGAGAGAAAATTGGGTGAAGGTGGAATTGGCATCACCTATCTGGCAAAAAACCGACGCGCTGAATTACGAGTCATCAAAACCCTCAGAGAACAAATCCTCAATCATCCCGCCTGGATAAGCAAGCAAGATAAATTACGCCAAGACTTTCGAGATGAAGCTTTACGACTGGCTTTGTGTCGTCATCCTCATATTGTGCAGGTAGAAAACGTCTTTGATGAGGTTAATTTGCCATGCATGGCAATGGAGTACATTGAAGGTGAAGATTTGGGTAAGCAGATAACCGAAAAAGGAGCATTGCCGGAAGCAGAAGCACTGCTATACATCAGGCAAATTGGGGACGCTTTAACTTTAGTTCACGAAAAAGGCTTGCTGTATCGGGATTTAAAGCCAAATAATATTATGATGCGTCCGGGTAAACCAGAAGCAGTCTTAATTGACTTTGGTATTGCCAGACAATTTATTCCCGGTGGAGTCCAACAGTATACTCAGAATCTCACTCCCGGTTATGCCCCACCAGAGCAGTGTCCCCGATGCTGAACGACGGGAATATATAGATGTTATTGTATGCTTTGCTGACTGGACAGTTGCCAATGCCATTATTTTAGAAGCTCTTTTCTATGCAGCTTCATATTAAATTGGTATAACGCTCTTCCATCACTCTCATGAGAGAATAATAGGGTAAAGTGTCGAATCATCCAGAAAAAAGCGTAAACCACCCCCTAGATCCAGTTGTGGCAAAATTCAGTGAACATGATTGCTGGGACTTTGGTTCAGGCTGGAAGAATCTACTCAACAATTTACGCTTAGTCATTCAACCTTTCAGATTCTTTAATCTACTAAAACCTTGGCTTAGGGTCTTTCCAGTTTCGCATTTATCGATTGGATTTCTCGCACTTATTGCATCGATGAATCGGATGCGAGGTGCTATTCCAGACACCTTATACTTTGAGGATTTCTTATTTTCCTCTGCTTAGAGTGATGGAAGAGCGCTAGTAATGACTAACTGACTTAGAAATTTAGAAATTTACAATTCTATCTATGCAAATTATTTATTGGCTATTACTTGCTGTAATGCTTGTGGGTATCATTGGTGCTGTAGTTCCTGCCATTCCTGGTAGCAGCTTAATTTTAATTGCAATTATCGTCTGGGGAATCGTTAGTAGTTCCTTTGCAGCTATCAAGATTCCACTTATTGTGACAATTATTGTTTTACTCCTCAGTCTCGGAGTGGATTTTTTAGCTAGCTATGTGGGAGCAAAACAAGCTGGAGCTAGCAAGTGGGGGCAAATTGGCGCAATTGTCGGTTTGATCGTGGGATTTTTGGGATTATTGCCAACCTTGCCTTTTGGGGGGCCACTGTTAGGAATTTTACTAGGCCCGCTTTTGGGAGCAATTATTGGTGAGTACCTTTACCGACGTGAATTCGGGTTGGCGGTTAAGGCGGGCATAGGAATTGTAGTTGGGTCTTTGGTTGGAAATTTGATTCAAGGGTTGTTAGCGATCGCAGCAGTTGTAGTTTTCGTTGTGACAACTTGGCCACAAGTATTTGGCTCTTAGTATTTGAAAGGTTTAGCACATTTAATAACAACGGTAATAACTAGCAGTTTGGTTCCTCTCATTTATTTTACGAGAGGAACTGTTTCACTAAAGATTAGTAACTGAAGCGAATAGATACACTGCATACTCTACTTATCTAAAAAATGGTTGAGCAACATGAAGTATTAAAAACTACATTTAATTTGGTTATACTTAAAGTAATTTTCTTCAATTCAGAGCTATTGCCAACAATTTGAACCTTATTAAATGAAAGATATACTAAGCCCAGATAGGTAATGAATTAAGATTTCATGAAGGATAGTAATACGTTAAAGATGTAATGAAGACCACTCAGTAAATATTGCAGGACCTAAATCTATGTGATTTCATGGAGATAAGAAATACATCACGCAAGTTTCGCTTTCACTGACAGTATTTTCTTCTATAAATTACTGAGATAAAAAGTAAAGCAATTGCTCTGATTTAAGGTTATTACTAGGAGCCTCAAACAATAATGATTGGTTTTAAATCTACATTACTAAATGTAACTTTAGCTATTACTGCTACAATCCCTTTAGCTACTGCTGGGTTGTTTAGCTTTGCTGGTTCTGCACAAGCTGCTGCACTTAGTGGTGAAATTCAGTTTACCGGTGGCTTTACTTTATCTCCCTTCGCTAGTAGCCAAATCACATTTTCTAAAGATGCGCTAAGTTTTACTCCTCAGCCAATCACTCCAATTGGAATTGGTTCTACAACAGGGAACTTTTCAGCTTTTAACTCAGGCAACATAGGTAACATCATCTCATTTTCATCAAAAGTTGCAGACAATCCATTTATTGACTTTGGTTATCTTGCTATTCCTGGTATCATTTCCCCTGGAGGAGATACTAGTTCTATAACGGATGGATTGAATACTTTTACCTTGACTTCTTCTAGTTACAAACTAAATCAAAGCGGTCTTAACGTTGGTATAGATGTTGCACTTTTCGGGTACTTTACCAGTGCAACTGGGGAAAAATCCAACGGAGGAGGAAACTTAACTTTCCAAGTCAACAATAAGAGTGTTGCTAGCGTAAATTCAATTCTCTCTAGTGGTAGTTCAATTAGTAATTTAAGTTTTTCTGGTGGTACATTTACTACTTCAGTTCCCGAACCAGCTGCATTACTAGGCTTGGGTGCAGTCGGTGGAGTAATGGCTATGTCTCGCCGTCGCAAAAGTTTCGTTCAATAGACCCATCCTAAATATAAAAAAGTTACTTTTAGTTGCTAAAAGTAACTTTAATTTATCTATTCGATCTGGCTGGAATGCAAAATTTACCAACTAGGTCGAAATTTTTTCTGCTGTCACACAAATCTATATAAAACGTGAATTTTCTTAACCGGAGATATACTTAAGCTGATTGCAAAGAATTTTTGGCTTCAGTTGCGATCGCTTCTACTTCATCATCAGCCAGAGTTTCTAATATAGATTTGGCTTCTGCATTACCCAAACGAGCCAAGGCTTGTACAAGTCTGTAACGAATTTGCCAATCTGGATTAGTAGCATAGGGAGCTAATAGGGGAACTGCTTGTATATCTCCCAAGTCACCCAAAGAACTAATAGCAGCAGTTTGGACTAATTCATTTTCTGATGAGAGTGCCTCTTTGAGTAGTTCAAAGGCTCGTGGATCGCCTAACTCTCCTAATGTAGCAATAATACTGAATTGGATTAGCCATTCACCGGTTGTATGATAAAGCTGCTGTAAATCTTCAAAAGCTTCACGTAACTTCAGAGCACCTAAGCAGTCTGCTGCTGCTGCTTGTACATCTACTTCGGAGTCATGAAGCAAGCGATCGCGTAAGATATCCAAGGATAACTGTAAATCTTGCGTTCCGAGTGTATCCATTTGACTCACCGCTGAGTAACGGACACGGGAATTGCGATCGCTAATAGCACTTTGAATTAATTCAAAGCCGATCGCAGGTTCCAGTTGACGGATTTGATTTACTGCACGTAAGCGATCGCCTAAATCCTCAGAACTGAGCAATTGCTTAACAGACTCCGGAGTAATACTCATTTAGTTATCCTTGATTTTCAAAAGTGTAAAAAAAGAGTCAAAAGTCAACACAACAGCCAAGTGTCATAAAACTCTTGACTAATGACCAATGACTAATGACCAATGACTAATCTTGACTTGCTGCCATTGCTCGAATAATATCACCACGAGTGAGGATACCAATTACTTGACCCGCGCCTTCAAGTACTGGCAAGCGGTGAACGCTGCGATCGTGCATGATTGTGGCTGCTTCCCTTAAAGTTTTATCAGGAGAAATAGCGATCGGGTTTTTACTCATCACCTCCCCAACGGTTTGCCCTAGTGCTTTGTGCAAGTCACGTTCATACGTAGCAGGATTTTTTAAATAGATAACGCTATCAAGAAACATAATGTACGCAGGTGGAGTAACACCAGTTTCTTGCCACATCAAATCGGTTTCTGAGATAATGCCCACCAATTTACCAACATCATCCACAACAGGTAATCCGCTGATGTGGCGTTCTGCGAGAATTTGGATAGCTTCCTTCAGTGGAGTTTCTGTCCGAACAACAATTGGATCGCGGCTCATCACATCGGCAACGGTTTTAGGCATTTATTTACTGACACCTTTAATCAAAGTCCCTGCGATCATTGTAGAAAATTGCGGGACTCAACCTGATGCAATTAATAGATTGTTACGGGATTGGGCATTGGGCAGAAGGAAGGGTGCACAGAAGAGGAATTTTCCCCCTGCTTCTTTCCTACTCCCCAATCTCTTTTAAAGCAGCAATAATTTGAGTATTTGCTTTAGGAAAAGGAAACTGCTCCAGTTCTTCCAAATTTACCCAGAGAATCTCATCGGATTCCAAAGGTTGGGGAATACCTGTAACATGGCGGCAGTGATGTACTGTGAGGGTAACGCGCAAATCTGTGTAGCTGTGGTCAATAGTAATCAGATGCTCTCCCACTTCAATTACTATTCCCAGCTCTTCGGAAATTTCCCGTTGAATACACTCTTGGATAGTTTCACCAGGCTCAATTTTACCACCAGGAAATTCCCACAAACCACCCATCATTCCTTCTGGACGACGGCGATCGATTAAAATTTGCTTTTGGTCATTCCAAATTACTGCAACACCAATGATTTTATGGGGTGGGAAAGAACTGGTTTCACTCATAGTTGATTGGGAAAATCGGGAGTAGGAGAAGAATTTCTGATTTTTGACTCTTGACTAATAACAAAACTCGGCAGACTGGTTTTAACTCTGCCGAGTTTAAATTTATTGCGAAGGTTGTCTACCGCTATTAGTTTATCCACAAATGTGTACTAATCATTTACCAATACGCCTCTAGTGGAACTAGTCACCAAATCACAGGAGTTTACAAATAACCGAATCTAAAAACTTCGCGTTACTCTACGCCAACCTCCGCGTTCCTAACCTGCGGTAAGGTGATATGCGTTGAAATTTCAACCTAATGCATCACTATTTTGGATATTTTAAAAAACTTAGCTGATGTATAGTTGCGAATTAGAGGCAAAGATTTCGCAGAGGGTTATTTCAAATTTGTATTAGCGTGACTGTGACTAGCTACAAACCCAACAATATTGAATTTGCCAAATTTTATTATATTTCTAGTCAACTTCGCTGTTGTTGGTTTCAGTCCCTTGTAGGGCGATTTCAAAATCCATTCTCTGTTCAGCGTTACGCAAGAAATAACCACTAATCATAGCAGAAGCCAAAAGCCGACCGAGACTTTCCCGACTGGTGGTAACAGTAACACCAAAGTGTTCTGAAGGTAGATTACCCAATAATCCTGTAATATTTCGTTCCATCACCTGAAAAACTTCGGCAGAGGTGGGTTTGGATAGCTGGGTAACTGTCTCTGGACTCAAGGATTTAACGTACTGCCATAGTAAATCGCTAGTTTCTGATTCGCTATTGAAAAATTCTGAGACACGATTGGATGGGTTACTCATTTTTTAGCTCCTTAACTACCACTACTGGCTGCGGTGCTTGTGATTTGAATACTAAATGCTTGTTTTGGATTTGACTTAGCTAGCTATTTAGTCTTCCTGTCAACTAATGTAACAGCCTAGCGTAAGAGTGGAAGTAGGTGTAACCGTACCAAAGTCAGCGTATTTTCTCACCTTAATAAATAGAGTGAGGAGTAAGGAGTTAATTAAAAACTCATCACTCCTAACTTTTGCCTAACTTGCCAAATATTCATCCATGTTGGCTTTAGACTTGCGAAGTTTAGTTAAGGCTTCCCGCTCAATTTGCCGGACTCGTTCCCGGCTGATGTTCAGTATTTCACCAATTCTAGCCAGCGTCAGGGCTTGCCCATCAGTTAACCCAAAGCGCAGTGTAATCACTTCCCTTTGTTGTGGCGTGAGATCGCCCATCAGGCGATCTAAGTCATAAGAAAGGGAAGATTGCATGACAAATTCTTCTGGAGATGCTCCTGGATCTTCCAACATTTCACCGAGTTCGGTGTCGTAATTATCACCCAGCCGCAAATCCAAGGAAAGGGGCAAACGCGCTTTTTCTAGATACTCTCGTACTTGTTTGGGGGTCAATTCTAATTCTTGAGCTAGCTCACCAGCCGTGGGAGCGCGTCCCAACTTTTGAGACAACTGACGCTGCGCCTTTTTAATCTTATTTAATTTTTCCGTTATATGGATAGGCAGCCGAATTGTGCGGGCTTTTTCGGCTATAGCACGAGTTATCGCTTGCCGAATCCACCAATAGGCATAAGTAGAAAATCTGTACCCTTTAGTGGGGTCAAACTTTTCCACGCCCCGTTGCATACCAATACTACCTTCTTGGATCAAATCCAGTAAATCGACATTGCGCTTTATGTACTTTTTAGCAACGGACACTACCAGCCGCAAATTGGCTTCTACCATCTTGCGCTTGGCAATTTCACCATCAGCGATCGCTTCGTTCAACTCTGGTGGTTCTAGCTTTGTCGCTTTGGCCCACTCTTCTAGAGTTGGTTGACGACCTAACTGGGTGGCAAGACTTTCCCTTGATTCGTGCAAAGCGCAGGAACGTTGCACCTGTTTACCATAGAAAATCTCTTCCTCGTGGGTTAAGAGTGGCACACGGCCAATCTCACGCAGGTAAGTCCGCACGAGGTCTGTGGCTGTCTGAGCGGTCTTCATGGCGCTACTCTTTGGTAATGATGGGTTTGGCGGTAGGGTCATTAAGGGATAGATGCTTTATTAGGGTACTACCCAGTCAGACTGGGAACCCATACTATGGTTTGCAACTTTACGCGCCCGAGAAACTCGGCTGCTCATAATAATCAAATTTAGGCTTCTTAACTGCTAAAACTACAGTTATTTCCTACTTTTCACAAGTATCTACAGTTAGATAAAAGGTTGCTTTTTAAACATTTTTTATTGAATCCTTATTAATAATTGTAACATTTATGAGAATGTTTTGGCTATATAGCGACATTAAATTCCCTGGTTGTTCCAGTTCATGCAATGTCGCCCATTTTTTCAAGGCTGACTAGAAGTCAATCTAATAAATTATCTGGTTCAAATAATTTTCCTCATATTTGTTAAAGTATCTCAATGAGAACTATATTCATTCTCTTATAATAATTACTTAATTTTCTTGGGCATTGGGCATTGGCAAGAGGCAGAGGGGCAGGGTGTAAGGGGGAGAATGAGTAATTAATTTACCTTTTTCCTCCCTCTGCTTTCTGCTCCCTGCTCCCTTGATTCTTCATTTCCTCCTGCCTCCCCTGCCCTGTTTCCCTTTTCCCCCACTCCCTACTCCCTACTCCTTCGCAATCGGGCAGTACTCTTGAATGGTTTTTACATCCAAAGTCGTATTTTGTAAGGAACGGATGGCGGCGACGGTAGCTTTTGCACCAGCGATAGTGGTGATAATGGGAATTTTGTAACCTAAGGCTGTGCGGCGGATTAACCTAGCATCAGTCTGGGCTTCTTCCCCTGAGGGTGTGTTGATAATAAGTTGGATTTTTTTGTTTTTGATTGCATCTAGGACATGGGGACGACCTTCATGGAGTTTCAGCACCAACTCAATATCCAACCCCTGTTCGAGAAGAACTCGACGTGTACCAAGTGTAGCCATCACTGTAAAGCCCAAATCGATAAATTCCTTCACCACAACACCGGCAGCAGCTTTATCGCGATCGCTCATTGATACAAATACAGTTCCAGTCAGTGGCAAACGCTCCCCAGCACCCAATTCTGCTTTGGCAAAGGCCCGGCCAAAGTCGCTGTCAATCCCCATCACCTCACCAGTGGATCTCATTTCTGGGCCCAATATTGTATCAGTTCCTGGGAATTTATTAAAGGGTAATACAGCTTCTTTTACTGCAATATGTGTAGGAATGACTTCCTCGGTAAAATGTAGCTCCTCTAGAGTTTTACCCGACATAATTAAGGATGCTAATTTCGCCAACTGTATGCCTGTCGCTTTGGAAACAAATGGTACTGTGCGAGAGGCACGGGGGTTGGCTTCCAGAATATAAACTTGGGGAGAATAACTACTTGCGCCGACAACGGCAAATTGGATATTCATTAATCCCACGACTGACAGCGCTTGTGCTAGCTGCACTGTCCAAGTGCGAATTTGATTGAGAACTGCTGGTGATAGGGAAATGGAAGGTAAAGAGCAAGCAGAATCTCCAGAGTGAATCCCCGCTTGTTCAATGTGTTCCATGATACCACCAATCACCACCCGTCCAGTATGATCGGCGATCGCATCTACATCCACTTCGATGGCATTTTCCAAAAACTTATCAATCAAAATCGGATGTTCTGGTTCCACAAGTACCGCAAAGGTCATGTAGCGTTCCAACTCAGCATCAGAATAAACGATTTCCATTGCCCTTCCCCCCAACACATAGCTGGGACGCACCACCACTGGATAGCCAATGCGTTTGGCAACAATCAGCGCATCTTCGTAACTCCGAGCGATACCATTAGGCGGTTGGGAGATATTCAACTGCTGGAGAATCTTTTCAAACCGCTCCCGGTTTTCTGCCATGTCGATGGAATCTGGGGATGTACCCCAAATTTTAGTCAGCAGTCCTGATGTGTCATTGTTAAGAAACTCTTGTAAAGGAATAGCCAACTTTAGCGGTGTTTGTCCGCCAAACTGGACAATTACCCCGACTGGATTTTCAGTTTCGATGATGTTAAGGACATCTTCTTTTGTTAAAGGCTCAAAGTAAAGGCGATCGCTAGTATCGTAGTCTGTCGAAACTGTCTCTGGGTTAGAGTTGACCATAATCGTCTCATACCCCGCTTTCTTCAAGGCATAGGCGGCGTGACAACAACAATAATCAAACTCAATTCCCTGCCCAATCCGGTTGGGGCCACCACCCAAAATCAACACTTTTGGCTTGGTTGCTGGCAAAACCTCTGTTTCTTCTTCGTAGCTAGAATAGTAGTAGGGAGTAAATGCTTCAAACTCAGCGGCGCACGTATCCACTGTTTTGTAAACTGGGATAATCCCAAGTGACTTGCGGTAGGCGCGAACTTCATCTTCGGTAGTTTTGGTGGCATAGGCAATCTGGCGATCGCTATATCCGTCTCGCTTCACTTCATAAAGTTGCTCTTTTGTCAATTGCTGCAAAGGTGTCCGCTTGAGGAATTTCTCGACATCTAGCAGTTGCTGAAATTTATCTAGGAACCACGGGTCAATACCAGTTAGTTCGTAGATTTCCTCAGCACTAATCCCTAGTTGTAAAGCATGGCGCACAGAGAAGATGCGATCGGGGTTAGGTGTCCGCAGTTGGGCGCGAATTTGTTCACCACTGGGTAATTTTTCGGCTTTGTCGCAACCCCAACCAGCGCGTCCGGTTTCGAGCGATCGCAACGCCTTTTGGAAGGATTCGTTAAACGTTCGGCCAATTGCCATTGCTTCCCCGACTGATTTCATTTGGGTTGTCAGCACTGGGTCAGAGCCAGGGAACTTTTCAAAGGCGAAGCGGGGGATTTTTGTCACCACATAGTCAATTGTCGGCTCAAAGGACGCAGGAGTTTTCTTGGTGATGTCATTTTTAATTTCATCCAAGGTGTAGCCCACAGCCAATTTTGCTGCCATTTTGGCGATCGGAAAACCAGTGGCTTTGGAAGATAAAGCTGAACTGCGGGAAACGCGGGGGTTCATTTCAATTACAACCACATCGCCATTAAGCGGATTGATGGCAAATTGAATATTAGAACCGCCAGTTTCCACTCCGATCTCGCGGATGATTTTAATTGCCATATCCCGCAGCCTTTGATATTCTTTATCAGTGAGGGTTTGCGCGGGAGCGACAGTAATCGAGTCTCCGGTGTGGATGCCCATAGGGTCAAGGTTTTCGATGGAGCAGATAATCACCACGTTATCTGCCAGATCGCGCATCACTTCAAGTTCATATTCTTTCCAGCCGAGTAAAGACTGGTCAATGAGAATTTGCGAAACGGGGCTGGCATCTATACCTACCTGTGCCATTTCTTCAAATTCTTCTTGGTTGTAAGCAATACCGCCGCCACTCCCACCCATTGTGAAAGCTGGACGAATAATTAGGGGATAAGTACCAATTTGGCGGGCGACAGCTTTGGCTTCTTCCAAAGATTCGGCTGTGCCGCTGGGACACACAGCTACCCCAATCCTTGCCATTGCCTCACCAAAAAGTTTTCTATCTTCGGCTTTCTCAATGGCTGGTAGTTTAGCGCCGATTAACTCAACGTCGTACTTTTCCAACACCCCATTTTTCGCTAAAGCAACAGCGATGTTGAGGGCGGTTTGTCCTCCCATCGTTGGTAGTAGAGCATCTGGGCGTTCTTTTTCGATGACTTTTTCGACCAATTCCGGTGTCAGTGGCTCAATGTAAGTGCGATCGGCCGTTTCCGGGTCGGTCATAATCGTTGCAGGGTTGGAGTTGACTAAAACCACTTCATAGCCTTCTTCTCGGAGTGCTTTGCAGGCTTGAGTGCCAGAGTAGTCAAACTCACAGGCTTGTCCAATCACAATTGGGCCAGAGCCTAACAGTAGAATCTTCCGGAGGTCGTCACGGCGGGGCATAGTCGTTGCCTTGGAATATGAGAATACAAATCCTGATTATTTTAAGGGTCTTTACCCCCTGTCGTGCTTTTTATTATTAAGTTTTCTAAGTTTGATGACAAAGGCGGACTGGAGGAGAGGAGGAAGGGAGGTAGGAGAGAAGAGTTTTCCCCTCTGCCCTCTGCCCCCTGCTCCCTGCCCCTCTGCCTCTTTTCCATACCCAACGATTATTTTGTATTTCTAATTTTATTTAATTGTGATGCTCAGATTTCTAAAGCTTTTGCGATTCTTTATTATTTAAGATAATGAACCTCGCAACAAATTTATGATTTTTCTTGGTATATATCTGTTTGCTTATTTAGCACACAATAAATTACTTAGATAAAAATTTATCTTAACTAGCTAATTGCTAAATATTTTCAACGTTAAATATTATGTGAATATGTTTACTTAGATTAAAAATGGCAGAGAGATAGGGATACCATTCTCTGCCATTTTTTATAATATTTTAAGAGTTCGTGCTGCCAACTTTTTCTTTCAGTCTAGGTAGACAAATCTAGATTATGAGAGTTTTAGCTTTGAGCAGCTTGGACAAACCCTAATGTTAAGCTGTCTTTGGCGAGGAAGTGAGACAAATGATATGCACGTTCCTCAGTTTTCAACAAAATCTTTTCGTAGAGATAGCGTGTGCCCCGATCGCCTAAACTCTCTGCTTGAGCAGCTTGACGACGAATCACGCCAATAATGGCTTGTTCTGCGGCTAAGTCATTTTCCACCATTTGGCGAGAGGAATATACGCCTTCAGATTCTTGCTCAAAACAGGTTAATTCTGCTAATTTGCTGAAGGTAGCTACTGGCACACCACCTAGTCCATCCAAGCGTTCTCCAATTTCATGGACGTGATCTTGTACTTGGTTGTAGCTTTCGTTAAAAAACTCGTGCAGAGAGTAAAATTCTGAGCCTTCAACTACAAAATGATGCTTTTGGTACTGCAAATACAGTGCCTGGAAACTAGCTAATACAACATTGAATCCTTCTGTAACTGGAGCAGTTACGCTGTGATCCAGTAACACAGGATTGTCATATACATGACCAAAATTCCGTAACAAAGTTTGCGTTTCAGACATTGTGTTCCTCTCTTTTTAACAGTTTTAGATTTTAACTGCTTATTCTTAACATATTAACATTTTAATAATAAGAGCAGGCCGATTCGCCATTACAAAATTTTGTATTTTTGCTTACTAAAAATTTCAAGTTTATTGTTGGCTGGATGATGACATGCTCATCAAGTTGCATGTATTTATCATTAACATTGACATCAAAACTTAAATGTGCATATTCCCAGAGAGTGCCAGAAAGAAAAAATTATCCTTTATCCTTCCGTTTGTGCAGCGTCTCCGTCAAGAGAAGTTCTGAACGCTGACTTCCAGCGCTCAGACTTCTCTTTTTGTCCCCTTCATCCCCCTCTGAATATGGGATGGCTGCAAAAATTTAAATTTTTTTCCCAAAGTTACTGAGAATTGTTTGCACTTAAGGTATGCTGGTTTTAAGAGGCTAAACTCCTAAAACTTTTAAAAAGCAGGGACTTAAATCGCGGTAGTTACTGCAAGTTTGTTGCACTTTGAGGGCAATTCTCTTGAAATCGTTTAGTTCAGAAATAGAAATAAAGCACCTTGTAGAGGTGAATTGGGCAGACCGCTGGCAAGTGTATCAACGCCTAAAGGAGTTAGACATTCCCTGTAGTTGTGCGGCTAACCAGCCATTAAAAGTTGAAATTGGCAATCCTACTGCGGCTATTCAACTTTGGAGTGTGATACGGCGATTTACAGCCTCCCGTAAAGACCAGATTTGGTCTCTTGAGTGCTGCTGGCAAAGTCGCTACCAGCAGTTCTAATCTGTAGCTGCTACTGAGAATTTCTCGCTTGATAGCTTGTATTAGTTAAAAGGAGGTCAAAAAAATGGGTGCATCTCACAGTATGGAAGTATCAGAATTTTGCCTTGAAGGCAGGTTTATAGATTTTGTTATTAAAGATGGCTATAAGCTTAAAGGTTTAATGCTGGGGACTCATGAGGGTGAGTCTTATATTAAACTCGCTAAACATTTACGGGCTGCTTTTGATTTGCGATTACCACCAGGGACTTGGTTGCAAGTGGTTGGTTATAAAAAGCATGATTTGAAGGATGGCACAGTCACCCTGAAGGCTGAACGTGTGATGGCGGCGCGTTCTGATATGGAGAGAGTTAAGACGACTACTTCAGTACAAGAACCCCCATCTATTGATAATGTCAAGGTAAAGCCAGCTAAGGCTAAAGCCACGATTTTGGTGTGTCAAAAGTCTGATTGTATGAAACGCGGTGGTAAAGCAGTTTGTCAGGCGTTGGAGGCAGCTTTAAGCGATCGCGGTTTAGAAGACCAAGTTACAATCAAAGGCACTGGTTGTATGAAAAATTGTAAAGCTGGGCCAAACCTAGTTATGCCAGATAAAACACGCCATAGTCGAATTCAAGCTGTACAAGTACCGGCGCTAATGAATCAGCATTTTGGTGACAAGAGTTTAGAAGCACAGCCTGAGAATTTAAGGGAAGTGGCGATATCTAATGGCAAATTTTGGGGAAGTAATTCATAAAATCTTGACATTTTAATGAGAAAGCTTAATAATATCTTCTCAAGTGTGTTCCGTTAATACTCGGCCGTAAAGTCCGCTAGAAGTTTGCAATAAAATCAAAAAACTGGCTTTAATTAAGGTCAGTTTTTTGAATGAATAGGATTTTTATTAAGTAATTTTTAACCGGGATGCTCCCATAATTTGGAAAAATTCAAGGGAATGTGGTTGATTGATGAATGCGTAGACGCAAAGAGACTTGTCGTCAGACATCGCTTACATTTGAAGCGTCAATCATCAATGATTTAAAAACAAATGCCACATACCCCTCAGTGGATATACATCGTTTTTTTAACATTTTCCACAATAGTCATGATTTTTCTATTCCGTCATGACTGGAATCGCCTTGCTAAACTCTACAGCACCCAAGAAGCGCCGCCACAAAGCTTCTCCCGAATGCAAAGCGGTTCTGTGGGTTTGGTGTATTACAAAGGAACTTTAAATGTTGGTACAAATCCTCAAGGGATTTATTTGAGTATTTTCCCCTTGTTTAGCTTTGGACTTACGCCGTTGTTGATTCCCTGGAGTGCCATTAGGAAGATTGAACCTGCTAACCAACTTTTTATTGAGCGTTTTTGTTTGTATCTTAGTTGTCCAAAAGTCAAGCTGATTTTAAGTAAAGATATTTTGGAATCAGCTAAAGAATTTTTAGCCACACAGGGATTTGAGTGGATTTAGATAAATCTCGTTTTTACCTGACTAATACCGTAGGGATACATCATTGCGACTGTCATGAGCAACTTCAGCTTCCAACTTCCTGACTCTTTGTACAAAAGTTTGCAGGAACTTGCCAAACAAGACGGGATTTCTATCGATCAGTTTGTGGCGACAGCAGTTGCGGAAAAAATTGCTGCATTAACAACTGAAATTTATCTAGGAGAGTTAGCAAAGCGAGGCAGTCGAGAAAAATACGACGCAGTTTTAGCGAAAGTACCAGATATTGAACCGGAATCTTACGATCGCTTACCTACCGCTTAATAACAAAGCGATCGCCTATAGTTTCTCATGAGAAGATTAAAGTAGTGAAAGCGATCGCTTAATATTTGTATGCAATTGAGTTGAGCGATCGCCTGCACATTGTCATGAAAAGGAAAAATCGCTTAATATTTAGCTGTGTCACGTCACTACAAATTCTTAATATTTGTAAGTCGCTCATCGGAGTCTTAACTAGAATCTTCTTTAAGTCTGCTACCTTTTCGACTCTTTAAGATTCGCCCGTTCAAGATTCGCCCGTTCAAGATTCGCCCTTACAAGAAACGCCCGTAGAAGATTTGCCTCTTCAAGATTCGCCTCTTCAAGATTTGCCCCTTCAAGATTTGCCCCTTTAAGATATGCCCGTAAAAGATTCGCTCGTGCAAGATTCGCCTCTTTAAGATTCGCCCCTTTAAGATTTGCTCGTGTAAGATTCACCCTTACAAGAAACGCCCGCGCAAGATTCGCCTGTGCAAGATTTGCCCGTGCAAGATTTGTATTTTCAAGATTTGCCCCTTCAAGATTTGCACCTTCAAGATTCGCCCCTTCAAGATTCGTCCCTTTAAGATTCGCTCGTACAAGATTCGCCCGTACAAGATTCGCCCCTTCAAGATTTGCCCCTTCAAGATTTGCTCTTTTAAGATTCGCTCGTACAAGATTCGCTCCTTTAAGATTTGCATTTTCAAGATTCGCCCTTTCAAGATTCGCCTGAACAATATCTTTAAAAACTAAAACGCAACCTTGTAAATCCAAAAAACTCAGGCAATTCAAGCAAAACACATCAGTATTGGTAGTGATTCTTTGCCCTTGCAAGCGGGAAATCCAGATACCGAAAGCTTCAGGAGTATGCCATTGAATCTTTGAAACTGTCTCTGTCACTCTAGCGCAAGCATTTAACACAGCCAACAACGCTTCTTCTGCATTTCGTGCTTGTCTATTTTCTTCTTGAAAATCAGGTCTGGGAGTCAAGCGTTCCATCGGCATTCCATGATGCAACATAAAACTAATCAGATGGCATAATGTCTGCTGCCAATTGCCAACATCCGATGCATTCTGTAAACGCATTTCATCCGCAACAAACTTAAAAAGGTATTCATCTATATGGGATGCACCGCAGAGAATTGCCCACCTTTTTAAAGCCTCGCGCTCATTCCATCCTTCATCTGGATCATCCTGGCGAGCCTTCAACTTTTTATGAATAAGTCTAACTTCTCGCACGATGCGTTTTCCTGTCAAATATTCACCAAAACTTTTGTGGGTAAATTCAAAAGTTTTTTCCTGTTCCTTAACTCCACTCTCACGAAAATAAAAGGCAATCAAAAGACGAATTACGCCTAATTTTGCACTTTTCTGAAACTTGTCTAAAAGACGTTTTAAATTACCGTTTTCACAATGGGCTTCAATTTCTCTGACTGTTGTTGTTCGTCCATCTCCATGCCAAGAAGCTAAAGCAATTTCTTCCAAGATGCGAACAAAGTCTGTTTCGTCAATTCCACGAATAGCCGGATGTTGATAACCAGCCCAACCACGCTGATAAACTGCCGTGAGTAAATTTGCATAAATTGCATTTAGATTGCCGTCTGTAGGAAATTTATTTTGCTGGTTAAAACTCAATGCCACCAGGTAATTCAGTAAGGGTTGTGCAGTAATTTCTGTAAGGTTATCTTGGTTTAACTCTTGTGGTAAACCATCATAAGCTCGTCCGCTAGCATTGCCGTATTTCTGCCACCAAATCTGACGTTGATCTTGCTGCAACAAGTTTTGCTCGTCAATGTAATTCTTTCTCTCATCTTCAGTCACAAAATAAGGCAATATATGCAAGATTTGCTGTGGTTTGCGAAAGTCGCTAATATTTGCTTGCACTACCAGTTCTCGACTACTGATTAATACTTGTAAGCAATTTTCACGCGCATTAAAGCGCTCTACTTTTTTTTGGACTTCACACACAAATTGTTTAGCAGTTTCAGTGGCAATTTTGCCCTGTATGGCAAGCTCATCCAAACCATCAAATATAATGAGTAAGCGTGAATCAGCCTTATCTTTATCTAGGGGATTATGTCTGAGAAAGCCATCGTCTCGCACAAACTTACCAACTGCATCAACTAAATCATCCGAGGGTTCAAAATGGTGCAAGGGAATAAATAAAACTGGAATTTTCCCTTTTTGTGCTTGGTTAGCTGCAAAGATTTTGGCAAAGGAGGATTTACCACTTCCTGGACCACCACTAATCACTCTAATTGCATCATGGCAATCGCCTTTTTCTAACCAAGCTTCTAGTTCAATTTCTAAGTCAAGAACAATTCGCTGATATTTATCATCATCTCTCACCCTGCGTTCAAATTCTTCTGATTTTTCACCCGCAACTTTCCGCTTATAGTAGGCGTGTAAAGGAACATAAACCTGTTTTAAACTAAAAGCTTCTAAAAACATCGGTTCTTCAATCTGTTTTTGTAGCCAAGCTAAATAACACTGCCATGAGTGTTCCCGTTTATTGGCTTGAGTAAAGGGGGTATCCAGTTCTTCTTTTAAACAAGCATATTTTTCTGGATTTTTTGCCCACTCTTGATGTAGGGCATATACAAAATAGGTGGGAAGACGATGACTAATTGTTAGTGCCTGGGCTTGATTGACGCTAAAGTATTTTAACCAGTCGGCAAAAGCAGTTTTAATCGCTTCCAAAATCGGCAAATCTTTGGGACGGCGAAAAAAATCTTGGTCAATACGCAATTCTATACTTTCTAGGGAATGGTTGAGGCGATCGCACAATAGCTCAAGATCGCTTTCGTTTGGTTTTTCAAACAGTAACTCTTGATTTCCTTTTATCAAACTCACTATTGCTTCTACCAAAGAACGGTAAATTAGTAACCAAGCAACTTCCTCTGGTGCTGCTGCTAAACCTAGTGCTGCTGTAGCTTCCAGAGCATCTTTGGCTACTTCTCCCCACTGTCCCAAGACCCCATTTATTACACCTTTCCCTAGCGATTTGAATAGTTCTTTAAAGTCAGCGTTAATGGGTTTATTCCATAATGCAACAGGTTTGCTAACTGAAAATCCAGAGGTATTGCTCATCGCTGTTGTATGACGCTGGTAGATGTACTGAGTCAATATATTTCAACAAGGTTTTATTAGACTTTTCCTGAAAACCAACAGTAAATTTTATAATTTGTCTAGATAAACTTTTAATTTCAGGCTAAAAGGTGCAACTTGGAGGATAAAAGGTGCAATGTTGAGGCTCAAAGGCGCAACGTTGAGGCTAAAAGGCTCAATCGTCAGCCTCAAAAGCTCAACGTTGAGGATAAAAGGCTCAACTGTCAGCCTCAAAGGCTCAACGTTGAGGATAAAAGGCTCAATCGTCAGCCTCAAAGGCTCAACGTTCAGGATAAAAGGCTCAACTATCAGCCTCAAAGGCTCAACGTTCAGGATAAAAGGCTCAAAAATGCCTTGGCGACTAGAAGTCGCGGCTACACAAACAAAACCCGCCTGCGCGGGTTGCAAAAATCTTTATACCATTTCAATTGATGATTACAATACATCCTTGGGTAAAGACGCGATTCATCGCGTCTCTACAAATGGTCTATTTGTCGCATTCTTTTTTCAAATTGGTATTTAGATAGAAAACATGGTAGGGAAGCACAGATGTACTTCCCTACGAGTAACGTGTAATTCCACCCAAATTGATAACTGCTGCGTAGGCGCAGCCCGCCGCAGGCATCGCTTATCTCAGGCTTTAGCTAGCTGCGGCTTCAGGTTTCTTTTTCTTAGAACGGCGGCTAAACCTGCGTCCCATTTCATCAATGACTGCATCCAAACCTGTAACATCACCGCTAGCTTTGGCATAGTTGTAAATTGCCAAGGCTGCTGCATAAGCTTCACTACCAGCTGCTATACAGGTATCATCCACCAATTCTTGCAGTTGTGTTAGAGACAACAGCACCGGATACAAGTCCTCATATATTTCCAAATCCCGGCGCATTTCTTCCAAATCAAAATAACGAGGCAAAAAATTAGGGTTTTGTGTCGCCACTTCTAAGGCTTTGCTAACAAAAGCCTGGCTTTTATCTCCCATCTTGACTATAGTACGTCGGTCTTCAGGGGTCAAATCAATCAAAAACGGTAACTTTTCTCTAATTGTAGCGATCGCCTGCATGACTGCTTCTTTGTCTGCTGGGGCTAGGCTGGCACTGATGCGATTTTCTGGCATTTTTAATACTCCTTTAGGGTACTTAGTTTCAGTATTCCCAAAGTTGTAGAAGCGATCGCATTAGTTTTGAAAACAGGCTACCACCAAGACACTAAGTCGCGCCAGTAGGGTGTGTTATACCGTAGGCTAACGCACCTTGAATTGTTGATGATGCGTTGTGCTGTGCGACAACATACCCTACATTTAATTTTAATTTTCTTAATAAAGTTTGAAATATTAGCACCGACTTACTTACATAGAATCGAGCCGATGACGTAATTGGCTACTAAAAGCATCAATTACTGTAACGACTACCAAAAGCACTAACATCATGGTTGTTGCTTTGGTGTACTCGAACCCGTCGATGTAACTTTTCAACTGAAAGCCAATACCACCTGCACCAACTACACCCAAGACTGAAGCAGCACGGATGTTGTACTCAAACATCCAAAAGGTGTAACCCAATCCCAGAGGTAGTACTTGCGGGAGAATGCCGTATTGAGCAATCTGTAGCTTGGAGGCTCCGATAACTTGCAAGGATTCAAGAGAACGCGGATCAACCGCTTCAATTGCCTGTTGATAAAATTTAGCAAGGTAGCCGATGGTGTAGATTCCCAAAGCTAAAGTTCCTGCTGGTGCGCCTAACCCAGTGGCGGCAACAAAAATTAGCCCCAGAATAATTGAGGGGACAGAACGCACAGTATTTTGCAGTAAATTAGCTAGCGATCGCAACCACCCAGGTGCAATATTGCTGGCGCTAGCTATAGCAATCGGTACAGAAAGAATTGCCCCAATGGTAGTTCCCCATAAAGACATCTGTACAGTTTCAATTAGTGCCTTAACTGCAATATCTAAAACTTTCCAATCGGGAGGAAATAACCGGGTAATAAAATCGGTGATGTATGGCCAGCTAGAACGCAGCAGTTCAAAATCGAGTTTGAGTCCTCGCAAAGCCCAACCATAAACTACTACGACAATTAATGAGATGAGTAGAGAACTTAGCCAAGGGTAGAAGCGTAAGCGTTTTGACTTAAAAAAGGAACTCATATTGTATTGAAGAAGAATTCAGAATTCAGGAATCAGAATTGAATTCAGAATTCTTGCTCCTGAATTCTATTTTGTTAAATCAAATCCCACTCAGGGAACTCTAAGAAATAAATTATCCAATATTGTGGGGTGGGCATCTTGCCCGCCCAGTCTACATGGCGGGCAAGATGCCCACCCCACAGGAGTTAATTGGATATTTTTTTATTTGGAAGTCCCTCAAGCCGAAACTCTAGCAAATTGAGCTTGTAAATTGTCACAAAGTCCTTGGTAAACGACGCGTCCAGCATCTAAGACGATCGCTCGTTGGGCATATTTTTCTGCGATTCCCAAATCGTGCAAAACTGCGACAATAGTCATACCTTGCTGAGTGTGCAATTCAGATAGAGTTTCCATGACTTGTTGGGATGCTACAACATCTAAGCCAGTGATGGGTTCATCGACTAAGAGAATTTGCGGTGATTGAATTAAAGTCCGAGCGATCGCTACTCGTTGTTGCTGTCCGCCACTTAATTGACTGGTTTTTTGAAAAGCTAACTCTCCGAGTCCTAACTGTTCTAATAAATTTAGTGCCAACAAGCGATCGCGTTTGGAAAATCCCAACAGTGTCTGCCAAGTTGTTCTTTTACCAAGGCATCCGCACAAGACATTTTCCAGTGCTGATAACTGCCGAATCAATCCACCACCTTGAAATAACATCCCAACATCGCGCCGAATCTTTGGCAGTGTTCGGGAATTCATCTCAACATTATTGACGATAATTTCTCCTGTGACTGATGGCACTAGTCCAACTAGCGATCGTAGTAATGTAGACTTACCAGCACCGTTTAACCCCAGCAAAACGACAAATTCACCCCGTTTAATCTGGCAATTAATCCCGTTGAGAATAGGACGATTGAGAGATGCAGCATAAGCTGTCTCTAGGTTATGACACTCAATAACATAATCATTCATAGAAATTTATTGAACAGAATTCAGGAGTCAGAATGGGCTAAACGCCCCGCTACCGCTAACAGAATGAATTTTGACCGAAAACGCGGATAGCGCCGCGTCTCGTAGAGAGGTCAAGATTGGTGAATTCTGAATTCTGAATTCTGAATTCTGAATTATGGTTCAATGCCAGCAATTTGCAGAGCATTACGGATAGTTGCTAGGTGACGATCGTGGTCAATTCGCACTAACTCTGTGGAATTATACAAGTCGGTTAGCAATTTATTATTTTGCGACTTATTTAATTTCAGTAAAGCGTTGATGATTTTTTCCCGTGTTGGAGCTGGAACATCATCATCAATGGCAATACCGTGGGCAGGTACACCATTAATTTTGTGCAGAACCCGTAACTTACTCTTCTCTTCTGCGGTGATATAAGGTGGATTGAGAGCATATTCTGACACAACAGCCACATCAGCTTGACCGCGCACAACTGCTTGCAAGGCTTTGCTGTAATTGCCGCCGTAAGAAATTTGACCAAAGAAACCATCTAAGCGATCGCGGTTGGGTACAAATTTTTGTTTGACCAACTCAGCGACAGGGATAATAAACCCAGAGCCAGAAGTAGGGGAAGTAAAAGCAATTTTCTTGCCCCGCAGTTGTTCTAAAGTGGCTTTAGCTGAATTTTGAGTTTTTAGGGGACTATTGTTGGGGACAACAAATGTTGAGCTATAGGTGTATCTTCCAGAATAAGTGGAACGAACTTCGGCTAGATACAAGCTGGCGTTTGCTAATTGTTTCGCTTTCAAAGCCGGACGGCTACTTAAAAAAGCTACATCAGCCCGATTTGCTCTCAAAGCTTCCACAGCAGCTGTATCATCACTAACTTGTGCAAGGACTGGAATTCCTAACTCTTTCGATAAAAAAGCCCCTACCGCATTTGCCTTATTTTGCAAGTCTGTAGAATCAGCACGACTGGGAAAAACTATTGTTAAAGTCTTCAGCCCTTGGGCAAGTAAGTGTGGTTTCTGTTGATTAGCAGTGGGGTTGGCGATCGTTGCCTGCATAGCCCCTACTGTACTGACTACTAGACCTGTAAGCACTGCAAATGCCCCACTAGCACCCAATAAGCTCTTTTTTCTCACACTCATTTGCAACTCTCCATTAGGAAGTTTTCTCAGTTCTTTTGCTAATTAATTTCAATTACCCTCTAAAAAAGATTTATAGCTTTTAAGAACAAAAGTCAATAATCAAGCCTAGTTTGTTTGTAGAGTTGTAGGCTTCTTTTGTGAGTGTATTGGTACTAACCGCTAATTACAGCGATCGCATCAATTTCTACCAACACATCTTTAGGTAAGCGCGATACCTGAACACAAGCCCGCGCTGGGGCTGTATTTTCCGGGAAATATTTAGCATAAACGGCATTCACCGCCGCAAAATCATTCATATCAGCTAAAAATACAGTGGTTTTCACCACGTCTTGAAAAGTCGCCCCGGCTGCTGTGAGGATGGCTTCAAGATTAGCTAATACCTGCTCAGTTTGTTTTTTGACATCATCAGTGTAGACGACATCACCAAGGCGGGGATCGATGGCAACTTGTCCAGCAATGAATACAAATTGACCTGAAGCTGCGATCGCTTGATTATAAGGGCCGACTGGTGCGGGTGCGTTATCAGTATTAATTACTTTACGAGTCATAGATATTACTTTCTCTAACGATGTTTTCTGTTTACCGATTTCCGCTTCAGCAGCGATCGGTTTGTAGACTTCTCCATCTGGCATTATCGCACCAGTCAGGTCAGCATCTCGACCGCACTCGTATAATACTGTTACAACAGACTGCAAAACATTATTTATGAATAAACCAGGATGAATATTAAAGAACTACTGCTCCAAGAAATTGAATCATCCTCAGATGTTCTACTAGCTGAAACCCTAGATTTTTTGCGTTTTCTCAAGACAAAATCAAGAACCGAGGAAATATCTCTTGACCTGTCTACGGAAAAAAATGATGATACTTCCAATCAGAAAACAAAACCGGAAATACAGGAAGCAACACCAATTATTAGAGGCTCTAAAGCAGAAGACTTACTAAAATTTGCTGGAACCTGGCAAGGGGATGATTATGAGGAGTGCTTGCAGCTTGTTTACGAAACCCGTTCCCCGGCTGAATTTTAGTGATGTACCTCCTAGATACCAACCATTGTAGCCGGATCATTTTTGGAGAAACAAACATCATTCGTCGGTTACAAGAACACATCGGCTTAGGCGTTGCAACTAGCGTTATTGTGCAAGGTGAACTCCTTTACATGGTGCAAAAGTCTTCTCAACAAGCAGCAAATCTTCGCTTTGTCAAAACTTTTCTGCAAACCATTGACCTTTATCCCATTAGTGGAGGAGTTGCAGATGTTTACGGTAGCCTCAAAGGAGAAATTGTCAAAAATTTTGGCCCCAAAGACAAAGCAAAGCGTAGAA
Source organism: Nostoc sp. ChiQUE02 (assembly GCF_034531305.2). Lineage (NCBI taxonomy): Bacteria > Bacillati > Cyanobacteriota > Cyanophyceae > Nostocales > Nostocaceae > Nostoc > Nostoc sp. ChiQUE02. The sequence goes on from NZ_JAVRBN020000001.1 coordinate 226,969, forward strand.
AGTTTACAGTTCAAGATTTGGGTTTTAGCGATAACGACTTGTGGATAGCATCAACTGCTCTGCACTATAACCTCACCGTCGTCTCAGGGGACAGCGATTTTCAAAGGATACAACAGGTGCAAGCCTTAGCGTTAGAATCTTGGCTTTGACATTCCCTTTGTGCGTCTGTAGCTGTCGTTGCTGCACGGTGCAAGCCTTAGCGTTAGAATCTTGGCTTTGACATATTCCTGCGGAACGTTTACCCAAACTCTATGGTAGAGAATTACAGATATTCTTCTCCCCTCTTCCTTCTCTTCGAGACGCTGCGCGAATGCGCTCTTTGCGTCTTGGCGGTAGCCTGCGGCAAGCCGCTCCGCGTCTACGTCCCTCTATCCCAACCTCGGACGTATACCATAATGCCGATACCGCCAATAATCGTGCAGAATGCGATCGTGGTCAAAACATAAATTACCAGGCACTTGCCAAGACTCAAAAATACCTACACCCTTAGCATCATCCCCAGCCTGAGGTTCCCCCGTCGCTGTCGCTAAAAACACAATGCTAATGGTATGCTGACGCGGATCGCGATTGGGGTCAGAATACACCAGTAATTGTTCAACTAATTCCACCTGCAAACCCGTCTCTTCCTCAGCTTCCCGCCGCGCCGCCACTTCCACCGCTTCGCCATAATCTACAAAACCACCAGGAATAGCCCAACCTAAGGGTAGATTATGTCTTTCAATTAACACTATTGGCCGATGAGGTCGATCTACTAGTTCAATGATGATATCAACTGTCGGTGTAGGATTTCGGTAAGTCATAGTTATTTAGTCATTAGTCATTGGTTATTGGTCATTAGTTATTAGTCACTTGTACTGCCCTTCTCCTGTCGGAGACGCTGCGCGAACGACTACGCTCAGGAACCGCGTAGTCGTTGGCGCAACCTCTCCAAGAGTTGTATTGGTTATTCACAAATGACAAAGGACAAAGGACAAATGACTAATGACAAACAAAATGAGTTTACTTGATTTACCCTGCAAATACTGTTCCGTGATAAATTCGATGCGATCGCGTAGCGTGTCCATCAGACAATTGCTCCCTCTCATAATTCAGGTTACTTATGCCTTTTCCTAGATCCAGTGGCATTTTGCTGCATCCTACCTCCTTTCCCAGTCGATTTGGCGTTGGGGATTTAGGCTTAGAAGCCTATCGCTTCATCGATTTTCTTAAAGAGAGCCATCAACAATATTGGCAAGTTTTACCCTTAGGCCCCACTGGATACGGTAATTCTCCTTATATGTGCTACTCGGCAATGGCGGGAAATCCCTTGCTGATTAGCCCAGAAAAACTCTTAGAAGAAGGTTTGCTAACTGAACAAGACTTTGCTAATTTACCAGCATTTCCGGTGGAAAAGGTAGATTTCGAGCAGGTTGTGCCGATTAAGATTGGGCTACTCAAAAAAGCCTGTGAAAATTTTAGAGTGAATGCTACGCCCATCCAACAAAAAGAGTTTGCAGGTTTTTGCGATAGCAAAGCCTATTGGCTAGATAATTACGCCTTATTTATGGCGCTGAAAGATGCTAACGAGAATGCAAACTGGCATTCATGGGAGCCAGAATTTGTCAAGCGCCAACCCGAAGCATTAGCTCAGGTAGAGCGTCGACTGAATGGGGAGATTTTTTATTACAAGTTCGTCCAATTTGAGTTTTTCCGCCAGTGGTCAGACCTGAAAAGCTACGCCAACATGCGCGGTATAGACATTATCGGCGATATCCCCATTTACGTAGCTCATGATAGTGCTGACGTGTGGGCGCATCCCGACATCTTTTGCTTAGATGAAGAAACAGGAGAAGCTGCCCAAATGGCAGGAGTCCCACCAGATTACTTTAGCGCCACCGGTCAATTGTGGGGCAACCCGGTTTATAACTGGGAGGAATTGCAAAAACAAGACTTTAAATGGTGGGTACAGCGCTTTGAGGCAATGCTGGATTATGTAGATATAATTCGCATTGACCACTTCCGAGGCTTTGAGGCATATTGGTCAGTACCCAAAGGCGAAGAAACTGCCATGAATGGTAAATGGGTGGAAGCACCTGGTGATGCTTTTTTTGAAGTGATTAGGCAGAAGTTGGGCAAGCTACCTGTCTTGGCGGAAGATTTGGGAGTAATTACACCAGAGGTAGAAGCGCTACGAGACAAGTATGAATTTCCTGGGATGAAGGTTTTGCAGTTTGCCTTTGGTTCTGATCCTGGTAATCCATTTTTACCATTCAATTACCCGCGAAATGCTGTAGTTTATACCGGCACTCACGATAACGACACAACTGTAGGCTGGTTTAATTCAGCCAGCGACTACGAAAAGCAAAACCTGTTGCTTTATTTAGGTTGTATTAGTCCTGAAGGCATCCACTGGGATTTAATTCGCCTAGCTTTGAGTTCCATAGCCAACCAAGCCATTATTCCCTTGCAAGATGTTTTGGGATTAGGAAACGAAGCGCGGATGAATTTTCCCAGTGTTGCTGAGGGGAACTGGGGATGGCGCTATGAAGCAGCAGCATTGACACAAGAATTAGGCGATCGCTTAAAAGCTCTTACCAGACTTAATGGACGCGCCCCGCAAGCCCAGTGAGGCAGGGGCAGTGGGGAGATAAGGGAGCAGGGGGAGACAAGGCAGACAAGGCAGACAAGGGAAAGGCAGGAGTCAATCCCTCCTTGTCCCCCTTGTCTCGTTGTCCCCCTCATCCTCCTCATCTCACAACTTAGGTTTTGCAGCAATCCTAACTTCTTCCTCTTTCCCCGGTTCTCCCATTTCCTTTGCTTTCTCCTGATTGACGCTCATCAAAACACCACCAGCATTATCGGTTTTTACTGTCAGTTGCTCTTGAGCTTTCCAAATCCGGTGAGTTCCCTCTGGCAGAATACCCTCAAACTCGGTTTTGCCATCGGCTACTACGCGAATCCAGGATGACGCTTTCAAGGTGACACCAATCTGTACAACCTGTCCCTGTTGGATGCTACTAAGGGTATCGCTAACCGATTGAACTTTTAGTGACTCTTTGGGTTGGGTTGGCTCTGGTTTAACAATGGACTTTTGTTTTGGGTACACCTGGTTTTGGCTATTACTTGCTTGTAGTACCGCGTTATTTAATAACTGAGATAAGCCATTTACAGAGCATACAATTAGCAAGATGTAAAGAAAGTAAAGATGAATGGGACGTAGTTGTTCAAGGCTTGAAGTATTCCCCATACCTTGAGGGTTTGCTCGTGTAGAACTGATCGGAAAAGTGCCAGAAAATTCTACTCCATTCAAGCCTAGTGCATCGGCAAATTGCCTGATCAAACCCTTAATATAGACTGGTTCTGGCAGATCGGTTAAATTACCTTCTTCGATCGCCTGCAATAATCGTCGGGGAATTCTGGTCAATACAACCACTTGCTCTAGAGATAGACCCTGTTCTTGACGCAACGCCCAAAGTTGAGCGCCCAATTCTGCCAACTTTTCGGCTCGTTGTTGCTCTAATGAAAGTGATGGCTGGTGATTATTCTTCTTTCTTAGCCATTTCATGCCTGCTGACACTCCTTAACTCCGCTAAATCTTTAATAGGTTGCGTTATCTGCTCTTGCAAAAAGCGAATCTCATGATCTTTGAGGGAACGATATTTACCCTCTGACAAAAAGGGTTCTTTTGAAGTTTGTAATTGAATTGGGCCGATAGCAGTCCGATGCAGCTTGATTACTGGGTATCCTAACTGTTGAGCTATACGGCGAATTTGGCGATTTCTTCCCTCCTGCAACACTATTTCTAACAAGCTTTGTTCAGCACAACTTTCTATTAGGTGTACCTTAGCAGCCCTGGTTTTTCTACCCTCCAACATCACACCCTGACGCCACATTTGGAGTACTGCTTCTGGAGGATGTCCTTTGACCAAAACACGATATGTCTTGGCAATACTGTGGCGTGGATGGGTTAGTCCAAATGTCAGTTCTCCGTCATTTGTCAGGATTAATGCTCCTGTAGAGTCTGCATCTAGACGCCCAACTGGGTGAATACCTGAACCCTCTCGTAATTCTTTTGGTAGTAGATCCAGGACTGTTGGTCTGCGCTGAGGGTCGTAGCAAGTCGAAACCACTCCCGCTGGTTTGTGCAGCAATAGATATATTAAAGCCGGACGCTGCTTTTCGGATACGGGTTTACCATCCACAGCGATCGCATCTTTTTCGGGATCAACTTTTTGACCTAAATGTGCCAATACGCCATTGATCCGCACCCGTGAGTGCCTAATCATCTCTTCGGCTTCACGACGTGAGGCGATACCCCATTGAGCGAGAATTTTTTGTAACCGTTCCTCCATGTGGAAATTGCTTATTTACTGTTAACAATTAAATGATATTTGCATTTTGTGGTGAGTAGGCATAAATGTTACATTTAAGACTTATTTAATTTATGTTCGGTTGTTGAACAAATACTCATAAACAGATTGGTTAGATGCCAGAGCAAAATTCCCAAACAACAAATGCAAATAAAACCCGCATAATTACGCAAGTACTCACAACAGCACTAAAGCTCTGGTTGAGAGCGCAAGTGAGCCAAATATCTGAATTAGAAGTGGAGATTAAAGCGAGCGATCGCCAAATTCTCTCTGGGCGTATCCCGTCGGTATCTATTTTTGCTACTCATGCAGTTTATCAAGGTCTCCTGATTACACAAATTCAATTAATTGCAGAAAACATTCGGATAAACGTCGGCTCCGTACTCAGGGGAAAACCGCTGCGGCTGTTAGAAACAGTACCAGTAGTTGGTGATTTGATCGTAGATGAGAAGGATCTGAATGCTTCTCTCTCATCTGACTTATTATCGACTGCTTTGAGCGATTTGCTGGTTAAGGTTTTACCAACACATTGCCCAAAGTCACAACCAATTAATTGGCAAGAAATTATCCTTGATAACAACCAAATTATACTGCGAGGTATGAGAGTAACCAATAGTCAAACAATACCTCTAGAGATTTGTCTGAGCTTACACTTACTCAGTGGGCATGAGTTGCAAGTGGCACATATCCAAATCAAGCCCGACCAAAAAGATATATCAGAAGACAATCATGAGTACAATCTGGATCTTGGCTCAGATGTCGATATCCAAGAACTAACGCTGATCCCAAGCAAGCTAGTGTGTCGTGGGCGGATTAACGTTAACCCTTGATGATGAATGATTGATTAAAAAATATTAGTAGCCTATTTTAAATGATATAGCGCCTCTTAGGAGATGAGGAGGACAAGGGAGGCATTTTCCTCCCTCCGCCTGCTTCCCCTGCTCCCCCGGCTCATTTATAGTAGCGGCAACAGTAGTGTCACGAAATAATAAACCAAAGGAGCTGTGAAAATATAACTATCAGTACGGTCTAAAATACCACCGTGGCCAGGGATTAATTGTCCAGAATCTTTGACTCCAGCATCCCGCTTGAGCATAGACTCGGTAAGATCCCCCAAAAGGCTAGCAATGCCAATCAGCAAACCCAATGCTAAACCAGTGAAAGGGGATCTGGGTAAGTGTAGATAATATGCTCCTGCTATGGCTACAGCAACACTTGAAGTGATGCCAAAGACAGCGCCTTCTACAGTTTTTTTCGGGCTAATCTCAGACAGACGGGTTTTACCAAAGAATTTGCCAATAGTGTAAGCGCCGATATCAGCTGCCCAAATACACAAAAAAGTCAGCAGTGTTGCTGTAAAACCTTGTGGTAAGGAAGCGGAATTTGCCTTTTCCCAGAAATCTGTCCAGGTTATGGGCCAGTAACCTCCGAAAGGGAGATTGCTAAAAACAGCACTATCAATTGCTCGTAACCGCACCCAGTAACTCGGCAAATAACCTACGTAAAATAGCCCCATTATAGAAGCGGAAACATCAGCGATCGTGGCAAATTTGGGCTGAAATAGCAGGTAAAAACAAATAAGTGTGCCAGCAATTGGCATCACAGCATCAGCTAAACTGCCATCAAGGGTACAAATCACCAGCAAGACTTGGCTGACAGCCATAGTGGTTTTAGCAGCGGGAGCGATGCCTCTGGCTCGCACCAAATTAAAATATTCCTGTTGACCCAAAAAGATGATAACCGCAAAGATGATGGTAAAGTACCAACCCCCCAAAAGGGTTGCAGAAAGAGCAAGAGCGATCGCAACAATTCCACTAATAATCCGAGACCAAGGCATAGAAGTATTTTGGGTTTAGTCTAGTTTCTCACCACTGAGGATAAAAATGGGATCAACGGCGGTAAAGGTTTGAGAAAAGCCGCGCGTCTCTAAGCGGTTAACCGCAGACTGGACGACTTCGATATTTCTAGCCCTTAACAGGGAAAAGCTTTGGGAAATAGCATACAGACTTTCTAGATTAGCAGCTGTGGCTACAACCCGACCGGATGGTGGCAAATAATGCCATGCTGCTTGCAGAATTTCCTGAATGGGGCGTCCTCCCTCAATACAAACGCGGTGAGGGGTAACCTTGAGGTCATGTAAACACTCTGGGGCACTACCTTCAATGACTTCGACATTTTTCACATCAAAGCGATCGCAGTTACGCTTGATGAGATTAGCTACTTCTTCATCCCGTTCCACAGCAATAATCTGTCCGCCTGGACATAATAGGCCCACTTCTACCGGAATTGTACCCGTCCCTGCGCCAATATCCCACAACACGGAATCTGATTTTAGCCGCAGTTGGGCAATCAATAGCAGTCGGACTTCTCGCTGGCTCAGGGGAATTCCTGGCAAATGTTCAAACAATTCATCGGGAATACCAGGGGTAATATAAGGCCAAAGTTGGGAGGGCATAGAACTACGCAATTATACTAAAGATATCGATTTGCCAAATTGAAAAGCCATAAGCTATAAAAACTTTTCAACCGCAGCGTTATCAGAAACCATAATGATTGGCGAAATATTAGGTGAACGCTACGAAGTTCAGCAGCTATTAGGAAAAAAAGCAGGGCGGCGGACGTTGTTAGCTCGTGATTTGCAAACTCAGGAATTAGTTGTCATCAAGTTACTCTCTTTTGGTGGTGACTTTGAATGGGATTCACTCAAGCTGTTTGAGCGGGAAGCTGAAACTTTAAAATCTTTGTCACATCCCTTAATTCCTCACTATTTAAACTATTTTGAGGTAAATTTACCAACCCTCAAAGGATTTGCTCTAGTACAAACTTATATCCACGCCCAAACTTTAGAGCAATATTTACAAACTGGACGGACTTTTACAGAAGTTGAAATCAAACAGATAGCCAAGGCAGTTTTAGAGATTCTCATTTACTTACATGAGCTACACCCGCCTGCGATCCACCGTGATATTAAGCCTAGCAATATTTTATTAGGGGAGCGTTCTGGTAATAGTGTTGGTCAAATTTACCTAGTAGATTTTGGTTCAGTGCAGACTGTCCTTGGCGCAGAAACTGGGACTAGGACTGTGGTGGGAACTTATGGATATATGCCACAGGAGCAATTTGGTGGGCGTACCGTTCCTGCCTCTGACATTTATAGTTTAGGCGCAACATTGATTTACTTGGTAACGGGTACTCATCCAGCCGATTTGCCCCAAAAGGATTTTCGCATTCAGTTTGAACAAGCGGCTAATCTGAGTCCTAGCTTTACCAATTGGCTAAAGTGGATGATTGAACCCAGTTTAGAACGGCGTTTTAGTTCTGCTGCTGGTGCGATCGCAGCTTTAGACAAACCACAACCGACAAATTTGCCTGCTTTGGTTGTTGGTAAACCAGATGGGAGTAAGATTCAACTAATCAAAAATTGGGATTCTCTAGAAATTATCGTGCCATCAGATGGTTTTCATCCATCAATAATATTCACAGGCTTATTTGCGATCGCCTGGAATTCATTTATCCTATTTTGGACAATTGGCGCACTTTCTGCACCTTTTCCTGTCAACATCCCCTTTGCCTTGTTTTCACTTCCTTTTTGGGGTGCTGGCTTTTTCATGCTGTATAAATTTATCTTTAATTTGTTTGGACGCATCTGCTTACGCCTGAATCCAGAACAGATTACCCTAACCAGAGAGTTGTTTGCTTGGAAATTTTCTCGTCCGCGTCCATCACCAAGACAAAGTATCACTAAGCTGGTTTATATTCCAAAACACTTTACTAAAGACTCTGAAGGCACTAGAGTTGCCGTTCCAGCACAATTATATATTTTGTCGGGAGTACAAAAATATCAGGTTGGTGCTAACGATGGCGGTATTAAATCCGAAGCAGAGCTGGAATGGTTAGCTCATGAATTAAGTGATTGGTTAGGTTTGCCAATTAACAATCCAATGGGAAGTTAGTTGCGCTGATCGCGATCAGTTGTCTGCTGGAGCGATGGCTCTAATAAAAAGCCCCTCAGCAGCTAGCTAAGAATTCTGGATTCTACGGACGTTGTACAAAAAGTATGTAAGGAACGATTGCAGGTTGAGTCCTGTTCATAGAGAATTAAAACAATTGACTGGTATTGAATCATGCCAATGTTGGAAGGGTCGTATTTAAAGAAATCATATTAATTGCGCTATTTTAGTTTGGCTTCGACTCAAAAATTTAGCTTATAAAAGTGGTCAAACAATTTACAAAATTAAGCATGGATTGTTGTCAAATTATTTAGTTCAGCCAATACGGTTCAGTTAACGCTATTTAGCCGCAGAAGATCCGCCAACCCCCTTAAAAAGGGGGCTTAGTTCCCTCCTTTTTAAGGGGGTTAGGAAGGATCAGGTCTTAACTGAACTGTATTGTTAGTTCAGCAACTAAAACGTCCTGACGTATGGCTATATTTTAGTTGTTAGGCTCTCGGCGTGGTGTAGCCGCGCCATCAGTTGTGCCAGTTGCATAAGTCCTGTAAGATACAAGGTTGGGTTGAGAAACCGATGCTGTTGGCAAATTATTTCTTAACATTGAAAGATTTGGTAAACCCCTTGTTTTGAGAAATCTTGGGTTTCCTTACGTTAACTCAACATACATCAGCTCAGGAAATATAACTCTCAGGAGAGATTTTAATATGAAGAGAAATAGAAATCTTATCCAAAAAACTCTTTTTGGTATTCATAAGCTGGGTATTAGATTTGGAATTCATATTCTTCCAGTCCACTATTATTCGCCAATCCCTAACATCCTGGAACTAGAACAAACTCGTGATGTATGGGCTAAAAAGTCAGAATTACCTGGTGTATCTGTAAATTTAGATCAGCAAACCGCCACTTTAAAGGCTATCTGTATGCCATACCAGAGCGAGTATGTTGGCAACAAAGTTTACCTAGAAGGCGTATCAAACCATTTTGGACCAGGATATGGGTATATTGAAGCTCAAGCCTTACACGCTTTTGTCAGACATTATAAACCCAAACGAATAGTGGAAGTGGGAAGTGGAGTTTCCACTTACTGTATGCTGAAAGCATCTGAGATAAATGCTAGGGAGACACAACAACATACTAAGATTGTTTCGATTGAGCCATATCCTTCGGAAAGACTCAGAAGTTTGTCCCAGATTGAACTTATACCCAAACAAGTCCAAACTGTACCAATTGAAATATTCACAGAGTTAGGACAGAATGACCTATTGTTCATTGACTCATCTCATACTGTCAACCAGGGGGTGATGTAAACTATCTCCTGTTAGAAGTACTCCCTCGTTTACATCAAGGAGTAGTTGTGCATTCTCACGACATTTTCTTGCCCTATGATTATCAGCGTGATGTATGTCGAACATTTCATCATTGGGCAGAGACATCACTCTTACATGCGTTTCTTCTCTTTAATGAAAGAGTAAAAATTATTGCTTGCTTAAGTCACCTACATTATGAATGCAAAAATGTATTGCGGGAAGTATTCCCAGAGTACAATCCTCAAGCCGAAATAAACGGATTGACACCTGAAAAATACAAACTTTTTGACGCAATTCCTGAGCATTTTCCGTCATCCATCTACATTCAGATCCAATAATAACTATAGGAATCATATTTGATTTTTGAAAAAAACTACGAGAGAATACGGTGGGGTATATCTGTCTAACAGCGAACAATCATAAACCAGAGTAGTGGCCACAAGAGACATAAAAGTATCCCAAGCTTTAGTAGCTTCAAGAGTCTGAGTTACATAACTAATATTGCGTCGCTGCACCATCGTCCTAGCCCCTAACTCTGCCGGGTTATTGTGCAATGGTAATTCAGGATAGACTTATTTATATTGATTTTATTTATACCCTGTTTCTGCAAGCGGGTCGAGCCCTGATCTGTGGTGAATTCATCGGATTTGAGCCATCAATGTTTATATTTAATTACAGATGCCTTAGAGGAAATTTATATGTTTGGACTGGGATGGCCAGAAATAGCTGTAATTACCATAGTCGCTGTTCTAATTTTTGGGCCCAAAAAAATTCCCGAACTGGGAACTGCACTGGGCAAAACCCTACGAGGTTTTAAGGAGGAGATGAAAACTCCCAGTGACGAAACCAATCCGGAGCAAGAAAAACAATAATTAAAGTAGTGAGAATACAGGAGTCAGGAGAAATGCACTCACGAGAAGATGCATTTTCAATATTGAGAAATTTCTGAATATAGTTTTTCCCATAAAGGGAGACGCTTGTAGCAATGAGTTATATGCTCATCACATAGAAGTCCTTCTGGCTCCTGATTCCTGATTCCTGCTTCCTGACGCCTAACTCCTGACTACAGCAAGGTATTAACAACAGAAGAAGGTGTGATCCCGTTTTGGGAATCGATGACAGTTGTGCCGGGATTTTGTTGGTGTGTCTCTTCTTTCGCTAAACCACGCAGCTTAATTAACTTAATAGCCCGAGTAACGCTTTCTGGCAAAATTACTACCAGACTGTTATCAGGAGCCATGTCTAAGCCTTTATTTATCGCTTGGGTTTCATCCAAAATTGATTCATAGCGGCTATCAGGCTTAACTTGGGTGATGCCTTGAATAATCAACTGGGCGGCTGAACCTCGTAGGCGTCCCCGTGTGTCATCGTCTTCTTTGACAATGATGTAATCAAAAATTTGTGCTGCTAATTTGCCCAAAGTAACAAAGTCTTCATCACGGCGATCGCCTGGCCCACCAATTACGCCAATCCGTTGTCCTGTAGTCCAGTTTCGCACAAAGGAACCTACAGCTTCGTAACTGGCTGCGTTGTGGGCATAGTCCACCAAAGCGTGGTAGTTTCCTAAATTAAATAGATTCATTCGTCCCGGCGTTTGACTAACTGAAGCCCGGAAGGTCTTCAAACCAGCACGAATCTGCTCAATCGTGACGTTTTGCACAAACGCTGCCAAACTTGCAGCTAAAGCGTTGGCAATCATAAACGGCGCACGTCCGCCCATTGTTAAAGGTATATTTTCTGCTCTTTCTATCCGATGTGTCCAATCACCTTTAACAATTGACAAATAGCCATTTTCATATACTGCCGCTACTCCGCCCTTTTGGATGTGCTTTCGCACCAATTCCGAGTCGGGGTTCATGGTGAAGTAAGCAATATTAGCCTTAGTTTTTTCTGACATGGCGGCGACGCGGCGATCGTCAGCATTGAGTACCGCATAGCCATCCGGGAATACGGCTTCTGCTACTACACTTTTGAGGTTAGCTAACTGCTCAATGGTATCTATATCGCCAATTCCTAAGTGGTCAGAAGCTACATTCAAAACCACGCCCACATTTGCGGCTTCAAAGCCCAATCCAGAGCGGAGAATGCCACCGCGAGCCGTTTCCAGTACCGCTACTTCCACTGTGGGATCTTGGAGAATGACGTGGGCACTTTGGGGACCTGTGTTATCGCCAGCTTCTACTAAGTAATCACCGATATACGTCCCGTCAGTAGTAGTATATCCTACTACCTTACCAGTCTGTTTATAAATATGTGCTAGTAGTCGGGTAGTAGTGGTTTTACCATTAGTGCCCGTGACACTGAGGATCGGAATTTGGCTAGATTGCTCGTTGGGGAACAGCATATCCATCACTGCGCCAGCGACGTTGCGGGGGATGCCCACGCTTGGAGCAACGTGCATCCGGAAACCGGGAGCGGCGTTAACTTCGACAATTACGCCATCGACTTCCCGCAGAGGACGGCTAATATCCGAGGTGACAATATCGAGTCCGGCTATATCCAAACCGATAATTTTGACTACCCGTTGTGCCAACCAAAGATTTTCTGGGTGAATTTCATCGGTACGGTCTACAGCACTACCACCTGTACTCAAGTTTGCCGTTGCTCTGAGATAACAAATAGTGCCTTTGGGTGGCACGCTATTGAGGGTATAGCCTTGCCTTTCTAGCAGCTGGTAGCTGGTGCGGTCTAGTTCAATCTTGGTCAGGACGTTATCATGTCCTTCACCGCGATTTGGGTCAAGGTTTGTTTCCTCAATCAGTTCGGCGATAGTGGATCTGCCATTGCCAATCACATGAGCAGGGACGCGTTCGGCAACTGCTACTACTTTGCCATTTACCACCAGTACCCTGTGGTCACGCCCAACGTAATATCTTTCGACGATAATTGACCGGGAAACCTGTCTGGCAGCTTCGTAACCGGCTTCAGCTTCTTCCCAAGTTCTGATATCAATAGTGATCCCACGTCCATGATTGCCATCCAGAGGCTTGATGACGATGGGATAACCGCCAACATATTCAATGGCTTGTTCCAAATCGTCTAAGAAGTTGATCACTGTACCTCTGGGTACTGGCGCACCAGCAGCAGCAAGGATGCGTTTAGTGGCTTCTTTGTCGCAAGCTAGTTCTACACCCAAAATGCTGGTGTTGTCAGTCATTGTGGCTTGCATCCGCTTCTGGTTCACGCCGTAGCCTAGCTGAATCAAAAAGCGGGCTTCCAGAGACATCCAGGGAATACCTCTTTTTTCTGCTTCTTTGACGATCGCTTCAGTGGAAGGCCCTAAGGAAGCATCACGGGTAAACTCTTTTAGGTCTTGGATATCTTGCTCTAGTTCTGCCTTGGGATAACGGCCTCGATCAACGATACTCTGGCACAGCCGCACTGCGGCTCGTCCAGCGTAGCGTCCCGCTTCCTCATTCAGGTACTCGATTACTACTTGGTAAATTCCGGGTGTGGCAGTTTCGCGGGTGCGACCAAAGCCGACATGCATACCAGCTAATTCCTGGAGTTCTAGAGCTACGTGTTCCACGATGTGACCCATCATGGTGCCTTCTTTCACTCGCATCAGAAAACCACCACGACAGCCAGGCGAACAATAGTGGCCCTCCAGACTCGGCAGCGCCTCAACTAATCCTTCATAAAAGCCAGGGATTTCATTCGAGGGCGTCTCGGCAAGGGTTTCTAAATCGAGGCGCATGACGATCAGTTTGTGGCGTCGAATGCTCCAATAGTTTGGGCCGCGTAAGGTCTGGATCTTGAGGATTCTCATGGGAATAGGTAGATGGAGATTCGGAACCAAAATTCTAGTTTCTTACTGGAATTGACCGCTAAACTGTTCATTGCAAACAGTTTTTTCTTTTTACATGGTATTCTTATCATTTTTCTACGGTAAGAAATAAATGTGCGGTCAACTCAGTGTAACCTCAGATACTCTATCCCGTCAGCTGGAGATTCGGTGTACAGCAGGCAATACAGTGCGCTGGTACAAGTGGAAGCGATCGCCGTAGCTGAGGATATGGAGACGTAAATTATGCACTGTTAATGGTTCATTAGCACCGACATGGGGTTCGTTGGTATGGGTGACTTCAGTGGGATCAACAATGGTGACACTGCCTTTACCCATAACTTGTAGCCAACCATCACGTTCAAACACTGCACAAGTATCTTCGTCAATGCCAATACCTAAGCGATCGGGATGAGCTGAGATCGCACTAATCAGTCGCCCCATCCGATTACGGTTGTGAAAATGTTGGTCAACGATTACTTCCGGAATAAATCCCAAACCCGTTGCCATATCGACTAGGGAACGATTGGGCGACTCTCCACTACCGCCGCCAGCAATCATATGATGCCCCATCACTGCCGCTCCTGCACTGGTGCCTGCTAACGTAAGTTGCCCCGCCCTCACTCGCTGCCGAATAATTTCCATTGCTGGCGTATCTGCCAATACGCCACAGAGACGCAGTTGGTCTCCTCCTGTCAAAAATACCCCACTACAGGCTTCTAAGGATGCTTTGATCTGGGAGGCTTCACACTGTTCCCGTTCGCGGATGTCTAAAATCTCTACCTTCTGGGCACCCATTTCTTCAAAAATGCGAATATACCGACCACCGATGATAGCGGGTTCGCGAGAAGCAGATGGGATAATTGTAATATAAGCCTTACTAGCACCAGCACGTCCAAAAAAAGTTCGTAGGATTTCGCGCCCATGAACTTTATCTTCTGCGCCTCCGATAACCAGAACGGCGGTTTTAGTTGCTTGGGGTGTCCTCATTTCTAGCGATTTAGCTTGTAATTGCGGCATTGTGTTTTTCCTGTCAACAACTCTCAGGTGAATTTAACAAGGTTCAGTTGCCTGATGATTTTTGCGCTTTACTTCTTTGAGAGGACACTTTTTGGAAGTTTGGAACTGGATTCAGCTACTCTCCAAATTCTCGCTTAACGCTCGCGTTGCCTCAGTCTAAACGTGTTCGTTCCCATTTCTCAAAGCCAGCGCCTTGTTTTTCACCTGTCCACTTGCAGCAGGGCAAAATAGTCTTTGGGGGGCTAGATTCCCACTCTAGAGTTGGGGACGAGCAGTTAAGACTACGCTTTTTTCTGAGGCTGGCTCGATGCATCCTGGAAGTTGTTAACTTGATATGATTAATAATTTAAATGTAGTTGTGACAACATTTAAACATAAATTAAGTAATTAGAAAAACTTTTGATCCCATCTAAAATCCAAGAGGTCTGGTAGTTTTAGATACTATTGATAAAGTTTAACTGGAGTTTGACCCGACCTTGGCTTGCTGATGTTTGCTAGACATTCAAATTTAAGATTAGTGTCCTCGAATACGAATAACTGTGCGCTTTGATATAGTTACGCTTTTTCCTGACTGTTTTAACTCTGTTCTCAATTCTGGGCTGCTAGGTAAAGCTTTAGCCAAACAGATTGCCGAAGTGCATCTGATTAATCCACGGGACTTTACCACTGACAAGCACCGAAAGGTAGATGATGAACCCTACGGTGGCGGCGTTGGGATGCTAATGAAGCCAGAACCTATTTTTACGGCTGTGGAGTCGCTGCCAATTCTACCCCGAAGAGAAGTAATTTTGATGAGTCCACAAGGTCAAACAATCAATCAACCTCTTTTGAAAGAATTGGTGACAAATTATGACCAGTTAGTAGTTATTTGCGGGCATTACGAAGGAGTGGATGAGAGGGTGCTACATTTGGTAACTCGTGAAGTATCTTTAGGCGATTTTATTCTGACCGGCGGGGAAATTCCAGCAATGGCTTTGATTAATGGTGTAGTGCGGCTAATACCAGGAACCGTGGCCAAAACGGAGTCCCTCACCGCAGAAAGTTTTGAGGAAGGGTTGTTGGACTATCCCCAATATACTCGTCCTGCCAATTTTCGCGGTTTAAAAGTGCCTGATGTTTTGCTCAGTGGAAATCACGCAGCGATCGCGCGCTGGCGTTACGAACAACAAATTCAAAAAACCCGCGATCGCCGCCCCGATCTTCTAGAGAAATGGGAGCAGGGGGGGCAGGGGAAGCAGGGGGAGAATAATTTCTAACTCCTGACTAATGACCAATGACTAATGACTAAATGACTAATGACTAAAATTCGTATTGGTAACGGCTACGATATCCATCAACTGGTGAGCGATCGCGCTTTGATTTTAGGTGGAACTCAAATTCCCCATGAACTAGGTTTGTTGGGGCACAGTGATGCTGATGTGCTGACCCATGCAATTATGGATGCCATGCTTGGGGCATTATCTTTGGGGGATATTGGTTATTATTTTCCCCCTAGCGATCCCCAATGGGCGGGAGCAGATAGTTTAGTACTATTAACTCAAGTACATCAACTGATTCGGGATCAAGGCTGGCAGGTGGGAAATATTGACTCGGTGGTAGTAGCAGAACGTCCAAAATTAAAGCCCCATATTCACAATATGCGCGACAAACTAGCAGCGGTTTTAGAATTACAACCGAATCAAATTGGCATCAAAGCTACCACCAATGAAAAATTAGGCCCCGTTGGGCGTGAAGAAGGTATATGTGCTTATGCTGTTGTCTTACTAGTTGCTTCAGAGTAACTTTTCTTTTAGCCTCTGATAAAAATATTCAAGACTAATTAGGATGGAAATAAATTTGAAGCTATGAAATTTTTTAGAAAAATATTTCTGGCAATTAAACATTTATGGTTGCCAATTATTCTGACTTCAGCAACAGCACTTACACTTACCGCCTGCAATCCAGCTAACTTCAAAAGTGCAGCTGCTCAAGTGCCGCAAGTCGTCACCGCAGTTTTGAGTGAGCCTTCAACTTTTAACTATGCTCTGAATGAGTCAGCATATAGCGTCTTTGGTTTCCTCTATGACTCATTGATTAATGAGAATCCCTTAACCACAAAACTAGAGCCTGCTTTAGCAGAAACTTGGGAAGTTTCTGAGGATGGTCAGCGGATTGTAATCACCCTTCGATCAGGAATTAAGTGGTCAGATGGTCAGCCGATGACTGCTGATGATGTTGTTTTTACTTATAACGAAATCTACCTCAATCCTAAAATTCCCACCTCTACCAAAGATGCTTTAAGAATTGGTGACAAGGGCACCTTGCCAAAGGTGAAAAAAATCGATGAGCGTCGAGTTGAATTCACCATATTAGAACCGTTTGCTCCTTTTTTAAGATATGTAGGCGGCATCCCAATTATGCCAGCCCATGCTCTACAGAAAGCAGTTCGCACAATTGGATCTGATGGAAATTCTAAGTTTCTCTCAATGTGGGGAACAGGCACCGATCCTAAACAAATTGTTGGCAACGGTCCCTATGTAATGGAAAGTTACGTTTCCAGTCAGCGAGTTATATTTCGGCGTAATCCATACTACTGGCGCAAAGATGCTCAGGGTAATCCTCAGCCTTACATTGAGCGTATTGTTTGGCAAATTATTGAATCTACTGAAAACCAGTTGATTAGTTTTCGCTCTGGACAGTTGGATGATTTAGAAGTTCCTCCTGAAGGTTTTAGTTTGCTGAAGCGAGAAGAAAAACGGGCGAAGTTTAAAATTTATAATGGCGGACCAGATACAAGTACAACTTTTATTGCTTTCAATCTGAGTAAAGCAAAGAATTCTCAGGGTAAACCTTTTGTAGATCCAATTAAATCTAGCTGGTTTAATAAAAAAGAATTCAGGCAGGCTATAGCCTATGCACTCGACCGCGAAACCATGAAAACAAATGCTTATCGTGGACTCGGTGAACTACAAAATTCATTTGTTTATGTCAAAAGTCCCTACTTTCTTCCTCCAGAAAAAGGGTTAAAGGTATATAATTACGAGCCAGATAAATCTAAGAAATTACTGTTACAAGCTGGGTTCAAATATAACGCCCAAAATCAGCTTTTAGATGCTAATGGTAACAGAGTCAGATTTACAGTCTTAACGAATTCGGAAAGAAAAGTTAGAGGAGATATGGCATCTCAAATCAGACGGGATCTCGCTAATATTGGGATTCAAGTAGATTTGCAAATTCTCAGCTTTAATTCTTATCTAGAAAAACTCAAAGTTACGCAGAATTGGGATTGTTACCTGGGAGGATTTGCTGGAGGCGGTATTGAACCCCACGGCGCTAGCAATATCTGGAGGATTGCCGGTGCATCCCACGCATTTAATTTGGGGCCACAACCGGGAGATCCACCCATGACTGGCTGGGAAGTTTCCGACTGGGAAAAGGAGATTGACAGCCTTTACATTAAAGGCGCACAGGTATTGGATGAAAACAAGCGCAAGGAGATTTATTACGAATATCAGCGCATCGCCTCAGAACAATTGCCGTTTATTCATTTAGTAGAAAGATTGAATCTGCAAGCAGTGCGCGATCGCTTCCAAGGAATTCAATATACTGCTCTTGGCGGCCCATTTTGGAATCTTTATGAACTGAAAGTAACCGATTAGTCATCAGTCATCACATAACAATATCAGGAAAAATGACAAATGACCGATGAAAAAACTTTGCGATCGCTCCTCGAAGCGGTTGCCAATGGTAAAGTTACGCCAGATACGGCATTAGACTCACTCAAAAACTTAACTTATGAATCTGTGGGTGAGTTTGCCAAAATTGACCATCATCGCCAGCTAAGAACTGGTTTCCCAGAGGTGATTTGGGGGCCTGGTAAGACTCCCGAACAAATTGCTCAAATTATGGAGGTGATGCGCCTCCGCAACCCGGTGGTGATGGCAACCCGCATTGAACCAGCAGTTTATACCGTACTGCAATCAAAAGTTAGCGGTTTGCGATATTACGAATCGGCGCGAATTTGTGCGATCGCTCCCCATAATCTCGAACCACAATTTGGGGGTGAAATCGGCATTCTTTCTGCTGGTACTGCTGATTTACCCGTTGCTGAAGAAGCCGCTGTCACCGCTGAACTTTCTGGTTTCCGGGTACAGCGCCTCTGGGATGTTGGTGTTGCTGGGATTCACCGCTTATTAAGTAACCGCCACCTGATTGAGTCAGCATCGGTGTTGATTGTCGTGGCGGGGATGGAAGGCGCTTTACCCAGCGTTGTTGCTGGTTTAGCAAGTTGTCCTGTGATTGCCGTACCCACCAGCATCGGTTATGGTGCAAGTTTTGGTGGTTTAGCACCTTTATTGACAATGCTTAACTCTTGTGCAGCGGGAGTAGGCGTAGTAAATATTGATAATGGTTTTGGTGCAGCAGTGTTGGCGGGGCAAATTTTGCGGACTGCCGAGAAATTGCGGTTGGCATCGGCTGCATCTTGAGTTAAGACATTGAAGTTATATCCAATATTTCAGTAAATATCAGTAACTAATGTAAAAAAACAACTGACACTGAAATTTGCCACCCTCAACTTCTTAATCACCAAATATGAGCCACTACAGCGATTTGACATCTCAGTTACTTTGGCATCTGCCCGTAAATTGGACAGCCCTAGCACAAACAATTACCGACCCAGACCTGATGGGTCAGATTCAAAAATCTTGGAACCACTTTATACAAACAGGTCAAGTGTGGGCATTGTTGATTGGTTTAGTCATTGGCTATATCATTCGGAATCTAACTAGCTACGGTTAAATTTAAAAGTTAGGAGTTGAAAGTGAGGAGTGAGAAGTTAGGAGTCAGAAACTCACAACTCCTCACTCTTAACTCTTAACTCTCCCCAACTCTCTTGATATTTATGACCAAAAAAGAAACTTGGAGCCAGCGGTTTGAATCAGCGTTGCATCCAGCGATCGCTCGTTTTAATGCCAGTATAGGTTTTGATATTGAATTAATAGAATATGACCTCACTGGTTCTAAAGCTCATGCCAAAATGCTTGCTCACACGGGCATTATCTCCCCAGAAGAAGGAGAGCAACTGGTTGCAGGTTTAGAACAAATTCGCCAAGAGTACCGCCAGGGTAAATTTCAACCTGGTATCGATGCTGAAGATGTGCATTTTGCAGTTGAACGACGACTGACAGAAATTGTCGGCGATGTGGGTAAAAAGCTGCATACAGCGCGATCGCGTAATGACCAAGTTGGCACAGATACCAGACTTTACCTCCGCGACCAAATCCAACAAATCAAAAATGAATTGCGAGAATTTCAAGGCGTTTTACTGGATATAGCCGAAAAACACGTTGAAACCCTAATTCCTGGCTATACTCACCTACAACGCGCCCAACCCCTGAGTTTAGCTCACCACCTCTTGGCATACTTTCAAATGGTGCAACGCGATTGGGAACGCTTAGGAGATGTTTCTCGCCGCGTCAATATCTCACCTTTGGGATGCGGTGCTTTAGCGGGAACGACTTTCCCGATTGACCGCCACTACACAGCCAAACTATTGGATTTTGACGATATTTATGCTAACAGCCTGGATGGAGTGAGCGATCGCGATTTTGCGATCGAATTTTTGTGTGCTGCTAGCTTGATCATGGTTCACCTCAGTCGCCTTGCAGAAGAAGTTATTCTTTGGTCATCTGAAGAATTCCGTTTTGTCAGCCTCAAAGATAGCTGTGCCACGGGTTCAAGTATCATGCCCCAAAAGAAAAATCCCGATGTGCCAGAATTGGTGCGGGGGAAAACAGGACGTGTATTCGGTCATCTCCAAGCGATGTTGGTGATTATGAAGGGGCTACCCCTGGCATATAACAAAGACCTGCAAGAAGATAAAGAAGGTCTATTTGATAGCGTCAACACAGTCAAAGCCTCTCTAGAAGCAATGACGATTTTGCTGAGAGAAGGTTTGGAATTTCGTACCCAGCGATTAGCAGAAGCTGTGGCTGAAGATTTTTCTAATGCTACTGACGTAGCAGATTATTTGGCAGCACGGGGCGTCCCCTTCCGGGAAGCTTACAACCTTGTGGGTAAAGTGGTAAAAACTAGTATTGCCGCAGGTAAACTCCTCAAAGATTTGAAATTGGAAGAGTGGCAACAACTACATCCGGTATTTGCAGCAGATATTTATGAGGCGATATCCCCCCGTCAAGTTGTGGCAGCCCGCAACAGTTATGGTGGCACTGGCTTTGTACAGGTCAGCAAAGCACTCATAGCCGCCCGCGCTCAAATCGCTATCGAGTAATAAATAAGGGCGTACAAAAAATGTGCGCCCTAAAAACTAAATAAACTAAATAACAAGGATTTAAGCAGACAGCTTATTCAGTGTCAGCTGCTGCTGCGCCTTCTTCTTCCTCACTCTTCGGTGGTCTTTGTTGGAATCTTCTCTGCATTCTTCCTGTCGTAGTCCGTTTACGAAACTTTCTGGCATACGCCTGGTTCCGTAGCGCCTTTTCTTTTTTCGGGTTACGGCGCTTGGCCATGTTCACCTCATTAATAAACAACAAAAAAGTAGCAACTAGGCATCACGTAGGCAATATCAGCTACCAATATTATTGATATACTTGTAGCCTAGTGCAGCAATCAATACGCTTTAAACAGTGTACTAGTCTACCGCATTCAACCTTGCTCTGTCAATTATAATTCAGAATTATCCCCGCGAGCTAGACGAAAAATAACTTTTCTTAGATTCAAATCCGTCAAAGAGATGTAAATTAGCTAACTAGTTATTGTTCTTGCAACAAACTAATATTATCAATAAATAATTCAGGAGTTAGTCGTTAAAATTCCTCCTGAATTCTGTATAATTGGCCGATGAATAGATGAGTTTAAGACTCCCACTAAATCAAATATTTGATGGGCTTTAATGAGGTGGTAGTCTCAAACTCTACTTAAATTGCCTCTTCTAGATTCTGAATTCTGAATTCCGACTTCTTACATTCATATTAATTTTTTGAATGTGTGCTGAAAAACTATTAGTGATAGCTGGCTTCAGCCAACTAATACTAGCTAGAAACTAAAAAGTTTTCTGATTTAAAAATATTATGTATATATGAATACAGTGCTTCTATTGAAAGTTGATGTTAGAATTAATAATGTTCTACGTAAATCGTCAGAATAAAATCTCAAACCACAAACATTTTTGTATAAATCAAAACTCAATAAAAAGTTTATTAGTTGAGTTTATGTAAGTGGTAGAGAACTATAGAATACAATACAGAAATTTTGAAGATTGAACGTTATTGCTTTTTTTCCGGCAGCTGTCCAGTCCACACGTAGTTTATGGCGTATTGGACAAACAGTATTGGGTATTATATTTCGTCATCCCATTACTGGCACTAGTATCATCCCAATTTTACCCGATGGTCGGATAGTACTGATCCGGCGACGTGACGATGGTCTTTGGGCATTGCCTGGAGGCATGGTGGATTGGGGAGAAGATATTCCCAACACAGTCCGCCGGGAATTGATCGAGGAAACCGGGCTAGAATTGGTGAAAATTAACCGTTTGGTAGGAGTTTACTCCGCGCCAGACCGCGATCCCAGAATCCATTCAATTTGTATTGTGGTTGAAGCCGAGGTGCATGGGACAATGGAGATTAAGGACACTTTGGAAGTCATGGAAATCCAAGCTTTCTTTCCGAATTCCCTACCTTCAGGACAGATGTCTCACGACCATACCCGGCAGTTGCAAGATTACTTAAATGGCTTGACAACATTGGCATAATAATGTTTGGTCATTAGTCATTTGTTTTTTGTCAGATGCTAATGACTAATGACTAATGACTATTTATTATGGTGCTAAAAGTTAACTACTAAATGAAAATGGATACACTATTCCGTAACTCCCGGAGAAAGCTCTCTCAAGGGTTGATATTCTGGCGTGAAGTCGGTGAAAAAACTCCTATAATTTTTTTACATGGTGCTTGGAATGAGAGCAGTCAATGGTTATCTGTAATGGAGTCCCTTGCACAAGATTTCCATTGCTTTGCACCTGATTTGTTAGGGTTTGGTGAGTCAGAAAATCCCAATATCCACCATTCGATAGATTTACAAGTGGAGTGTCTAGCTGAGTTTTTGCAAGCTGTCAAGCTAGAAAAAGTATATTTAGTAGGGCATTCTCTTGGGGGTTGGATTGCTGCTAGCTATGCTTTAAAGTATCCGGAGAAAGTTGATGGTGTGGTACTGTTAGCACCAGAGGGCGTAGAGATAGCAGGACAAGAACAGCATTGTCGAAAGATGCGGCGATTACTGAACTATCCACCACTAATAGTTAAACTGTTGCGATCGCTAACTCCCTTCACTAAAATTCTGGGTTGGCATGAAAAGATTGCACAGGATTTGCAACTGCGTCAGGCGCTATTGCCGTATCCCATAGGTTGCCAGTTACTTTTCAAACGGCGACAAGCAGAAATTGAAGCGGAATTAGTGCAAAAGCGGCTTTACATGATAGATGTCCCAGTTTATATTTTACAAGGTGGCCAAGATACACCAGATGCTTTAGCCAAGAGCCGAGTTTATGCTCAACTGATGCCGAAAGTCGAGTTGAAAATGATTTCCCATGCCGGAAATGACTTACCAGAATCTTGTTCTGGGGTTGTGGCGATCGAGATTCGGGAGTTTATTGAAGGTATCTTAAAAAGCTATAAGTTAAACGAATTAAACTAGCTCATTAAGAGTTTGCTGCCAATCCACTATACATATTCCTTCACTCTCAAAGCGTGAAATGTGTTTCAAGTTTGTTGTCACAACTATAGCGGTTCTCGCTTGAGTGAGATACAAGAACCCCACCCCCAACCCCCTCCCCGCAAGCGATGAGGGGAATATGATATACCTTATATGATTAGGAAACGCTATATAACCTAATCAAAACTCTTCAATTGAAGAATTGCTTGATCAGCAAGAATTACATCACCATCCAAGCTGTCATTACTTGCCGTAGGCTTTCCCTGGTTTCGTGCACATGCCCCTTGCGATCGCCCCAATATTTCCCATTTACTCATCACCTATTACTATTTGCCGCATTCCCCAAAAAATTAAATTTTGTTCCCCAATCAAACGTACTGTAATTTCAGGATATAAGGCTTGTAGATAGTTTAGTAATAAAATGCGATCGCCACCTTTAATCGCAATCTTTCCATCAGGAAATAAGTGCCACCACGTCTCAATGAAATATTTAATTCCAGCTAAGATAGTGTAAATTACTCCACTTTGAATTGCTTCTGTAGTATTAAGTGCAAAACGTGGTGGTAAAGACGCAATTTTTTGCATTTCTACTAATGGTAATTGTCCTGTTTTTTGACCAAGAGCCGCAAATTGCAAGCCTAATCCCGGCAGAATTGCACCTCCAATCAGACCTTGGTTTGCATCCGCAGCTGTAAAAGTCAGCGCTGTTCCAGCATCAATCACCAACATTGGAAAACCCCACGTTTTTCCCGCACCACACAAAGCTAAAGCGCGGTCAATTCCTAGTGTGGGATAAATACCTTTTAGTGGTATTTGGTCTAAGGTAATAACGCGAACGTTGGGATAAGTTTGCCAAATAGCAGTTTGGCTGGGAACTACGGAGGCTATGAAGAGCAAAGGGGGAGATGAGGGCGATAAGATAAGATTTTCTCCCCTTGCTCTGTGATGGGGTGGAAAAATGTTCTTTAGTAAATCATCCAGAGTTTGACATTCAGCCAACTGTTGTATAACAGACTCAGGTAGATGGTCGGTATCCCAAGCTGAATAAAGCGTCTCGCCAATAAACAACGCCCAATGTAGCCGAGAGTTCCCAATTTCCAAAGCTAGCCAAACATTCTCTATGTGTTCTAGGTGCTTATGCGGTTTCACTCTTTTAACTTTTTTAAGTCAGTCATAGGTTTTTTAATAAAAATTAACATTCAAGCCATGTAACAATAAACCTAGAGGAATAAATACTCAATTTGTCAAGGAGGGGAGTTATGGTAGCGCTCACCGAAAAAACTGAAAAACAGCTCACCATACAGACTGTAGAAATCGCTCAAGAGACGACGGCTATTCGCTCTTTGGATTGGGATCGCGATCGCTTCGATATTGAGTTTGGTCTGCAAAACGGTACTACTTATAACTCGTTTCTCATCCGTGGGGAGCAGACTGCCTTAGTTGATACCTCCCACGAAAAGTTTCGTCAACTATACTTTGATACGCTGACTGGACTAATCAAGCCAACAGAGATTGATTATTTGATTATCAGCCACACCGAGCCAGACCACAGCGGTTTAGTTAAAGATTTGCTGCAAATGGCTCCAGAAATCACTGTTGTCGGTTCTAAGGTGGCGATTCAGTTTCTAGAGGATTTGGTACATCAGCCATTCAAACGGCGGATTGTGAAAAATGGCGATCGCTTGGATTTGGGCAATGGTCATGAATTTGAATTCGTGATTGCTCCAAATTTACATTGGCCAGATACCATTTTCAGCTTCGACCACAAAACCAAAATTCTCTATACTTGCGATGCCTTTGGGTTACACTATTGCTCAGATAGCACCTTTGATGAAGACTTGGCAGCTATCGAAGAAGACTTTCATTACTACTACGATTGCTTGATGGGACCGAATGCACGGTCAGTTTTGTCTGCCCTCAAGCGCATGGGGGAACTGAAAACCATCGGTATGATTGCCACAGGACACGGCCCATTACTATCTCACAACGTTGAGGAACTAGTTGGACGTTACCGCACTTGGAGCCAAACCCAAGCCAAGCCAGAAACGGCAGTTGGAATATTTTACGTTTCCGAATACGGATATAGCGATCGCCTCGCGCAAGCAATTGCCAACGGGATCGGTAAAACTGGTGTCGCCGTGGAAATTGTCGATTTGGGATCTGAAGTCGATTTGCAAGAACTGCGGGAACTAGTTAGCCGTTGTGCTGGACTAGTTGTTGGTCTACCTCCGGCTTCTGGCGCTGCGAATATCCAAGCTGCACTCAGCACAGTTTTAGGATCTGCCAAAGAAAAGCAAGCCATCGGCGTATTTGAAACCGGCGGTGGCGATGATGAGCCGATAGATCCTTTGCTGAGTAAATTCCGCAATTTGGGTTTGACAACAGTTTTTCCAGCGATTCGGATTAAACAAACGCCTACGGAAAATACTTACAAGCTGTGTGAGGAAGCGGGTACAGACTTAGCTCAATGGGTAACACGCGATCGCAGCATCAAAGCCATGAAATCCCTTAGTGCTGACTTAGATAAAGCACTAGGTAGACTCAGCGGTGGACTATATATTATTACTGCCAAAAAAGGCGATGTTTCCAGTGCCATGCTAGCTTCTTGGGTTGCTCAAGCTAGCTTTAAACCCTTGGGATTTTCCATTGCAGTAGCTAAAGACCGAGCAATTGAATCACTCATGCAAGTAGGCGATCGCTTTGTTCTCAACATCTTAGAAGAAGGCAATTTCCAACCACTAATGAAGCACTTTTTGAAACGGTTCGCCCCTGGCGCAGATCGCTTTGAAGGTGTGAGAACCCAGCCAGCCGAAAATGGTGCCCCTATCCTTAACGACGCCCTCGCCTACATAGAGTGCGAAGTCATCAGTAGAATGGACTGCGGCGACCATTGGGCAGTATACAGCACCGTCTACGCCGGACGGGTTTCTAAGCCAGATGCTTTGACTGCTGTGCATCACCGTAAAGTCGGAAACCACTACTAATTTTGGATTTTGGATTTTGGATTTTAGATTAATAATCCAAAATCCAGAAATACTCAATATTGCCTGAGTGGAAATTATTGTACTTACTTTTATCCAGTATTTCGATGTTGAATTAACAATCCAAAATCTAAAATTCTTTCAGCCATGTCAAAAAATAAACCCCGTGATGTTCAAGTTTATCCAATAGCTACAGATACAAGAGTGCTGCGATCGCGCAGTTGGTCAAGGCTCAGATTTGAAATTGAATACGCTCTTGCTAAGGGTACAACTGCTAATTCTTATTTAATTGAAAGCGATAAAACTGCCCTCATCGATCCTCCAGGGGAAACGTTTAGGGAAATTTATTTAAAAGCGTTGCAGCAGCGTTTCCATCTCGAAGAGTTAGATTATGTAATTTTGGGACACGTAAATCCTAACCGCGCTGCAACTTTAAAAGCTTTGTTGAAAATTGCCCCCCAAATCACTTTTGTTTGTTCTAATCCAGGGGCGATAAATTTACGTGGGGCGCTGGAAAATCCAGATTTGCAAATTCTTGTGATGCGGGGCGAAGAAACCCTAGATTTGGGGAATGGGCATAATTTACAATTTATTCCCACCCCCAATCCCCGCTATGCAGATCAACTTTGCACCTACGATCCGCAAACAGAAATTCTCTACTCAGATAAGTTATTTGGGGCGCATGTTTGCGGAGATCAGGTATTTGATGAAGGCTGGGAAGTATATAACGAAGATCGTCGCTATTATTTTGATTGCCTCATGGCTCCCCACGCTCGTCAAGTTGAAACAGCGCTGGATAAACTGGTCGATTTTCCTGTGAGAATGTATGCCACTGGACACGGGCCTTTGGTGCGCTATGGCTTAATCGACCTAACCAAAGCTTATCGGGAATGGAGTCAACAGCAAACATCTGCTGACTTGACAGTAGCGTTAATTTATGCATCTGCTTATGGGAATACAGCCACATTAGCCCAAGCGATCGCTCGTGGAATTACAAAAGCTGGCGTCGCCGTAGAATCGATTAACTGCGAATTTACTGAACCAGAAGAAATCCGGGCGGCTGTGGAAAAAGCTGGTGGTTTCATCATCGGTTCTCCTACCCTCGGCGGTCATGCACCTACACCTGTACAAACAGCATTAGGAATTGTGCTATCCACCGCTACTAACAATAAACTCGCTGGTGCTTTTGGCTCCTTTGGCTGGAGTGGAGAAGCGGTTGATTTAATTGAGGGTAAATTGAAAGATGCTGGCTATCGGTTTGGTTTTGACACCATTCGCGTAAAATTCAAACCTGACGATGCCACCTTGCAATTGTGTGAAGAAGCTGGAACCGACTTTGCCCAAGCACTGAAGAAGGCCAGAAAAGTGCGATCGCCAAGTCAACCTGCAACAACAGTAGAACAAGCAGTTGGTCGGATTGTGGGTTCTCTTTGCGTTCTCACAGCAAAAGAAGGCGATCGCTCCAGTGCCATGTTAGCCTCTTGGGTATCTCAAGCCAGCTTTAATCCACCTGGTTTAACCATCGCCGTCGCCAAAGACCGCGCAGTAGAAACATTGACTCATACAGGAAATAAATTTGTCCTTAACATCCTCAAAGAGGGGAATCACCTGGGATTGATGAAGCACTTCCTCAAACCTTTTGGGCCAGGACAAGACCGATTTGCTGATGTCGCCGCCGAAGAAGCTGAAAGCGGTTCTCCCATACTTACGGATGCCCTAGCATATCTCGAATGTTCCGTACAAAACCGGATGGAATCTGGCGACCACTGGCTAGTTTATGCAACTGTCGAGAGTGGCAAATTGCTAGATACTGATGGCGTTACAGCCGTGCATCATCGCAAGTCGGCAACTCATTACTAATTTTAGGGCATTCTTCCATCAAATATTATCCAGAAAATTTCCGTTCAATACCCTAAATAAAGATGTTGTGCGGAAAAATTCTATGATTGAGTCAATGCCACAAGCAGCAAACGGCGAGACAGCATAATAATCTCCTTGCATCGCAAGCCGTCTTATTCTGATAATCCAACGCTCTCTGTTAGAAATTATACTATGACTTTACGTGAACTTGAAGATCAAGCACTGAGATTATCTGCCGAGGAACGTTGGCAGTTAATCAATACATTAATGCGATCGCTCCAACCAAAACTCCAGCTAACGTCAAAGCCGAAGGGTTTAGCTGCGAGTTTAATCGGCATTGCGAAGACTGACACGTTGCCACCTACAGATGAAGAAGTGAAAGCCATGCTAGATGAGCGGTTGGTGCAAAAGTATTTGTAATGCGAGTTTTATTTGATACCAATATTCTACTGGATGCTTTGCTAGCGCGTGAACCTTTTGTGGCAGATGCTGCTTTTTTGCTGGAGACGATTGAATCTGGGCGAGTTGAAGGATTTATGTCGGCAACAACGGTTACAGATGTGCATTATTTGGTTGGACGCCAGACTAAGAGTGCTGAAGTTGCGATTGCCGCAGTGACTCAATTGTTGGCACTGATGGAAATTTGTGCGGTGGATCGTGGGGTGCTGGAACAGGCAATCGCATTGGGATTGACTGATTTTGAAGATGCGGTGCAGGTAGCATGTGCGATGAAGTTGGGGTTGGAGGCGATCGTTACTCGTGATCTAGATGGATTCACAGGTTCGCCGATTCCAGTACTTTCACCTAAAGATATGAGAAATCGATTAGTGTAGCAGAATGGCTGAGAAGTTTCGGGGGAAGGTAGGACTGACGCACAAGAAATCCTACAACCCCGTAAAAAGTTAGCTCTTAGCGTTGTGGCTATTTGCTAAAGCTGTAAATTTGCTGTGTCTCCAAGCGATCGCTTATCGATGAAGGCAGTGTACCATCCGAGAATGTCTGCCGATCGAGCTGGACTTGTAAATTACTCAAAGGATCGCAACCAGAAGAAATTAAAAATTCTAGTTTTTGGATGTATGGCAAAGTTGCGAGTTCATCCAAAATTTGGAAGATTGCCTGGATGTAAGGATGACCATTCTGCTGATACCAATCACAGCTAGCAACTTTTGGCTGATCAAAACCCAAGTGTACTGTTAAAGATGGCTCGTCAAATATAGCGATCGCTAAGGGACGCGCCTCTTCCTGTAACAATAAATCATTACTTCTCGCTAAGTGTCGCAGTTTTTCTAAACGTTCATAACGTTCTGTCACAGCTTCCGGGTCATCTCGCCAGTGGATTGCAACTGTTACCAGATAAGTTTGTAACAGCATGTGACCCAGCTTTTTGGCCTTTGTTGCCAGGTAATAAGAATTGTAGTCGGTTGCCTCAATCAATAACGGCAAGCGATCGACTACTTCCAACCCATAGCCCTTGACTCCGGCAATTTTACGGGGATTATTGGTAATCAAGCGAATCTTTTTGATGCCCAAATCCATGAGCATTTGTGCCCCCATCCCGTAGTCTCGCAAGTCAGCGGGAAATCCCAAACGCTCATTTGCTTCTACTGTATCCAGACCCATATCCTGCAATGAGTAGGCTTTCAGCTTGTTAATTAAGCCGATTCCCCGTCCTTCTTGACGTAGGTATACAACTACACCTTGACCCGCAGCTTCAATCATTTTCAGTGCAGCTTGTAACTGCATCCGACAATCACAACGTAAAGAACCCAAAGCATCACCAGTTAAACATTCTGAGTGCATCCGCACCATCACTGGCTCATCTTTGAAGTTAGCTGGATCGCCCTTGACAATTGCAACGTGTTCTGTATTATCCAGGGTATGGCGGTAGGCGTAAATTTCAAACTGACCAAATTGACTAGGCAGCTTAGTAATCACCTCACGATACACTAAGCGATCGTGCTGTAGGCGATAACTGATTAAATCGGCAATACTAATAATTTTTAAATTGTGACGTTTAGCATATTCGACTAACTGCTGCAACCGTGCCATTGAACCATCGGGATTTTGAATTTCACAAATTACCCCCGCTGGGTATAGCCCTGCTAGTCGAGCTAAGTCCACAGCTGCTTCCGTATGTCCTGCGCGTTTGAGTACGCCTCCGGCTTTAGCCCGAATCGGAAAAATATGACCGGGACGACGTAAATCGGTAGGTTTTGTTGCTGGGTTGAGAGTAACCTGAATAGTGCGGGCACGGTCTTCTGCTGAGATGCCGGTGGTCACGCCCAAATCTGGCCCGGCATCAATACTAACAGTGAAGGCTGTTTGGTTAGTATCTGTAATGTTGCTTACCATCAAGGGTAAGTCTAGCTCGTCTAGGCGATCGCCTGTCATTGCCAAACAAATCAGTCCTCTAGCTTCCACCGCCATGAAATTAATCATATCGGGTGTGGCAAATTGGGCAGCACAAATTAAGTCGCCTTCATTTTCTCTATTTTCATCGTCTACCACTACAATCACACGACCAGCTTTTAGGTCTGCTAAGGCGGCATCAATGGAATCAAATTTAAAAGCTTGGGTAGTATTAGGCTGTGACACAGAAAGATTTCCAGCTACCAACGTAAATTTTTTTAACAATTTCTTCTTTTAGATTGTAGCTCCTTTATAAGGCAGAGAAGTAGACTAGCAATGATTTGATAACGTGGCAAAAATTTCTGCTATTAAAAGTGGGGATATAGTGTAGCGACAGTAGAAGAGGACACAGGGACAAGGGAACAGGGGGATACGAAGATTTCTTTACCCGCATCCTCTTCTTTTCCATCTGAAAAAAGTAGAGGGGTTTGGGGCGTTTTGTACCCTGTGCGTCTAGTGGCTGATATTGTTGATAGCTGAGAACGAATTAACCATTCATGGGATGAGGATTTCAGATCATGGGCAAATTTAGACGCGTACCCGTTGGGATTGTTGGCGCGTCGGGCTATAGCGGAGTACAGTTAGTACGACTACTGATGGATCATCCAGAAGTCGAACTGGTTTATTTAGGCGGTGAGAGCAGTATCGGGAAATCCTTTGGGGATCTCTACCCGCATCTGGCTCATGCAACTAACCTGCTAATAGAAGCGGTAGAACCAGAAATAATTGCTCACCGCTGTGAAGTAGTTTTCCTGTCTTTACCAAATGGTCTGGCTTGCCAAATCGCACCCAAACTGTTGGAAAAAGGATGTAAAGTACTAGATTTGAGTGCAGACTATCGGTTCAGTGATTTAACAACTTATACAAATTGGTATGGCACTGAGAGAAGCGATCGCACAATTGCAGCTACAGCAGTTTATGGATTACCAGAACTTTATCGCGATCGCATAGCTGAAGCTCAACTCATTGGCTGTCCTGGTTCCTATCCCACTGCTAGTCTCCTTGCACTTTCGCCACTTTTAAAGCAAGGCTTAATCAGGCCAGAAACAGCTATTATCGATGCCAAGTCTGGTACATCTAGTAGTGGACGGCAAGCTCAAACCAACTTATTACTAGCTGAAGCAGACAATTCCATAACAGCTTTCAATGTTGGTCGTCACCGTCATACCCCAGAAATTGAGCAAATTTGCAGTGACCTAGCTGGTCACGAACTCATGATCCAATTTACACCACACCTTATCCCAATGGTACGCGGTATTTTGGCAACGGTATATGCCACAATGAGCGATCCTGGTCTAGTGCGAGATGACTTGATCACAATTTTCTCAGCCTTCTATCGCAACTCTCCTTGGGTGAAAGTCTGCGGTAGCGGCGTTTATCCCCAAACCAAGTGGGCTAACGGCAGCAATCTTTGTTATATCGGTGTAGAAGTTGACCCACGCACAGGTCGCGTGATTGTCATGTCAGCAATTGACAATCTAATTAAAGGACAGGCGGGTCAAGCGATTCAGTGCCTAAACCTGATGATGGGCTGGGATGAAACCTTGGGGTTGCCCAAGTTGGGGTTTTATCCTTAGTCAGTGCTGAGTACCGAGTGCTGAGTGCTGAGTGAAAAAATTACTCAGCACTCATTGCTTAGGACTTACTTAGGCCCTAAGCCCACAGCACCAGCATAAACGGCGCGATCGCCTAGTTCATCTTCAATTCGCAACAAGCGATTATATTTTGCTACGCGTTCGCTGCGACACAGAGAACCTGTTTTGATTTGACCGGCACGGGTTGCTACAGCTAAATCAGCGATCGTTGTGTCTTCTGTTTCACCAGAACGATGGCTAATTACTGAACGGATACTATTGCGAGTTGCTAAATCAATCGTTTCCAAAGTTTCAGTGAGTGAACCAATTTGATTGAGTTTTATCAAAATGGCATTAGCGGCTTTTTCCTGGATGCCTCTTTGCAAGCGAGTAACGTTAGTCACAAATAAGTCATCCCCTACCAATTGCACCCGCGAACCTAACTTCTGGGTCAGCAATTGCCAACTTTGCCAATCTTCTTCATGCAAGCCATCCTCAATTGACACAATTGGGTATT
Organism: Nostoc sp. ChiQUE02; assembly: GCF_034531305.2. Classification (NCBI taxonomy): domain Bacteria; kingdom Bacillati; phylum Cyanobacteriota; class Cyanophyceae; order Nostocales; family Nostocaceae; genus Nostoc; species Nostoc sp. ChiQUE02. The sequence continues at coordinate 259,432 of NZ_JAVRBN020000001.1, forward strand.
GGTCAACCAGTTGTCCTAAATAATCAATAAACTCAGCCGGGGCGTGAGGTTTACCATCGTAAACATACTGCCCATTCTTGTAAAACTCACTAGCCGCCACATCCAAAGCCAAAGCTACTTCTTCCCCTGGCTTATAACCAGCTTTCTTAATGGCAGCAACCAGCAATTCCAAAGCGACTTGATTGGATTCTAGGTTAGGGGCAAAGCCGCCTTCATCGCCCACACCAGTGAGCAACCCTTTCTCATCCAATACCTGACTGAGGGTAGCAAACACCTCTGCACCCCAACGCAACGCTTCCCGGAAGGAAGTTGCGCCAATTGGGACAATCATAAACTCTTGAAAATCCACGTTGTTTGATGCGTGTGCGCCACCGTTAATCACATTCATCAACGGTACTGGGAGTAAATTCGCTAAAGGGCCACCCAAATAACGATACAGAGGAATTGCTAGAGATTCAGCACTAGCTTTAGCAGCTGCTAAGGAAACCCCCAAAATCGCATTAGCCCCCAAATTGGATTTGTTAGCAGAACCATCTATGGAGATCATCGTGCGGTCTAGTAGTTCTTGGTTGAGGGCATCCAAGCCTAACAATTGGGGTGCAAGTGCTTCTTTGACGTTTTGTACTGCCTTGAGTACGCCTTTGCCCCCATAACGGCTTTTATCGCCATCACGCAGTTCGTGAGCCTCAAAAGTGCCAGTAGAGGCACCACTCGGAACCTGCGCCAGTCCTACAACACCGTTGGCTAAATGCACTTCGGCTTCAATTGTCGGTCTACCGCGTGAATCAAGAATTTCGCGGGCTGCGATCGCCTCAATGGCAGTATCTAGAAATTTACTCATCTGTACTTTATCCTTTGTTCGAGTGTGTTACGCATACAGTCCAGTTGCCTAACCCAATCGCTAGCATAGGCGTTTAAGAGACTTTGTTGGCTGAGATTAAAGAAGATTTCCATTATTTATATGGATACGGAGCAATGCCAAGAATGGGTAAGGGAATGTTTATTGTGTCCTTTACCTTTTAATTCTTTCTGTGATGGCATTTCTACCTTAAGACTTTGAGCTAGGTAAAATGTTGGCAGAGAATAACACTAAATCAATTACAGAGAAAAGGTCAATATGCGATTACTACACACAATGCTGCGAGTGGGTAACCTTGAAGAGTCCTTAAAGTTCTACTGTGGAGTTCTAGGAATGAAATTACTGCGCCAAAAAGATTATCCAGGGGGAGAATTTACCCTAGCTTTTGTTGGTTACGGTGATGAAAGCGACAACACAGTGATAGAACTAACCTACAACTGGGGAGTTGAAAAGTACGAATTAGGTAATGCTTACGGCCACATAGCCCTTGGCGTTGATGATATTTACGCTACGTGTGAGGAAATCCGAAATCATGGCAGTAAAGTCGTGCGCGAACCAGGCCCGATGAAACATGGTTCGACAGTCATTGCTTTTGTGGAAGATCCAGATGGGTATAAAATTGAACTGATTCAACTGGGAACTCAAGGGTCAGCAGTCAAACAGGAATCACAAGAGCAACTTGTGAGTCAGTAATTCTTATAATTAAGAATATAGGTGATGGAGTTGAGCTTCAGTAGTGCTGAGTCACTGTTCGCCTTTGGCGTCTTAGCCACTTGCTCCACTTGGGGAAACCCCAGGCGCTTGCGGACTCGCTCTAAGCGAAGCCATGCCGTTGGCGGAGCCTCTCGTAGAGAAGGCTTTACGCTGCGCTATGCGCTAAAGCGTCTCCCCTTCTCCCAAAAGGAGAGGCTAGCGCCAAGGGAGAATTTCAGAGTAGCGGTTTTCGTCGATCCTACTTTCCCCTGAGTGCGGAGTCAAACTCTATCGAAGACAATGTTGTAGGAAAATCCACGCTGATGTCTTGAAAAGCTGAACCAGATGTGGGGAGATGATTCTTCCAGCAGACAGGTGTCTCGCACTCCTGTTAGCCGAAAGTGCAAGACTTTTCGCTTTTTACCTCACCTCTTTAAGCGGGTTAGGGGATCTCCTCTGCGTAAATCCTATTAGTATTACCCTCATCCTGTCGTTGATGAGCAACACTAATAACGTCGGCGTAGCCCGCACTTCTCTACGAGACGCTGCGCTAACGCCATGGTTAGACTCCGCTCACCAGCCGCTCAGTGACCATCGTAGAAATCGCTCCAATACCACCATCTGGGAAAGTCTGTTTATAACAGTATTTTCGTTTTAAATTAGGAAATAGGTAATGGATTAAACTATCACCAATTACCAATTCTGAATTGCCACTAGAGATACACGCGGATATACGCTAAGAATGTTTGGATAATTAGGGACTGGGGACTAGGGACTAGGAATTAGTGACTAGGGAAGAGTTTTTCCAATACCCAATACCCAGTCCCCAATCCCTAACCCCCAATCCCTAAACTAAAAATCAAAATTCCAAAATTCTAAAGATGCAACCTACAGATCCCAATAAATTTACTGATAAAGCCTGGGAAGCAATTGTTAAATCTCAGGATATAGTCCGTGCTTATCAACAACAGCAACTAGATGTTGAACATTTAATTATTGCCTTGTTAGAAGAACCCACTAGTCTAGCAATACGTATCCTAGCTCGATCTGAGGTCGATCCAATCCGCTTGCAGCAGCAGCTAGAAGCCTTTACCCAACGTCAGCCCAAAGTTGGTAAAAGCGATCAGCTTTATCTTAGCCGCAGTTTAGATGTTTTACTAGACCGAGCCGAGGAAGCTAGAGCCAGGATGAAAGACTCCTACATTTCCGTGGAACACATACTTCTGGCATTTGCTGAAGACGATCGCATTGGACGAAAGATACTCAAAGGCTTTAGTGCAGATGCAGCTAAACTAGAAGCTACTATCAAAGCCGTTCGCGGTAGCCAAAAGGTGACAGATCAAAGCCCAGAATCTCGTTATGAAGCCTTACAAAAATTTGGACGAGATTTGACAGAACAGGCAAAATCTGGAAAACTCGACCCAGTGATTGGGCGGGATGACGAAATTCGGCGGGTAATTCAAGTATTGTCTCGTCGTAGTAAAAATAACCCCGTATTAATTGGTGAACCTGGGGTAGGTAAAACTGCAATCGCCGAAGCTTTAGCACAGCGAATGGTCAACGGTGATGTTCCCGAATCTCTGAAAAACCGCCAACTCATCTCTTTAGATATGGGTAGTTTGATTGCTGGGGCAAAATACAGAGGTGAGTTTGAAGACCGTCTGAAATCTGTTCTCCGGGAAGTTACGGAATCTAACGGGCAAATTGTTCTGTTTATTGATGAACTGCATACCGTAGTCGGCACCGGTTCCAACCAACAAGGGGCGATGGATGCGGGAAATTTACTCAAACCAATGCTGGCGCGGGGAGAACTGCGTTGCATTGGCGCTACTACCCTAGACGAGTTTCGCAAACACATTGAGAAAGACGCTGCTTTAGAACGCCGCTTTCAACAAGTTTTTGTCGATCAGCCAACTGTGGAAAATACTATTTCCATTCTTCGGGGGTTGAAAGAACGCTATGAAGTGCATCACAACGTCAAAATTTCTGATTCGGCTTTGGTAGCAGCAGCAACCCTGTCAGCGCGTTATATTAGCGATCGCTTCTTACCAGATAAAGCTATTGATTTGGTGGATGAAGCAGCAGCACAGTTGAAAATGGAGATTACCTCCAAACCAGCGGAATTGGAAACCATCGATCGCCGCCTCATGCAGTTAGAAATGGAAAAGCTGTCATTGGCTGGTGAAGAAAAGGGTACTCCCCAAACTAAAGAACGTTTGCAGCGAATTGAGCAAGAAATTGCCAATTTAACGGAAAAACAGCAAATATTTAATGAGCAATGGCAAGGTGAAAAGCAGATATTAGAGGCTATAAGCGCCTTAAAGAAAGAAGAAGATGCGTTGCGAGTGCAAATTGAACAGGCAGAACGCGCCTATGACCTAAATAAAGCTGCCCAACTGAAGTATGGCAAATTGGAAGGAGTGCAGCACGAGCGCGAAGCCAAAGAAGCGAGCCTTTTAGAAATTCAAAACCAAGGTTCCACGTTGCTGCGAGAACAAGTTACCGAAGCTGATATTGCGGAAATCGTCGCTAAATGGACAGGAATTCCCGTCAATCGCCTGTTGGAATCGGAACGACAAAAACTGCTGCAACTAGAAAGTCATTTGCATCAACGAGTTATTGGGCAAGAAGAGGCTGTAGAAGCGGTAGCAGCAGCCATTCGCCGCGCCCGTGCGGGAATGAAAGATCCCTCTCGTCCCATTGGTTCATTTTTGTTCATGGGTCCTACAGGCGTAGGTAAAACCGAACTCGCCCGTGCTTTAGCTCAGTTTCTCTTTGATTCTGATGATGCATTGGTGCGCTTGGATATGTCTGAGTATATGGAAAAACACTCAGTTTCTCGCTTAGTGGGTGCGCCTCCAGGATACATAGGATATGAAGAAGGCGGTCAACTTTCCGAGGCGGTTCGCCGCCGTCCCTACTCAGTGGTGCTGCTGGATGAAGTAGAAAAAGCGCACCCCGATGTGTTCAATATTCTATTGCAGGTTTTAGATGATGGGAGAATTACTGACTCTCAGGGAAGGACGGTAGATTTTCGCAACAGCGTTATTGTCATGACCAGTAACATTGGTAGCGAACATATTTTGGATATATCTGGTGATGATTCCAAGTATGAAACGATGCGGGTTAGGGTAATGGAAGCCTTGCGATCGCATTTCCGCCCGGAATTTCTCAACCGCGTCGATGACATTATTCTCTTCCATACCCTAAATCGCACAGAAATGCGGCAGATCATCCGCATTCAACTCAAGCGTGTAGAAAATCTCCTCCGTGAGCAAAAAATCTTCTTTGAGATATCCCAATCTGCCTGTGATTACCTTGTTGAATCAGGCTACGACCCAGTTTACGGTGCCCGCCCACTCAAACGGGCAATTCAGCGAGAAGTAGAAAACCCCCTGGCCACCAAGTTATTGGAAAATACTTTTATCTCTGGAGACACGATTATCATTGATAAAAATGAAAACGGTCTGTCTTTTAGCAAAAAAATCCTGGTAAAGGTGTCAGTACCACAGACTGCTACATAGCATCTAGCGAATTTGATGAGAGACAGTTCTCATTAGTATCAACTTACGGTGAAATCGGCGGTTATAAACCGCGTTTACACAGGCAAAACCCGCTTTCGTGGGTTTCAATCCCTCAATTTTTCTTAGTCCGCGGAAGCGGACTTTGTTTGTGTAGCCACGCATTCTATTCGCCCTGGCTTTCTTTATAAATGACCTTTTAATAAAAGAGATGTCAACAACAATCTTCCCGACTTCTCTAACAAGTCGGGCAACTGAGCCGGACATCTGATTATTTTGCACCGAACTGATATCTTTTCTTTAACAGCTGGGTATTATAAGCTTACTCTGCTAACAACATCTTCATAAATTTGTCTTCAAATAAAACACATTTCCGCAATTTTACTGTGAAGTTATGCTCTTATTGTTTATCAGGCTTGAATTAAATAATTCTGAAAAAATCAGTGTTTACCGGATAAAATCAACAATTCATCAATGATATAACTTTAAATAAATTGTCTTTTGTTGTAGCTACTTTCTTTTGAAGTTAGTAAAAACAGATGCAGTAGTTAGATAAATATAGTCTCATTCTTTGCCTGTAGAAATATTTTACAGGCACGAATGGAGATGTCAAAAAAAATAGAAAATCCGCTACAATCCACTTGACAAGGAAGCAGCTATGTCTCGAAAACGTCAGCTAGTCAAGGCAATTCAAAAAACCTTCAAACAAATTAGCAAGCAGTTTTTATCTGCAATTAACAAGCAAATTATTTGGCTCCTGCGGGCTTGTTTTGGCACTCGAAGAAGACGCGGCTCAGAGAATGCTGGGTTTTTATTACCGACAGTGGCAATGGTGTTGATAGTAGTTGTCTTATTGACCACTGCCATTTTATTTCGGTCTTTTGAACGCTCCAAAAATGCCAGTAATGTTCGGGTGAACGAGGCTGTGCTTAACGCTGCGACACCAGCCCTTGACAGAGCTAGAGCAAAATTAGACAAGCTATTTGATGACCGCCGACTCCCACGAGCCACACCCTCAGATACAGCTTTGGAGGGTATCTTCAAAACAAAAATTTATTTGGATGAATATACCTTTGGAGACGAAACTCAACTAAATCTGAATTATACCGGTCAAACAGCACTACCAACTGGATGGATGTTCCCCATTGATACAAATAACAATGGGAAATTTGACACTTATACTCTTTATGGAATTTATTTCCGAAATCCGCCTATAAGTGGTGGCACATACAGTCGTACTAGAAATCCTCTAGAGGCCAGAACTCCACCCATGACCTCTGGTAGTATAAGCAACGGTTGTGAAGATACTTTAGGAACAAGTGCTACTTTAGTTGGGAGTACTGGCTGGTTTAATATTGCTGGTAAGCTTAAAAAAAGCTTTTTTGTTTACACTGCTAATGTTCCCATCACTAACCCACCAACGACTGGAAGTGATGCAAATAAATACGAAGCTTTCACAGGGAATAAAGGTTTTTCAGGTTTAGAGTATCAACAAGACCGTGTACAACTACCGCTAGTTAACAATGCGGTGGTTTATGAGGATGATATAGAACTTACACCTGGTCCCACATTTAACCTAAATGGACGGATATTAACTAATAGTAACTTCCTGACTGGTAGCGGTTTTCAATTTGTTACGCTTTATCAGGTTAGTAGTAAAGATTCCTGTTTTTACGATGATGATAATGCCAAAATTATTGTAGGTGGCAATTTAGCAGCAGGCCCTTTCACGGGTAATGACGATTTAGGTAACAGTACTGGAGTGCATTTATTTCAAGGCAAAGGAGTTAATCCTAATACCGCTTCTGGTGTTAAAGATAACAAATCAGTTAATAGAACACCAAATGAAATTGCCTATAATAGTCTAGCCTATGTACAGCGTATCAATCTCTTAGTGCAAGCGCAGACGCCTAACAATGCAACTGATCCACAGGAAGTCAAAGATGGCATTACACAGCAACTAAAAGTCTTAAATCTAACTACTTCCACTGCCTCCACAGAGCAACAAGCTACTATTCGTAATAACCAGCTAGGACTTTACTTTAAAAAACGTACTCGCCGTGTACCTTATTATGAAGTTCCCTTTGGTATAAATGGAGTAGGAACTTATACTACTAGTACAGTCCTAGAAGGAAGCGGTGAGTCACTGCGTCCGCCGGACACCTGGGTTTATCCCTTTGATCCCAGTGATGGTAAAACTGAGACTAATTATGCCAAATTAAGACTCAAACCTAATGCTTCTGATAACACTAAGCTGTTACCTAGTGCTACAGAGCCAACTAAGCAGCAACAAGTAGGTAAAGAACAATACGTTGGCGATCGCATTTTGCTTGGTAACAATCTACCTGCATTGTGGTGGAACGGGACAACATTTATTGGTTCAGATAGCACAGATACCCAAAATATTACAGGTATTAACTGGGACGACCCGTCAACTGTAAATCGCAATCGTCGCAGTCGTGTACAGCAACTGGCTGATTTAGGAACTGTTGAGCGAGATGGAGATTGGGAATCAGCAGCTTCTAAAGTACCAACTACTCCACAAGATCCTGTAGGCGGCTTACGGGTAGTGACTGGTGCAGGGATTTATTTGCCTAGTAATTTGATTGTTAGTAGCCCCCCAGCAGACTTCACCGCAGCTACAACCAAAATCTGGTCAGATATGATGCCAGTTCCTTCGGAAACAGCTACCGTTGGAACAAGCGTTGATGCTAGAGATATAGCAGGCAACTTTGACTATTCAACAATCCAAGTATCAAATCAACCATATTTACGGATGCGGGCTACGGCAGTTTATCACTACCAAGCGAGTGGCTACAATCCCCTAACCCCTGCACCCATTGCTTGCATAAGTAGTTACTACGACCCCACTAATAGCACCACAGCTAAGAACCTCAATAGTCTTCCGTCTGCGACAGGTTTTATATATGACAAAGCCACAGATGGTAGATCCCATAATGGTATTGTCTACGCAGCTCCAACAAAGACTGTTTCTGACTATTCAGATTTACTAAACTATCAAGCTAGTTTAAGGTATCCCAATGGGCGGTTGGTAAATGAAGTACTGAGCAAAGCTCTGCCAAAAGCAGCTGCTTCTCGGACACTCTCAGAGCAGTCTGCTATTGATACTGCTATTTGTGCCATCCAAATATTAGACGGTACTATCGGCAGTCCAGATAATAGCGTCATCCCTCACGGCGCAATTTACGAAACTGCGTTTTTGGATGCAAGGCAGATTAAGGCAATTCATAGAGATGTAGATGCAGCTGGTACTAGTACCCCAGGTGTACAAACATTCACCAACGCCGATGGTGATGGCAGTGGAAATTTCGCAAACCCGAATACACAATACGAACTTGCCAAAGAAACCCGCCAACCCCTAGAAATTCGCACCACTGTATTAGACTATAATGCGCTGCGGCTGAAAACGTATGGTAGTGAAACACCACAGGAATACTTAATTCCCAATAGCGGTATTATTTACGCTACACGGGATGATGCCCTTTTAGATTTGAGTGCTAGTTCTACTAATGGTAAAGACATACAAAAATCAAATAGCCCAGTAGACTTTAAACTCGATCCAACTCGCCGTCCCAATGCGATTATGTTGAGAAACGGCGACCCCACTGGCAACCCCAACGGAAGCATCTGGCGTGTTCAAGCTTACAGAGATGCAGAAAAAGGGTTGATTTTAGCCTCTAACTTGCCTGTATATATTAAAGGCGACTTTAATAAACATACCCAAGAAGAGTTTACTACAGCTTTAACTAGTGATTTGAGCAATTTCTACTCTCGCACGGCAGCAACCCGTAATAAAAACTTTGCTTGTCGTACTGGTGACGCTAGACTACCAAACTGTACCACTGGGGATGCATGGCGGCCTGCTAGCGTGTTGTCAGATGCGATCACACTTCTTTCTAATAACTTTGAGTTGGGCTACCGCAACGATGGAGACTATGACCTAAATAATAACCTGGGGGACGCTAATTCTATTAACGTATTGAAGCAAAACGGGTTTGATACCAATAACGCTAATGTCATCAATGCTGGCTGGTATGACACCAGTACTGGTTATCCCAGTTCCACCAGTACAAAAAGTTCTTACCTCAATAACTTTGTTACACCCATCCAGCGAAGGAAATACACTACTACAGCTACCGTTCCAGAGTATTTAATGGAGTACTGTCCAAAACTACCTGTTTCAGCTTGCACTGATCCAGTTAATGATTGGGTTATCGCTCCTGGTGTTAAAGCCTCATCTGCTATTGGACTGTCTTTTTCTCTTACTACCTATAAAGCAGGTACATCAGCGCAATTACCAGCAGATTCCAACTATCAGAGGTATCCTCGTCGTCTTGCTTTCAAGCGTGATACTACGACTGGTGAAGTGCTATTGAATAATAGTAAACCTATTATTTTAGGTATCAAGAGTGGAGTAATAAAAGATTTTCCAATAGATAGTTTTACAAGCAATGCAGATACTAGACCAGATCCGAAAAATAATGGTCTATGGTTCCGAACAACCAGTCCTAATGACGATACTCAACAGCTAAAGTTCACTCTAGGTTCAGGGGCAAGCTATCAACCAATTTTATCGCCAGTTTTACAAATTCAAGCAGCTTTCGACGATGAAAATGCATCACCAGTATCAACTAGCAGAATAGGCCCTAGCAATACACAGGATAGTTACTGGATACAATGGGCAACAAGTACCACCTTTAACCTAGCCGCAGCAGGCGGAGACACCCCAGCTCGTCCTACAGAAGATAATGGTGGTTTACACAACTTTGTCCGCTTCCTGGAAAATTGGAACCCAACTGGCGACTTAAACGCAGCTGTTGCAGCTATAGTTAACGGCTCTTTTATCCAAAGAACTCGTAGTGTCTATGCTACTGCACCATTTGTAGCATTTTTAAATAATTCACCTACCATTACCAGCAATCCTCCTACTGTATATCCGATCGCGAATGCTGGTGGTCAAGTACCTTTTTATCAAGCTCCTAAACGGCAGTGGGGTTATGATGTCGCTTTGCTATCGCAATCACCAGACGCATTTTCGCAAAAGTTAGCGATAACGCCAGATGACAAACCCAATGAATACTTTCGGGAAGTTGGTCGAGATGATGCATGGGTGCAAACTTTACTGTGTGCAAAAGACACGAAAGGAACCGTTAGTACAAGTGATGATACTGATGCTGTCGATCAAGCTCAACGTCCTACTAACTGCCCATCATAAAATTTTAGAAGCTGGTGATTAGCAATGATTAAGCACAAACAACAACAAATCCACCCTTCTGGTGAATCTGGTTTCACGATCATTGAATCGTTGGTAGCAATGCTAGTAGTTACTATCTTACTAGCAGCGATCGCACCTACCATCGTCATTGCAACAGCAACTCGCGTCCAATCAAAACGCGTAGAACAAGCCACACAAGCTGCCAGAACTTTCATTGACAGTGTGAAAACCGCAGCAGTGGCAATCCCTGATGCTACTAATGCCACTATTACATTGACTCAATCAGCCGCTGCAACACCCAGGAGTTTAGGTGACAATTTACTTACCACCACAAATATGCCAGTTCCTACAACATCAACATCGCAATATTTATATTGCGTGACAAAAGATGCAAACAATAACTTAGCTATTACAAACCCAGACTGTACTAGCAACACAAACAAGATATTTTACATTCAGGCTGTAAAAATTGTAGTAACAGGAAGCAATCCAACAGATACAACAGGTCTACCAAAGGATGGCTACCGTTTGGGAATTCGAGTTTATCGGTCAGATATTGACTTTACTAAAACTGTCAAAGCTAGCGACGCTAATATTGCAGGCCAGTCTAAAACAACACAAAACATTTTCACTGGGACTTTAGGCGATCGCCAATCTCCACTAGTGGAAATGACCACTGAAATTGGTTCTAGAAACACTTCCTTCAATGCTCTGTGTCAGCGTCTTGCTATTACTAATCCTAGCAGCAGCACACCTAGTAACAACACTTGTAATTAATTCCTGTCTAGTAAGGTTGAAAGCTGACTTTTCACATTATGTGGAAAAAGCAACGTAAAACCTAACCTCCAAGCAAGCTTCCTTTATACGGAAGGGGGAAAATTCAAGCCTCTCTCTTAGAAGAGAAGTTTTCCAGATCCCGTAAAAAGTCAGGTTGAAAAATAAGCTAAAAAACATCTAATTTGCATAATCGAATTGAATATAGCTCTTGTAGGGTGGGCATCTTGCCCGCCCAGTATATGCAATTTAAATATAGAACAGCTTATAACTTTTAGGACACTAGTCATTCAATAACCACAATGGTTAGTATTGCGAATATTTAGTATAACTGTACACCACCATTCGCTAGATGTATTTCTATCACTAAGGGGCAGACCGAAGTTATGAAGAATTTACTCAGATTTCTTCTCAGCATTCAGCTGAAACACTCTAAGTTTGTTCAGCAAGTTAATGGTTTTACCCTGATAGAACTTTTGGTAGCCTTATTGCTGGCATTCCTTGTGATTACACCACTGCTAGGATTCATGGTAAATATTCTCAGTACAGATCAGAAAGAACAAGCAAAGGCAAATTCTGAACAAGAAATCCAGACAGCAGTTAATTACATTGCCAATGATTTACAACAAGCTGTCTATATATATGATGGAGCTGCACTGACTACCAATTCAAATACTGTCCCAGCAAGCTCAGGAATTCAAGATCAAATACCCCCTGTTAAAAAAGCTGGGATTTGTGATTCTTCTGATACTACTGTTACTTGTAAACCCATTTTAGTGTTTTGGAAACGCAAGTTTATCCAACGCGCTACAACAAGCACAGATGATACTTTTGTTTACTCATTAGTTGCCTATTATTTAATCAAAGACAATAGCACCACTTGGTCAAAAGCGGCTCGTATTGCCAGATTTGAAATTAGTGATGGAATTCTAGCTACTGGCGGTATCAGTTGTGGTACTGACTATCCCAATGATAAATATCTTGACGCCAACAACTGCCCTAATCCAGGTTTTCAGCGTTTTAACCTGAATCTACCAGGTGCCGCAGGTATAACTCAGCAAATGAATTCATGGAAAACAGTCTCGTCAGCTTACACTCAACAACCTTTAGTACTAATTGATTTTATTGATCAAACCTCTATTGCAACAAATCCTACTTGTCCTGCGGGAACACTTAGCAAGGGTAGTTTTATGGGCTTTTATGCTTGTGTTGATACTCCCAATACAACAGCACAGGTATTTTTACGAGGTAATGCACTAGCTAGGTTGCAAAATAGCAATTTTGATTACTCTTCAAATAACCAAACTTACTTTCCGACTGCAAGCGTCCGCGTGCAGGGACGTGGATATTTATATAGTAAATAAACTTCAGAATAGACAACACAACTAATAGTGGGGCATTATGGGCAACCTAACTTTAAAGTTATTCCACACTAGGATGTGTAATAAAAACACCAAAGAGCGATTTCATTTTCAAGACGATGCTGGTTTTACTTTAATAGAAGTACTTGTAGTGGTGCTAATGATCGGAATTTTAGCAGCGATCGCAGCTCCTAGTTGGCTAGCCTTTGTAAATCGACAACAGGTAAATAAGGCTAACGATGCTGTTTTAGCCGCACTGCAAGAAGCACAGCGCGAAGCTAAAAACAAAAAACTTAGCTACAGTGTCAGTTTTCAGAAAAATACTACAACCCAAAATGTAGAGGTTGCTGTTTATCGTACTAAAAAGAGTGATGGTAGCAATTTGCCTTTTGCTGAAATCAGCACATGGAAACCGTTAGGGGCAGATGTGGGAGCCAATTCTGATAAATTACTGCTGGGTGCAAATCTTAGTGCTGAAAACATTGCAAATTCTACTACTAATTCTCCTGTATCCTACCCTCCCCCAAGTACGCCAACAAAAATTACCTTTGACTATATGGGAGCTTTGACTTCACCAACTCCAAACTTTGGAACAGCTACAGCCCCTTCGACAGAGCCACCTGGGTTAAAAATAGTGGTAGCTGTACCAAGCGCTGCAAATTCTACATTAGCTAGTAGCGTAAAGCGATGCGTCATTGTGAAAACTCTCTTAGGATCAATGCTTACAGCAAAAGACGATAAATGCAGTTAAATGGTTTAGGCAGAAATCTTTATTCAAAAATACGCAATAACACTGAACATAAAACTGCACGTTGATAGCAAAATTAGAATATCATGTGCAGTTTTAATATTTGATAGTTTTATTTAAGAGTCGCTGATAAATTAGCTATTGGCTGAGTATGTAAAAAGCGTCCTAATCAACATATCAAAATGTAACTTTTGTCAAATGACTAAGAACCTTGACTTTACTGTAGCTATCCCAACTTATAACGGTGAAAGTCGTTTACCTGAACTACTAGAACGACTACAAAACCAACTTCACACCGAAAATTTATCTTGGGAAATTATAGTTGTAGACAATAACAGTACTGACAACACAGCTAAAGTTGTTCAAACCTATCAAAAAAATTGGCAGTGTCCTTACCCTTTAAAGTATTGCTTTGAAGCAAAGCAAGGTGCAGCTTATGCCCGAAAAAAGGCAGTTGCAGAAGCTAAAGGTAAATTCATAGGTTTTTTAGATGATGACAACTACCCAGTATCAAATTGGGTATCAACAGCTTATGCTTTTGGTGAAAAACATCCAAAAGCGGGAGCTTATGGCAGTCAAATTCATGCTGACTGGGAAGTAGAACCACCAGAAAACTTTCAGCGAATTGCTCCATTCTTGGCGATTACAGAGCGAGGTAATTTACCACTGTTATATGAAGCAAATAAAAAATTACTACCTCCATCTGCTGGACTTGTTGTCCGTAAACAAGCGTGGTTAGAAAGTGTACCAGATAAGTCTATTTTAACTGGGAGAGTTAAAGGCAATATGCTTACCAGTGAAGACTTAGAAATGTTGTCTTATATCCAAAAAGCAGGATGGCAAATTTGGTATAACTCTGAAATGGAAATTTCTCATAGAATCCCAAAATTTCGTTTGGAAAAAGATTATTTAATTCCGTTTTTTCGAGGCATTGGACTTAGCCGTTATGTAACTAGAATGGTCAATATAAGAAAGATATATAGACCATTAGCTCTTTTGACTTATATGCTCAATGATCTTCGCAAAATCGCTTTTCATTTACTAAAATATCGAACTAAGCTAAGACAGGATTTAGTAGTTGCTTGTGAAATGGAACTTTTTGTAAATAGTTTAATTAGTCCTTTTTATCTTTGGAAAAATGGATATTTTAAGAAATAGTTTATCAAAACATTAGGTATTATGACTCAATTAACAGTTGAAAATTTAGATATTAGCGTAGCCATTCCTGCATATAATGGAGCGGCCCGATTACCTAAAATTTTGGATAAACTCTTAACCCAGACAGGAGTAGAAAAACTTAGCTGGGAAATAATTATCGTAGATAACAATAGTTCTGATAACACATTAGAAATAATTCAAAATTATCAAAAGATATATGATGGAAACTGTCATTTGAGATATTTTATAGAAACCGAACAGGGAGCCGCTTTTGCCAGACTGCGGGCAGTACGTGAAGCTAGAGGGCAGCTAATCGCATTTTTAGATGATGATAACTTACCTGCACCTGATTGGTTATCAGAAGCATATATTTTTGGATTGGAGCATCCTCAAGCAGGTGCTTGGAGTGGACAAATTCATGGTGATTTTGAAGTAAAACCGCCAGAAAATTTTGAAACAATTCAAGCTTTTTTAGCTATTAGAGAACATGGATCAAATCCACATTTATTTGATGCAGATAATTTAAGACTTCCTCCTGGTGCAGCGCTTGTTGTTCGGAAAGAAGTATGGTGTAAAAATGTACCACAGCGACCTAACTTAAGCGGGAAGTTACCTGGTATTTTGGTACAGGGTGATGACTATGAACCATTGCTTTACATACATTATGCAGGCTGGCAAATTTGGTATAACCCTACTATGCATACTTATCATCAAATACCACATTGGCGACTTGAGAGAGATTACCTTCTAAGTCTGGCACGCGGCTGTGGCTTGTGTATTTTCCAGTTACGCTTGATAAATACTAAAAATTGGCAAAAACCAATAGTGTTTGTGAAAACTATTTTAGGGAATTTACGCCGAGCATTACATCATCTTATTCACTATAGAGGGCAATTTAAAAGTAATCTAATTGCTCTTTTTGAGATGGAGTTTTACGTGGCTAGTATGATGAGTCCTATTTACTACTTAAAATGTCATATAAGCAGAGTATTAAAAAATAAATTCGCCCTATAAAATGATGAAAGCTAGCAAAAAATTACCAAAAATCTCTGTAATTATTCCTGCTTATAATAGTGAAAAAACTATTAAGCAAACAATTCAATCTGTTTTAAATCAAACTTTTGGTGAACTAGAATTAATTGTAATTAATGATGGTTCACAAGACTCAACTTTAGAAGTTGTTAGACAAATTAGAGACTCACGAATAAAAGTATTTTCTTATTCCAATGCTGGTGGAAACGTCAGCCGTAACCGAGGTCTACACCGTGCAGTTGGAGACTTTGTTAGTTTCTTAGATGCAGACGATCTTTGGACACCTGATAAACTTCAGTCTCAGTTAAAAGCTCTGCAAGAAAACGTTACTGCAAAAGTTGCTTACAGCTGGACTGATTATATTGATATAAACGGTCAATATTTACTGTCAGGTCAGCGTATTAAACTAAATGGAAATACTTATGAAAACTTGTTACTAAATAACTTTCTAGAGAATGGTTCCAATCCTTTAATTTGTAGGAAATCATTAATTACATTAGGTGGCTTTGATGAATCTCTAAATGCAGCTCAAGATTGGGATATGTGGCTGCGATTAGCCTCTAAGTTTGATTTTATATGTGTACCATCTGTACAAATCTTATATCGCATAAGTGCTAATTCAGTTTCCTCCAATCTTGTCAGGCAGGAAAAATCCTGTTTGCAAGTGCTTGAGAGAGCTTACAAAGAAAGACCTTCTCTACGAGACGCTACGCGAACGACACTTAAGCATAGTTGGAATATCAGCCTAGCAAATTTATATAAATACCTGACCTGCAAAGCCTTACAAAAGCCATTTAATCGGCAGAAAGCTCTAGCGTCTGCTAGATTTCTGTGGAAGTATTTTATTAACGACCGCTCAAGATTTAAAAATATAAATTTCACTTTAAAATTGTTATTGAAAATTGTCATAATTTGGACTTCGCCCACTTTGCTTTACAGTATTCTTAATAGGCGCGAAGTCAGAAGCCAAGAAACTGAAACATTGCTCAATATCTGGGTAGCTGAAAATCGGTCAGAAAGCAAAAATGGATACCCAGGTGCATTTACAATCTCTAGTTAATGCAAAAAATCTCTTTAATAAGCACGCTAACAGTGGTTTTACCTTGCCAGAGATGTTAGTAGTTGTTGTATTAATTGGTATATTAGCTACGCTAGGAATACCCAACTGGCTGGCTTTTGTAGAAACTTGCCGTCTCAACACTGCCCAAAGCGAGGTCTATTATGCTATTCGCCAAGCACAAAGCCAAGCTACCAAGGAAAAATTGACTTGGCAAGCCAGCTTTCGTGAACAAAACGGCATCGTTCAATGGGCAGTTCATCCTGCTACAGTAAACGCATCTAATGCTAACTGGAATAACTTAGATGCCAATGTACGCTTAGATGCAGAAACGACCTTACAAATTTCAAATGGCGTTAGGCAAATTAAATTTAATTACAAAGGTAATATTGTTTCGCTACCACGAAGTATAACTATCTCCAGTAAGTATGGTGGTAAAGTTAAGCGTTGTGTCTACATCTCTACAATTTTAGGAGCAATGCGAATGGCAAAAGAGCGAACTACAGCCAACAATGAGGGTGACTATTGCTATTAAGATATTTTTAGTTAATTCAAACAAGGTATTGTGTGCTGAATTTACCAGCAAACCCAAAACAGCACCTGATAATTTTCACTCGCTATCCAGAACCAGGTAAGACAAAAACCCGATTGATACCTGTTTTGGGGACTGTTGGTGCTGCCAATCTTCAACGGGAAATGACCGAATATACAATATTCCAGGTTCAAGAATTGCAAAAAGCCATTAACATATCTGTGGAAGTGCGGTTTGCAGGTGGCGATTCGCAACTCATGCAAAACTGGCTGGGGTTGGATTTGATTTACCAGTCTCAAGGTGAAGGGGATCTAGGTTCGCGGATGGCGCGATCGCTTTTCGATGCCTTTCAATCTGGTGTAGAACAAGTAATTATCATCGGTACGGATTGTCCTGGAGTGAATGCCCAAATTCTAGCAACAGCCTTTGAGAAGTTACACACCTTTGACCTCGTACTTGGTCCTGCGATCGATGGTGGATATTACTTAATTGGTTTGCGCCAACCTATACCGGAGTTATTCATTAACATCGAGTGGGGAACTGCTGAAGTATTCCAGAAAACCGTAGACATTGCCCAAAAACTTAATTTACCATACGTGAACTTGTCGCCTTTAGCTGATGTTGACCGACCGGAGGATCTACCGATTTGGGAACAAGCTCTTGCAAGAGAGATGGAAAAATGAGGCAAATGAGGGAAATATAGCGATTTGGCGTTGCTGAATAAACGCGGTGATTGAAGCTGACGCAAAGACGCAAAGACACGGTGACACGGTGATTATTTTTTATGAAAATTCCAAAATCATCCCACAATTATGCAACGCCAGCGATTTTTGGATGGATGCAAGACACACTAGAGGTGCACATCTGTGCGACCCTACAAAATGCCTGTATTAGGACCGATTGAGAACTGTAATAAGGGAAATCGGGTAATTAATGAGTCTTTTCCTTCAGCCCCGCATTAGCTTCGTATTTTAAAACACTAGGAATTTTCTGAAGACACTGGACATCACAAATGTTACTGTGGTCTAGTTGAAAACCAAGAGGCAGATAGCCTTTACCAGTATTGAATCTGCTTTGTGTTTCTACACAATAGTTACGGTCATGGGCACAATATTTAAGTAGCTAGAAATATGAAAATCACTCGCATTCACCGCCAGTTTGAAAAACTATGGTTAACCGCTTTGCTTCCATGAGTACTGCCCTCACACTTAAGGTAGTTGGACTAATCTGCATTTTGTCCTTTTTCGTTGACTTTTTGATTCTATTGTTACCCTTTCAACCTACTGATCGGGTATGGCAAATCAACTTAGCAACAGCACTAGTTGATCGGGGAATTGTTCCTTTAGTAGGTTTGGGGCTTCTGTTTGCTGCCTATTGGATTGATAATGCTGATGCAGGAAGCGATCGTCCCCAAGGTATCGATTTAAGATTTCCCGCTCTGATCCTCTCAAGTATTTTAGGGTTGATGTTTTTACTGATTTTTCCTCTGCACCTAAATAACGTCAATCAAGCTAAGGCTCAAACACTCAACCGAATCACCCAAGAAGCAGATCAAGCAGAAAATCAACTGAATAATCGATTGTCACAATTGCAAGCACAACTGAACACTGACCAAGGAAAAACACAACTAGAGCAGCTGCGAAACCAAACCAAAGCTCAGTTTAGTGAAATCCTCAAAGATGAGCAAAAATACAAGCAAGCACTTGAAAGTGCTCAAATTCCCGCAAATATCAAAGAGTTACTGAAGAAGGCTAAAAAAGATCCTCAAGTACTTGACAAAGCTATCGAACAACAAACAGATATTCAGACGCTGCAAAATCAACAACTGAGCCAAGTTCGTCAGCGCAGAGACGAAGCACAGCAACAAGCTAAAGATACTGCTTGGAAGTCTGGACTACGGATTGGGATTAGCAGTTTGCTGTTGTCCATTGGTTACATTATCATCGGCTGGACAGGCTTAAGAGGTAGGGGTGCTGTACAAGGTGGTAAGCCTAGAGCTACCGCACGCTAATCCACTATTGGCATGGCAGTAGGACGTATCCAAAAATTATTTACAACTGATACTGCCATGCGCTTAATAGCCAATAAAAATAAAAACGCAATTATCACTCAGTAAAATCGCTATAAAACTTGGGTAATGTTCTCAATTTACATACTGACATCTAACGAAGAACTAGATATTGCTGCTTGTATCGAATCGGCGATGCTATCAGATGACATCATTGTTGTGGATTCATGCAGTAGCGATCGCACTGTGGAAATCGCCAGTCGCTATCCCATCCGCGTCGTCCAACACGCTTTTGAAAGCCACGGACGCCAACGCTCCTGGATGTTAGAGTCTATCCCCCCGAAGCACGAATGGGTTTACATTCTCGAAGCTGACGAGCGGATGACACCAGAACTATTCGCGGAATGCGAAAAGGCAAGTGAGAATCCAGACTATATCGGTTACTACGTAGCTGAACGTGTTATGTTCATGAATCGTTGGATTCGCTACAGCACACAGTATCCCCGTTACCAAATGCGCCTCTTCCGCCACGGTAAAGTGTGGTTTACAGACTACGGTCATACTGAGCGAGAAGTTTGTGAGGGTATAACTAGCTTTTTAAAAGAAACATATCCACACTACACTTGTAGCAAAGGCTTGAACCGCTGGATTGACAAGCATAACCGTTATTCCACAGATGAAGCCCAAGAAACGCTGTATCAGTTAGAACAGGGAAAGGTCAACTGGCGAGATTTATTCTTTGGAAAATCCGAAGTCGAAAAACGCCGCGCACTGAAAGATTTGTCTTTGCGTTTACCCGCCAGACCGCTGCTACGGTTTGTATATATGTATTTTATCTTAGGCGGCTGCTTAGATGGACGCGCCGGTCTTGCTTGGTGTACATTGCAGGCATTCTACGAATACCTGATTTTGCTTAAGGTCTGGGAAATGAAGTATCTACCAAAACCTAATTTAGACACAACAGAAATTTTGGTACAAGAGAGTATACAACAGGTGCAGTGCGCGGATTCTGAAACTACACAGGCTGATGCGGCGTAAAGGGACTGGAGATTAGAAGGATTACGCACTACAATTTGAAGCAGCGATCGCCTACGACGGACGGGTACGCGATCGCAAAATCAGAATTCAGAAGTAGAGGTGCACAGCTAGCTGTGCACCTCTATCACGTGTTCCACCTAAACGAGAACCACTATAATAAATTAATATTTTTAACAGAACATTTTCATAAAAGCCGCTCCTGCTCAAATGTGAGTGACTAACCAGATAAACTAATTCCTAAGTTTACCCAGTGGTACTTTCACAATCATGAGCAGCTTTTGATTGAGCGCGGTAGATTAGTAATACCTAAGGACTTGCAACAATCATTTACAAGTCTTACAAAGAAAAGTAACATCCTCTGAGAATAACCAGTTGCCATCGGATTGGTTAGGGACTTCTAGAAATTAAATTATTCAATTTTGGAGCAAAGATGATCGTTAGATTCTTCCTCCCCTGCTTCCCCTGTGCCCCGTGCTTCCCCTGCTTGCCAAAGCGATGGGATATTTTTTTAGTTGGAAGTCCCTTAATGTCTATGTGTATGCTTATAGGAAAATAGCTGATTTCCAGCAACAAGTACGTGTTTTTGCGGCAACAGTCAAGCTGCTAGCGTTTTGGACAGTTACTTGCGGTAGAAGCTGCTTCAAGTAAAGCCTTTGCTATTTGATGAATCTGCTGGTATGGATACCAATAATAAAAGTTCCTCTAGCTTAAAACAGGAGAATCGGGGCTTGGTAATCGATCGCCTAAAACAGGACTTAAAAAACGACCTGATTGCTGGTTTGTTGGTAGTAATTCCCTTAGCAACCACTATCTGGCTAACGATTACCATTGCTACTTGGGTAATCAACTTCCTCACCCAAATTCCCAAACAACTGAATCCCTTTGATGGGTTAAACCCAATTGTAGTAAATGTACTGAATTTATTGGTAGGACTGGCTGTACCACTGCTAAGTATACTATTGATGGGCTTGATGGCTCGGAATATTGCTGGGCGGTGGTTGCTAGATTTTGGTGAGCGGTTATTACAGGCAATTCCCTTAGCAGGACAGGTATACAAAACCCTCAAACAGCTTTTAGAAACAATACTAAAAGATTCTAATGGCAAGTTTCGCCGAGTAATTTTAGTAGAGTATCCCCGCCGAGGAATTTGGGCGATCGCCTTTGTTACTGGTGCAATCAGCAGTGATATCCAAGCCCAGATGTCTCGTCCCGTGCTAAGTGTTTTTATCCCCACAACCCCGAATCCGACTACTGGATGGTACGCAGTCGTTCCTGAAGACGAGGTGGTGAACCTCTCCATGTCGATTGAAGACGCCTTTAAAATAGTTGTATCAGGTGGCATTGTTGCCCCCAATACGCCCTTAGTTTTCCCCAAATCCACACTGGAAGTGAAACACGACGAAATCAAGCAGCAGGTTATTCCCGTTGAAGAAACTTAAAATCAATCTGGCAAAGTCACAAGCAAATGCGTAATGTTGTTGTTTGACTGTGCCAAAATTGATAGACTTGTAAGTTTGTCCCGCCTAGTTAATCAGTTCTCGCACAATCACCCCTCAGTTTTATGCAACCTCGGAAACCCCAGCAAATTGCTCGTGAATTGGCGCTTTTAAGCCTTAGCCAATTGCCAGTCAACCCAAAGAAATTAGATAAATTGGAAGACGATCAACTAGTATCCAAGTTGGTGCTAGGAGCAGTACGCACTCTAACCTCAGAAGTGCAAGATACCCTTGATAATGCCGCAGGTGAACTGCAACGTAGTAACGATCGCCTCTTAAGTAGCCAAACTCGGGCCTCCGACCTCAATACTGCCAGAACAATGCTTCAAGAAGCGATCGCCTGCACTCAGACAGCAATTAATCAGTTGGGTACGGCAGTTGATTTCCCAGTATTGATTCAGTTAGCTAATCAGGACAAGGGAGTCCGTAATTACGCTAAAGAGCTTGTAATTACAGTCAATGAAAATCGACACATTATAGATGAACTCATTTCTACTGCCTTAGTAGATTGGCAAGTAACTCGCCTCGCCCAAATTGACCGTGATATCTTGCAAATTGCCGTTGCAGAAATGAAGTTCTTAGGAGTTCCAGACAGTATCGCCATCAACGAAGCTGTGGAGCTAGCCAAACGCTACAGCGGAGACGACGGACATCGGTTTATTAACGGTGTTTTGCGCCGAGTCACTGAACAGAAAAAAACAGCATAATACCACTGCGTAATTTCTAATTCCTATAACTGCCGTGGAGAAAAGTCTATAGCCGCTTCTGCGGCGGAACTTCTCCTAAGGGGAGACGCTACGCGAACAGAAGGAACCTTCTGTTGTACCGATTCTCCTCAAACTGCTGTTGAAAGGTGAGGATAACCCGGAAGTTTTCACCCCAAGAAAAAGTGCAAAGTTAAATTAAACTCATAACTTATAACTTATAACTCATATAACCAATACTGCTGCAATGGTTTTTAATTGGTTCCGTCGTCAATATAACGATTCCTCTGACACTCCCTCTGATAAGAAGCAGGAAGTAACTCCTCCTGCACAAGAACCCCAATCAGAGCCAGCTGAAACGTCAACACCAACTGCTGAAACTGCACCAGACACAACGGCAGACTTGTTAGCGTTTGCTAAAGCTGCTTACAAAAATATTCAGCAAAAACAACAAGCTGAGGTAGTAGAAACCCCAGCTGATTCAGCAGATCCCTCAGCACCATCAGCAGAACCTGAAACCGCAGAAACGACAATTGCGGAAATCACTGAACTAGAAGCAACTGAGGAGCCTGTTAGCACAACCGTAGAAACTGCACAGCCAGAAGTTATCCAAACTGCTAGTGAGGAAGAAATTACAGAAGATTCCTCAGTGGCAGCAATTGCTGAAAAGCCAGATGTCAAAAGCCCAGAACTAACGGCAAGTGAAACTGAACCAACATCCACCGAACCACTAGCCACGCCAGAGGCAACACAGCCAACAACACTATCCTTTTTAGAACGAGCTGCGGCAGAACGCCAAGCCAAGTTAGAACAACTAATAGCCACCGCTATTGAAGTCCCAGAACCAGAGGTAGCACAGCCAGTAGCTACAACCTCAGAGACAGGAGAGGAAATTCCCGGACTGGTATTTGATGATGGGTTTGTCTGGTCGGCAAAAGTCCTAGCCGCTCAAGGTAGAAGTCCAGAAGACGTTTCTATTGAAGAAATTACCTGGCTGAAAAAGCTCCGGCAAGGGTTAGACAAAACTCGTCGTAGTATTCTCAACCAACTGAAGGCGATCGTCGGTCAAGGACCACTTAACCAAGCTGCTGTAACCGAAATTGAGGCATTGCTCTTACAAGCTGATGTGGGTGTAGAGGCGACAGACTTTATTATCAATGCCCTACAGACAAAACTTCGAGAAGAAGTTACCGCACCTGAAGAAGCGATCGCTTACCTGAAAAAAATCCTCCGGGATATGCTTGATGCACCGAGCAAAACATCTCACAAAACTACCTTTACCCCAGAAAAAGAAACCTTAAACATTTGGTTAATCACTGGGGTGAATGGAGCGGGTAAAACCACCACCATCGGCAAAATTGCCCACCTAGGACAAAAATCTGGTTACAAATGCTTAATTGGTGCAGCAGACACCTTCCGCGCCGCCGCTGTCGAACAGGTGAAGGTTTGGGGTAGTAGAAGTGGTGTAGAAGTAATTGCCAATCCGGGAAAGAATACAGATCCAGCAGCAGTTGTATTTGATGCGATCGCAGCCGCCCAAGCGCGTCAAACCGAATTACTTTTGGTAGATACAGCTGGGCGACTGCAAAACAAGAAAAATTTAATGGACGAACTCGGTAAAATCCGCCGAATTATCGATAAAAAAGCCCCAAATGCCAAAGTAGAATCTCTTTTGGTTCTAGATGCCACTTTAGGTCAGAATGGACTACGGCAAGCCGAAGTTTTCTCCCAAGCTGCCCAACTAAGTGGCGTTGTCTTAACCAAGCTGGATGGCACCGCCAAAGGGGGCGTTGCCCTTGCCGTTGTGCAGCAGCTAGGTTTACCCATTCGCTTTATTGGTGCTGGTGAAGGAATTGAAGACCTACGCCCCTTTTCTAGTTATGAGTTTGTCGAAGCTCTCTTGAGTAGCTAGTTGAAAAATTTGGAGTTAAAAATTTTTCTTGACAAACTGATAAATTTAGGGATAACTGATCTGGTATTATCACTTGAACTAACTAGAAGTAGATCGAGTCTTAAAATCATGAGTTTGTCACAATAAATGGGTGACTTTTGCTAAAATTTCAAGCTAATGCTCTTTTTCTATCCCCTAATTGGGCTTTTTAAATGTAGCAGCACGGGCATTTAGTTGCGATAGACAAAAAGCCCCGTAGACCCGCATTTTGCAGCAATTTAAAGGGCAGGCGAGACCCTCACCTGCACAAATGCAACTATTGTGGGATGGACAGCAGTCTGAGCGGTGAGCAGCACGGGTGAGTCCAGCAATGCAGGAGGTTTCCCTCCACAGGTGACTGGTTTTGCCTATGACGATTTGTACTTCTACGGAGAAGCTACGCGCAGCGTCTCCGACAGAGAAAGCAACTGCGTTAGCGAGTCGAGAGAGCGGCACGCTACGCGTAGCTTACTCAAGATTAGGGTTACGAGCGTCAGTTGTTGCCCAGTGTCTACCTCTAAAGAAGGAGGGCTTCCGAACATCAGAACTTCGGAGAATCGTCCACTGTGGACTCAAAAAGCGAATTGGTGTGAGTAAGCTGGTTCAACACTCCCAGGTGTATTCTCAGCTCCTACTTGCGAAAGTCTTTACAAAGATTTTATGTAGAAAATTGAGAGGTTTGAATTTTGATGGTTAAACAACACTCTTTCGGGCTTTTGATTTCAAGTTCTTGGAGGAATTTTTTTAGATTTAGTGCCATCTTTTCTATTCATATCTTACACTTACCAAATGACTCACCCCTAAAATCAATGACAGGTTAATGGTTTAAGTTTCTTAAGCTGACTCGAAAGATTGGGTTGTCTCACTTTTATCGCGTTTTAATGGGTTAAATTTTTGCATTTTCAGCTATTCAAAATTCGCAAAACGATAAATTTAACATGGAAAAGCTCAATCTTGGCGATTATCTCGGCAATTATGGTATATAAATTAAGTATTTGAAGACTTCTTTACATATTCTCAGCTTTGGGAATGAGTGTAAGTCTGTTTTCAACCAAACCTATTTGAGCGCTTATAGAGTTTTTCACTCAAAAGACTTATAGTCTCCTAGTAGCCTCTGCCCAAAAATTCACTCTGAAAGGGTTATGAATTATTCTTTTAATAAAGTATTTTTATGACTTTAGAGATATGCTTTGGGAATTAGGTTACGAAAAAATGAAAAGCTTTCTGAACTATTACCGAAACTAGTAATTTTTACGGGTTGGGTTTGGACTAAAAATACATGATTTGAAATTACTAATATTCCAACCAAAATACAATAAGCAAATAAAATACTTATAAAATTTGCCTGTTACGTCTTTATACTCTTGCTAAAATGACAAGTCTTGTCTAAATATGGTTTAGCAATGCCAAAGCCAAAAGTTTTATAAGTAATCTAAAATCTGCCAATATAAAGTGCAATAGTACCTGTGCCTGTGTCTCAACTGCCCTCTCAACCCACTGACAATAATAGTAGTGCCGCAACGGATGTCACACCAGTTGTGGCACTCAAAGAACTCGTGGCAAGGTTGCACCGGGAACAGAACAAAATTCAAGATTTGCTAAGTTCTTTAGGATTTGCCCTGAGAAGTTTCAATAATTTAAATCAGTTTTTGGAACTTATCCCGTTGATGGCAACAAGAGTGACAGATGCAGACGGTAGCGCCCTGTTTCTCTACAAACCTAATGGTCAAGTCAGGTTAGAGCAATTACATTGGCAAGATAGTGGTCAGCGAAAGAATATCCGCAAAGCGCTAGAAATAGCCAGTAGTCAAATCACACTGATGCCCAATACTGCCCCTCTAGCAAATGCTACGGGGATTTTGGATGACCAGATGCATCGCTATTTAGGGCCAGATGTGCAAATCTTTGGTACAGCTATTCTGGTGAAGCATACAGAACGGGGATGGCTCTATGTCTTGAGCCGCGATCCAGAATACAGTTGGACAGAAACCAGACAAAAGTTAGTTAGGCTAGTGGCAGACCAAACAGCAGTAGCGATCGAAAACGATGAACTAGCTGTAGAACTCAGAAAAAAAGAACGCCTAGACCAAGAACTAGAAATTGGTGCAGAAATTCAACGGCGACTTCTGCCACGTCAATGTCCTACAATCCCTGGTGCAGTCCTGGCAGCACGCTGTAAACCTGCCAATCGTGTTGGCGGAGATTACTACGACTTTATTGCTACCAATCACAATAAGATTCAGCCCAAAGCTAAAGGCAGTACAGAAACTGCCCGCTGGGGTTTGGTTATTGGAGATGTCATGGGCAAAGGTGTCCCCGCTGGGCTGATTATGACGATGATGCGGGGAATGCTACGGGGAGAAGTGCTACATGGTAACTCCCCAGCCGGAATTCTGCAAAATTTAAATAGAGTTATGTATGCGGATTTGGAAAATTCCCATCGCTTTGTAACGTTATTTTACTCAGAATATAATCCCCACAGCCGAATTTTGTCTTATAGCAATGCTGCACACAATCCTCCCTTGTGGTGGCACGCAGCCACAAAAACTGTCAGCCGTTTAGATACTCTAGGAATGTTAATCGGTTTGGATGCTAACAGCCAATATGAAGATGCTCAGGCTCAGTTAGAGCCTGGGGATACAATTATTTACTATACAGATGGCTTGACCGATGCCGCTGCCGCTGGTGGCGATCGCTTCGATGAAGACAACTTTGTCGCTGGCTTCAATACGGCTTGCAAGTACTGCAATGGCCCACAGGAGATTGTGGATTACCTATTTGACCAAGTTCAGCAATTCATTGGTGCTGACAAGCAAAACACTGATGATATGACACTAGTTGTTCTGCAAATTTTATAGTCGTTAGTCATTTGCACTTTGCCAAGCATGAATCAATGCTTAAGATTATGGTGACTGGGGATTCACCACAGTAATTCTACTAAATTTAATTTTTTATTTATTTTTCTTTGATTTTCCGTAGCAATCGCCCAAATGGTCGCATATCAACCTTTTTTGGCAAATTGTTTGTATTTAGCCTTTTGGATGATACATAAAAAATGATCGTTAGAATACTTTTCTGTTCAAGTAAAAACTATATATTTTGCACATCTAGCACAGTAGGAAACGCCAAGGGGGAGAGCAGGTAAAAGGTAAAAGGTACAGGGTAAAAAGTAAAAGGTAAATTTACTTCTTCATTTTTGCTTTCTTTCTATCCTTGTGACGCAAGCATTTAGCCTGCTCCCTCTTGGCGTTTTAATTTTTCTTTTCTCCGCCGTAGCAAGTTCACAACAGCTACGACGGAGTTTTTGCTTTCTTTGTTTCTTAGGTCTAGACTTGGTTGTTTTAAACTTCCTTGGTATTTAAGTAGATAACCTTCATTTAATGATTTGTCAAGATATTTCTGAAAACATTTTAGATGAAGAATTCAGATGGCTATGGCTATTCTTGCGCCCCAGCTTTTTGCAGACTCCGCACCACATTCTTATAACCATTAAATTCTGCAATCATCAAAGCAGTATAACCACCCCGGTTTTTTAAATTCACATCTGCCCCAGCTTGCATTAATAATTGCACAATTTCGTCATAACCTGCTGAGGCCGCCCACATCAATGATGTTGCCCTCGCTGAGTCTTGAAAATTCACATCTGCCCCCTTTGCCAGCAGCAAATGTATAATCTCTGTGTGCTTGCGTTCGGTTGCCTTGATCAAAGCAGTTTTGCCATCATCCCCTGGAGTGTTGGCATCAGCACCATAGTCTAGCAACACTTTCACTGTTTGGGTGTGTCCTTGTGATGCAGCCAACGTCAAAGGTACTTCACCAAGATTTTTCCCATTAATATCTCCCCCAGAACGCAGCAATACCTCAACAATTTGGCTATGTCCTTGCAATGCAGCTACAAGCAGTGGCGTATCACCCAGGTGGTTCCTAATTTGAACATCTGCACCCCTATTAAGTAATACTTGTACGACATCAATGTAGCCTTCTACAACGGCAAGATGTAGGGCAGTTTCACCATCTTGGTCTTGGAGATTAATCTCTGCACCTCGATCTAGTAAAGCTGCTGCGATCGCAATGTGTCCAGCCGCTGCTGCTGCCGATAGGGCAGTTCCACCATCAGCGTTTTTCAGATTCACATCAGCCCCTGCTGCTAGCAGTGCTTCCACAATCTCCAGATGTCCCGAGTCTGCCGCTAGCGTTAAGAGTGTCTCACCCTCCTCATCTTGGATATTGACATCGACACCAGTTTGGAGAATTGCTTCTAAAACTTCTATTTGTCCCTGCTTAATAGCGATTTTCAACGCAGTATCATCATCTTTATCTGCGATATTCACCTTCGCACCAGCAGCCAATAAGATTCGCACTACATCGATATGACCTTTGAGGACTGCTGCCATTAAAGCTGTGCTGCCATCTTCATTGGTGGCATTTACATCAGCACCTTTGGATAGTAAAAGCTCCACAATGTCAAGTTGTTTGGCACTAGCCGCCAGCATCAAAGCTGTCAAACCATAGAGTTTTCTGGGCAAGTTGATATTTGCCCCAGCATCCAGCAGCGATCGCACAATTTCGGTGTAGCCTAAATTGGCGGCAAACATTAACGCTGTCGTGCCTTGGCGATCGCACGCGTCTACCATCGCACCAGCAGCCAGTAACGCACACAGCCTCTTGATATCACCGCTTTTAGCAGCTTTTAGCAGCAAACTATCGTTGTTTTCAGTCATCGATGAGATTCCACACAGGGGATTTTGTTCGTCTACCCTCAAAATTTAGTCTGAGATTGTTTATCCACTTTGGCAAGAGGTTTATACAATTCAAAATTCACTCATTCAAAATGAAAATTAAGAAATGCAGTCTTGGCAAGCATTCTATCTATTGACTGGATGTAAATTAAAGGTAAGGGAGGCTTCACTCTTGTCTTCTCTCCTCATCTCTGGGCCTCTTTTAATTTGTGCAACTTTAAGCACAGAAAATAGAGTTATGCTAATTTTTATGAAGATTTAATACTTGGGCGAGAACACGATGAGTCTGGAACTTTCTGCGTCGGTGAAATATTGGCTGAACTTCTTCCATCCGGTGCTTATGTGGGCGCTATTAGTACTCTCAATTTATGCTGCCTATTTGGGGCTGCAATTACAGCGTACCAGAAATGCTCAGGGAGAAGAAAAGAAAGAACTGATTAAAGGTAGATATAACGTCAGACACTACCAAATCGGATCTATACTTCTAGCTTTGATGGTGGTAGGTGCAATTGGAGGGATGGGTATCACTTACATCAATAATGGCAAGTTATTTGTCGGGCCTCACCTGCTGGCAGGGCTGGGCATGACAGGTATGATTGCATTTTCTGCTGCTTTGTCTCCTTATATGCAAAAAGGGGCAAATTGGGCGCGTGCAACTCACATTTTGTTGAATTTTACCCTTTTGGGACTTTTTGCTTGGCAGGCTGTTACTGGGGTGCAAATTGTCCAAAGAATTCTCACTAAAACATAGTTAAGTAGTCAGGAATCAGGAGTCATATCAAGCTTAGTACGTGGCGAGTGGCGATCGCCCCGTTATGGACTCCCAAATAAAAATAATCATCAGCAGCGAAAAAGCCAGTAGGCAGCTCTGGTGTCAACAAGGCTGGTAAAATCTACCCATAGCGAACAAGAGCAAATCACGATGCCTACCGAAACTAACCCAGGGAATCAAACTACCACAGGTGCTGATGCTATTGATGAAGCGATCGCACAGGGAATTGATTTTGATGGTTCTCCCATTCCGCCTGCCAAGCTAGAACTTTATGGTAAAGTTATGGCGCTAGAAGGCAACAGACAGCGCAGTGGCGTATCTAATACTATGCGATCGCGCATTGTGCGAATTGGTGCAAAACACATTCCTCAAGCAGAACTCGACCAATTACTTGTAGATGCTGGTTTCGCACCCCTAAAAGAAAAAGAAATTGCCTTTTTTTATAGCGGTAAATAGATATAGCAGCACAGCACAGTCAGGGACTATATAATTCACGGCTACACAAACAACTAAAGTAGCCGTGAAATTACTGTAAATAAACGAACTATTAACCCATCCATAACCTATCTGTCATCGGCAATCCGGTAATCTAATTTCTCACCGAAAGGGCGTGAGCAATGAGCTAATTCTCCAAAATGCGCTCACGATCCCAAAGAATAATCGAGGATATAGATGATGACAAAGGTTGGGTACTCAGTGTTTCAACGCGTCACCACTGCGCGCTTGCTGCGTAAAATATGTTTCCTGGCGCTGACTGTGCCGTTCTTGGCAAGTTCCGCAATCAGTTTGGCAAATGCCAACGAAAAGGAGTACGAATACGAGGGCGAGAACGAGACATATGCCATCGGACTGTGGGGCGATATGCCCTACTCGGATCTCCAGGCGACGACGGGAGTCCCGAACCTCATCGCTGATATGAACGCGCAAAACCTGGCTTTCACTGTCCACGACGGCGACCTGAAGGCGGGCAACTCTACGCCCGGCTCGGTTACGCCGACCACGTGCACTAATGAACTCTACACTCAAGCGCTCGGCTACTTCAATTCCCTGAAGGCACCAGCAGCCTTCACCCCAGGCGACAACGATTGGACTGATTGCGATCGCCCCTCAAACGGTGGATTCAACTCACGCGAACGCCTCGACTACCAGCGTCAGGTATTCTTCAGCAATAAATTTTCCCTTGGGCAGCGTCGGCTAGTCCAGGAGGTACAGACAACACCACTGTGTCTTGGTGCAAACGGTGCAGTGCCCTGTGTTGAGAACCGCCGCTGGACGGTTGGTAAGGTTACTTATGCGACACTCAATATCCAGGGTTCGTGCAACAACCTGTGTGACACTGCGCCCGATCCGCAGGAGTATGCAGCGCGAAACACGGCTAATATTGCATGGATGAGAGAAACTTTTCAAGTGGCAAAGACACGCAATTCGGCGGCGGTCATGTTTATCTCCCAAGGCAATCCAGGGTGGGATCTGACCGACGGAACTAGAGCGCCTTTGCGCGATCCGAAGACGCTCGCGCAAACCGATGCACAGCCTGATGGCTTCAAGGAATTTTTATTAGCGTTCCGCGATGAGGCGATCGCTTTCCGTAAACCGATTGCCTACGTGGATGGTGACTCGCACTACTACCGTATTGACAAGCCATTTCTAGATGCTCAAGGCAGACGTATCGAGAACTTCACTCGTGTCGAGACATTTGGCGACAATGCGGCGAACGGCAACAACGATGTAAATTGGGTCAAAGTGACCGTAAATCCCCGTAGCCGAGAAGTGTTTTCGTATCAGCCACAGATTGTTCCCGGCAATCGAGTCGCGGTTCCGTCTCCTTAACGCCACGCAGTTTCTAATTGTTGGGAAATGCAAACATAAAAGCCCAAAACTGCAATTTTAAGTTTTTACGGAATAGCCCAAACCTTGATTTTTCGGTAGGGGCAATTCATGAATTGCCCCTACTGCGTGTAGTTTTGCCTAAGCCCTATCTTTAGCTCACACATCCCAAATTGCCATCGGTATTTTGGCTTCTTCAGTCTTTTCGCGATCGGGTTGAAAAGTGTATCTTCAGCAAGATATTGTCAACTTTCCCTTGCGTTTGAATTGGCACACAGCTATATGTACTTAAGTAATAGCTGAAAGACTTGGAGAACACATGTCAGGAACTACGCCAAATTCAGAAATGTTATATCGAGTTCTCGGCAGTACAGGAGAGAAAGTTTCTGCGATTGGATTGGGTGGTTGGCACATTGGCTTGAAACACGTTGACGAGCAACTGGGTATCCGAATTGTTAGAACAGCGATCGATCGCGGCATCACCTTTATGGATAACAGTTGGGATTACAACGGTGGAGTCAGCGAGATTCGTATGGGAAAAGCGTTGCGCGATCGCTACCGAGACAAAGTGTTCCTGATGACAAAAATCGATGGTCGTTCTAAGAAAGCAGCAGCAAAACAGCTAGACGAATCACTCCAACGCCTGCAAGTTGATTGCATCGATCTCGTTCAACACCACGAAATCCTTCGGTACGAAGACCCACATCGAGTTTTTGACGAAGAAGGGGCGAATGCTGCCTTGATTGAGGCACAAGAAGCTGGCAAACTCCGATACATTGGTTTCACTGGGCATAAAGACCCTTGTGTTCATCTACACATGCTGGAAGTTGCAGCCACTAATGGGTTTAAATTTGATACAGTGCAGATGCCGCTAAATGTGATGGATGCCCACTACCGGAGCTTTGCAAAGCTGGTTGTGCCAGAACTGGTCAAACAAAACATTGGCATTTTGGGGATGAAAAGCTTGGCAAACGGTATTCTTTTACGGTCAAACACTGTAACGCCAATTGAATGTTTACACTATGCTTTGAATCTGCCCACATCGGTTGTGATTACCGGGATTGACAGCATGGAGATTCTAGAACAAGCTTTTGAAGCAGTGCAAACGTTCCAGCCAATGAATGACGAGCAGGTGCGATCGCTCTTAGCAAAAACGGCAGAAGCGGCATCACGTGGTGAGTTTGAGCCTTTCAAAACTTCATCAATCTTCGACAGCACTGCCCAAAATCCAGATTGGCTGGGAGAGGAACCACAGCGCCTCCAGCAATTGATGTCAGTGTGATGCTTTCTTAGTGTTATCTGTAGAGAAAGTTCAGATGATGATCCAACAGTAAAGCATTTTGTGGTTTAGTAATTGCATCGCCACACTATTTAAGGGACTTCCAAAAAATAAATTATCCAAATTTACTCAGATAAGATTTTTCTTTCTCCCCCTGCTCCCTGCTCCCTGCCCCCCTGCCCCCACAGCAATAGGATATTCTTTTAGTTGGAAGTCCCTTAATTAGATCCTTAATTACCAGCAAAAAAATCTTTACTCAAAATTCAATCTATCAAAATAGTGAATTCATTTAATAACTAATGACGCAAGAACTTCTATCTAGGGATCGATATGGCTCATAAGCTAAATGAAGTAGAAATAGTATACTAAGTCACATGAGATTGTATTCTATGAAATTGAATTATGTTACAAAACAGCTTTACACGGTAAAACGCTGGATGGCTACAACACTGTTTTGTATGTTAGCGATCGCTTTCGTTTGGCAAGGTGCATTTTTATCGAACACTTCAGCAATGGCTGCTCCTACTGCAACCTTGATTGCATCGGCAGATGCGGGCGATCGAGTTCAAGAAAAAACCAGTAAAGATGCTGGACGAGCCAAAAATTTTATCCAAGATACGACAGATAAAGTTAAGGAAGCTGCTAAGAGCAACGCCAGTAAAGTTGACCAAGCTACAGATAATGGTAGTTTTGTTGAACGCAAAGCAAAGAGAGATGCGGCTACAATTCAGAGAAGAGCAAACGAAGATTCGGCTCGGACACAGAACGCAGTAGACAATACAAAGAACGCTGTTGAACGCACTGTTGATAACATCAAGGATGCTTTTGGTAAATAGCAATCTTATTTGATTTCTGAAAATCAAAAGGCTTAGATTCCCGACTTTTCTAAGAAGTCGGGAATCTTGCTGTTTACGAATAATTTAGGAAAGTCTAAATTTATTGCACGAATTAATTTATACAGTCTGTACCGTGGTTCTAATCGGCATGTTATTTGCTAGTTATACATGAAGTAAGACAAAATTTTATAATTAATTTAGGAAGATTATTTTACTAAGCGAATACTGAATTTAGCTAAAATATTAGTGTATTTTTACATACATATTTTTAACCCAAAATAAACTGGCGATCGCTGATATAATTAGCTGCTGTTAGCGAAGAAGAGAAGAATCAATTGTTAAATATTTACCAGCAATTATGCTAGATTTATAGTTATAAATGAAATATTTAACTTTGTTTTATACTAATTTAAGAGAGCAAAATTAAGTAATCTGCTCAACGAATTTCCGCAACCTCTCTTGAAACACTTGTTTTTCTATACGGACTAAAAACAATTTTTAAGTAGCATTACTTATTGACAAATGTGTTATATCTTTAATTGATTGCAACCTCATTTGACGAATTGTTAATGGGTAACAACTTTTTTACCATTATCAATTACGAAGTTATACTTTCCACTACAACTTAGTAACAATGTAAGAGTTTGATTCTGTGGACAACCCGACCGTGGGAAAATCAAAATACCGAGACTAGAAGTTAGAGAGGAAAACCCTATAATATGCACCTGAGCGAAATCACCCATCCTAATCAGTTGCACGGTTTATCTGTTCGCCAACTGCAACAGATTGCCCGTCAGATTCGAGATAAGCATCTCCAAACGGTAGCAGTTAATGGTGGACACTTGGGGCCAGGGTTGGGTGTTGTCGAATTAACACTAGGACTTTACCAGACACTGGACTTAGATCGGGATAAAGTCATTTGGGATGTAGGACACCAAGCTTATCCCCACAAACTGCTTACAGGACGCTACGATCGCTTCCACACCCTCAGACAAAAAGACGGAGTTGCAGGTTATCTCAAACTCTGTGAAAACAAGTTTGACCACTTTGGGGCTGGACATGCTTCTACAAGTATTTCAGCAGCATTGGGCATGGCTTTAGCGCGAGACTTGAAAGGAGAAAAATTTAAAGCCGTTGCTGTTATTGGCGATGGAGCACTGACTGGGGGTATGGCTTTAGAAGCCATCAACCACGCCGGACACATGCCGAAAACGAACCTGTTGGTTGTTCTCAACGACAACGACATGTCCATATCTCGCAATGTCGGCGCGATTCCCCGCTATCTCAACAAAATGCGCCTCAGCCAACCGGTACAATTTATTAAAGATAATCTTGAGGAACAATTTAAGCAAATTCCCTTCGTGGGTGAATCTCTGTCTCCCGAACTCGGACGCATCAAAGAAGGTATGAAACGCTTGGCTGTTCCCAAGGTAGGGGCAGTTTTTGAAGAACTCGGCTTTACCTACATTGGGCCAGTGGATGGGCATAATCTCGAAGAATTGATTGCCACCTTCCAACAGGCACATCAGATACCAGGCCCAGTTTTGGTACATGTCGCAACAGTCAAAGGCAAAGGTTATGAAATTGCCGAACTAGATCAAGTTGGCTATCACGCCCAAAGCCCCTTCAATGTAGCAACTGGCAAAGCTATTCCTTCCAACAAACCCAAACCTCCGGCTTATGCCAAAGTCTTTTCTCACACTCTGGTGAAACTTGCCGAACAAAATCCGAAAATCGTTGGGATTACTGCGGCTATGGCAACGGGGACAGGCTTAGATAAACTTCAAGCAAAACTGCCCAATCAATATGTTGATGTCGGCATTGCTGAACAACACGCAATCACACTAGCAGCAGGACTTGCAACTCAAGGGATGCGCCCTGTAGCTGCCATTTATTCTACCTTCTTGCAACGCGCTTATGACCAGATAATTCATGATGTCTGCATCCAAAACTTGCCAGTATTCTTCTGCTTAGATCGGGCAGGAATTGTTGGCTCTGATGGCCCCACCCACCAGGGTATGTATGACATCGCTTATCTGCGTTGCATTCCCAACATAGTAATCATGGCACCCAAAGATGAAGCAGA
This sequence comes from Nostoc sp. ChiQUE02, assembly GCF_034531305.2. Classification (NCBI taxonomy): domain Bacteria; kingdom Bacillati; phylum Cyanobacteriota; class Cyanophyceae; order Nostocales; family Nostocaceae; genus Nostoc; species Nostoc sp. ChiQUE02. The sequence goes on from NZ_JAVRBN020000001.1 coordinate 295,118, forward strand.
ATTGCAACGTATGGTAGTAACTGGCGTTAACCATACCAGTGGCCCCATCGCTATGCGTTACCCTCGTGGCAATGGCTACGGCGTCCCCCTGATGGAAGAAGGTTGGGAACCTTTGGAAATCGGCAAAGGCGAAATTCTCCGTACAGGCGATGACGTGTTAATCGTCGCCTATGGCACAATGGTCTATCCAGGAATGCAAGCAGCTGAAATTCTCAGCGAACACGGCATTGAAGCAACTGTAATTAATGCCCGTTTCGTTAAGCCTTTGGATACCGAATTGATTTTGCCTTTGGCTAAGAAAATCGGCCGCGTCATTACCTTAGAGGAAGGCTGTATTATGGGTGGCTTTGGTTCTGCGATCGCAGAAGCCTTAATGGATGCAGATATTCTAGTTCCTGTCAAGCGATTCGGTGTACCAGATGTATTGGTAGATCATGCTGAACCCAATGAATCTAAGACAGAATTAGGTCTAACTAGCCATCAAATAGCAGAGAGAGTGTTGCAAGCTTTCTTTAAGCAGCAAGTATCTGCTGTGGTTTAGTTAATTCTTTGTAGATGAATCGCCCACACCTGAGTCACGAGTGTGGGCGATCGCTACATCAAATTTAGGAAAACTTTCCTACTTAACTACCTTCACCAATCGCAATAAAATTAAAAGCAGACTTTTCTTTCGTAACTGCCAGTTCTGGAAAACCTGCACCTGATTGTTGCTTAATTCCCAAATCCCAGATATTAACTTGAGCCTTGCTTGGGGTTATATCCCAATACGCTTGGGTTAAAAGTTATTGGTGTAGATGATTGGTCTTTAAAGACGCGATAAATCGCGTCTCTACATCCCCTTGTCCACTTTGTTTTGTTCCGTCTTCAGCAACTGTTCCGTAAATAATTTTTTGCGTCATTTTTTTACCTTTCTCTACTCTAGTTTGCATCAACTCACCAAACTTGCGTTTGGCGACGGTCGAGTTCTCCTCAAGGCTAGTTAAAGCCACTTGAAGTCAAGCCTTGCAATCACAGCATTTTGTCATTGCTTGAAAAGTCAGGCAGTTGGTTCCTGATATTTAACTCCTCGTTTTTGATGACGGTCATTAGCAACGATAGGATAAACAATACTGCGTAACCGATTGATCGCACCGACAGGACGATGCACTGCTAGACCATTCCCAGGAGAAAAACTGAGATTTTCCCCAAAGTCATTTTCTTTGGCAGAATTAACCTTCTGATGCTTAACTGTTAGGCGACCAACTGTAATGAAGGGTGATTCTTCTTCATTCCAAACAATAGTGGTATCATCAATAGACATTTCTGGGCTAGTTTGAAATTGAATTTGAAAGTCCCAACTATATTCAGCATCAGGCTTTGCTAAAGCTTGAATGATATCCTCTCGGTAGTAGTTGTCCTCTGTACCTGATGCTTTGGCAAGCTTAAGCTCACTTTCTGGTCTCGACTCAAGAGGAAGTTGTTGATGAGGTATTTGACTAGAAATCGGAGTAAATCCATATTTAATCACAGCCGGATATTCCACAGGAACTCGACCTGGTTGAGATGGATCAAAACCAGATTTGAGTCCTACAGAAAATGCTGAAGCACTCCAATAGCGTTCTTTAAGTAAACTCTTGGGAAAACGTTTGAAACTAGTTTGTAAAAGAGTGGATTCGTAGGGATGCAACTTTAGCCAAAAAAGTACCAACAGCTTAAAAAGCGGAAACAGCCCTGCTCGATAAACTGCCACAAAAAAACTGTGGAAGTCTTTGATAGTTCTAACAAAAAAGAATTCGGTATTGTGGGTAATAATATCTTGGGTTTTTAACTCGTGACTTTGCGGTAGTCGTTCTCCTTCTACGCCTATCACTTTTACGGCCATGGAGCGCGTATCTCCTTCATAATCATTCTTTACTGAAAACGCACCATTGGCAAATCGTAGCCAAACTGGATATTGTTTCGGTGTAGCAAATAAACCTTGTTTGAGGGAAATGCTAGAAAGTTCAGTTTCAGATAATGAGGTGCGTTTGCTCAATTCCTGCTTAATTGCTGCTTCATCAAAGTCAAAGATTTCTAGAGTTCCTTGAACAGCAGCGTGGGTTTTAGAATGCGTATCTCTCTTTGCAGTTTTTTTCTTCTCACCTCCGTAAAGATTTTCCATGTTCTTTTTGACTAACTCACTCATGAGATCGCAATATTTGAGTTCGTCTTTTTCTGGGTATTCGGTAAATAATTTCATTTTTTTAAGTACGATTAACTAATCAATTGAGTTTATTTTTCGCTGCGTAACTTCGACATACTTCGACTGCGCTCAGTACAAGAAGCTCAGTTGCCACCGTAGGCATCGTTTGTTTGCAGTTATTGTCTATTCAGCTTCGAGTGACAGAGTGAGAAAAGTATTATTAAAAGCGATCGCTCCACCATCCAAGACGCTACACATAGCAAGCTTTAAGAGTAGAGCAATCGCACTAAAAGCCAATGTTTATTGAAGGTCAAAACTAACTTTGTACTTTCTGTCTGTGGAAGGAACGTTGCGATTAACTAAATCGGAGACAGTGTTGGTATTTTGAATAATTTCCCAACCCACAGGAGAAAAAGTCTCTTTATTGAAGATATTGGGTGATAGTAAAGGATTAGTTAGCGCCTGAGAAAAGGCATCAATGCCAATTAAGCGTGCTACTAATGGAGGGATAGTTGAATTTTTCCGCCCATCCTCAGCGTAAAGTCCCACAAAGAACTCAATATTATCAACATGACCATATAATTCTTTGAGTTTCTCTTGAGCAAATTCATCGCCGGTAACTTGCTCAAAGGTCGTGACTCTGGGGAAACCACACATTTCTCGATAATCGTTGTAACTTGCTAATTGCAAACGCCTTCCTAGTCGGATTGAAGGTAATTCAGTTAACTCAACCAATATATCCGGGGTGTTAAATAAACCAATTTTTGTACCTGGTTGGGAGCAAGTTTCCTCCATCAATGCACCTAAACCTCGATCAATAAACATCTTATTGTTCCAGAGAGATGCAGCAATAGGGGTTGGTTTGCCGTTATAGGTAAAGGTTTCCGGAATTGCACTATGCCAGCGATAAACGAAATCAAACTCAATTGCCATCCAATTAGGACGATGCCAACTTTCTTTAGTAAAAGCTTCAGGATCGGCAAACAACTTAAAGTGATAGGGAGTTATGTGGTTAATGTACTCTTCCATAATGATTTTGAGAATAATCGCCATGAGAATATTTCTCGCGGTTTGGAAGAGGCGTTCGTCATCCCAATTTGGGTAATTGCTTGCTAATACATCACAAAGCCGATTATGTTCTCTAATACATAGAGTATTGAGCATTACGTAGCCAATTTGTACATTTGCTCGTTCTACTCCCATCGCAAACATATATTGCTTTTTATCTACAGACTGTCTTTTTTCATCATTAAGGGGTTCATAAAGACCGTCAAATTCAGGTTTAACTTTACCCTCTGCTGCATCAGCATAATAAAACAAGGGATATTCTTCTTTTATACCATCTTGGCGTTGGAGTTTCTGAGTTTTGAATTTACCTCCTTCAAACCTTCTTAAAAGATGTGTTTGTTTTCTGCTTAAACCATAAACATTACACAAATCAATCTCATGATTTGAAGTATTTTTTAATTTATTATAGTGATCGATGCGGAGAAAACTATCAGTAAACCACTGCACCCAATAGGGAAACAGCATAGTTGATTTGCTAGAATAAATAGTTTTACTATCTCTTTTACGGAATAAAATAGCTAGGTCTTCAAGTTTTGGTAAATTGCCCTCAGCGTTTAACTTGGGATCGGGTGGTAGATGTCGTCCTGTATAACTGCGATCGTTGAGTGATTCCCAGGAAGTATAAGTATCAGTTTTCTTAGGAATTCTCGTATCAGGAATATGCTCATCTAGAGTCATCATACTGTAGGGATTAGGACGAGTAGGAATTTTAGAGATGAGACTGTTAAGGAGGGCTTTGTTAACTTTGCGTGCTAGAAATTTGTTGCTTTGGATTAATTTCCAAACTCCTTTAAAGTTCGTTAAAACTAATGTCTGAAGTTTGTTATCTAACCCATCTTTGGATGTGTCTCTTTTTGTAGTCATAATTGTTTTTACCTGCTTTTTCTTAATTCTGTATTCAATGCACCCTAAATTTCTCTGCTGCGATTACCCAAAATCATGCAACTTATTTCAGTTTGGAAATAATCTTTTGTAGATTCTTGGGTCGATAGTCCTTGCGAGTTTTCAAACGGTAAATCGTGCTTTCATGAAGGTCTTCAATGACATCGCTGACCTCACGAAACTTGATTCCTGCCAATTTAAAGAATCCAACATTGTTCTTAAAGTCGCATTCATAATTGGGGTTAATACCTGTCGGAATCACACTTGTATCAAAGTCAAGCCCCAATTTCATGTCACCGATGGAATCAATCATCCACTGTAAGGCAGCATCTGATAACCCACTATTTTCTTCGGTTCCACCACCAACGCAGCCGTGGCCACCTGGAAACCATTTTTGAATTACCCGCTGGTTTTCAGCTTCAGGATGCTTTTTCATGGGAGTGACATCAAAGACTTCGCGGATTTCGTCGATCGCGATCGCGTGCAATGCATTCTGAACGCATTTGTTTAAAGTAGTGTCATGGAATCTGTACCGCTGATTCAGCTGTTCGTGCAACTTGCTGAAAACGGGTAGTCCAGGAATACCAAGGGCACCAACGGTGTCAAAGCAACCAAGCAAGGCGATCGGGACGCGATCGCCGAAACGTTGACGGTAGTCCACAGCTATCTTATCTTTGGGTTTAACACCCCGGTCACGGTAAAGCTCGTAAGCTTGATGTGCTTTGGTGACATGGGGACGGTCTAAAAGACCGGAGCAATAGATCATCCCCGCTAGACTTCTAACTGTGTAAGCACCGCGACTGAAACCGAACATATAGATTTCGTCACCAGGAACATAGTTGAGGCTAAGAAATCGGTAGCCATCTTCTATATTTCTATCGATTCCTAGTCCGGTAGCTCCCCCTAAAACCTTTTGACCCTCGGTTCCAACGCCCTCGTCATAAAATACGATCTGTGTAACCCCGTCACTGGCAATCGGTTTCACGGATTGAGCTAACTTAACTACATTGCTTGGATAAAGACTCGTTAACTGTTGCCAAGTTCCATCACAGCAAATCACAAGACGTTTCATACTTCTATTTCAAAGCCTTTGAGTAATTAAATTAACTTTTTATTAAAATGCTTTAGCAAAAATTGCTTAAATTAACATCGACATCCTCGCATTTTCATAATGAGAATGCAAGGACAGTTAAGACAGTTAAGGAGGAAATTAATTAAATATCAAGGTACAAGAATATTTTATTAAGGCGATCGCAACGTCAACTGAAGAGAATTTAAGGCGAATGCCAGAAAATAATTAGGAAAGCGATCGCAACATCACTAGTAAGTAGGCGGGAAAATTAATCGTTATGTAACGAAAAGTGAAGCATAACGATTGTAGTTAAATTTAACACATTGTGTATTGTGATCTCCTCTTTTTCCTTTAGCTTGAACAACATCAATTACGGCATAGATAAGTTCTCGCTCATCGTCAAAATTTTCCCTGCCACTTCATCTTTTTTAAAGTGTTGTCATTCCAATTCAATTGGGTATTCTTCTCCTGTCGGAGACGCTATGTGAACGGGAGGCAAGCTACATTTGGGAGCAATATTTTGGTAAAAAGAAGATATAGATAACAAAAATTTCTTTTATTAAATACTTAAGTAAGGCTATGATATTTCTGACCAATCTGTTGCGCCAGTTAAGTATTTGATGCCCATCTACTAACTACCTTTTTTTATGACACCTTCCACAAACCAGGTTTATCCCGTTATTTGGCACAATGACTCAGTGTCACTAATTGACCAAACTCGCTTACCCAACGAATATACATTTGTGGAAATTCATCGCAGTGAAGATATGGCGCGGGCGATTAAAACCATGATTGTGCGAGGTGCGCCTGCAATTGGTGTGGCTGCGGCTTATGGAATGTATCTTGGTGCCAGGGAAATTGAAACTAGCGATCGCACCGAATTTTTGCAACACTTAGATAAAGTAGCCCAGTTGTTGCGTTCTACTCGTCCAACAGCGGTAAATTTATTTTGGGCAATCAGCCGGATGCTGAAAGCTGCCTACGAAACGCTGGGAACAGTAGAAGACATTAAGCAAACCCTTTTCCAAACAGCCCAGGCAATCAACGCTGAAGATTTGCAAACCTGTCAAGCGATCGGCGACAATGGTTTGGCAGTTTTACCCACTACCCCAGAAAAGCTGACGCTGCTTACCCACTGTAATGCTGGGGCACTAGCTACTGCTGGATATGGCACAGCCTTGGGTGTTGTCCGTTCCGCTTGGAGGGAAGGACGTTTAGAACGTTTATTTGCCGACGAAACCCGTCCCCGTTTGCAAGGCGCAAAACTCACCACTTGGGAATGTGTTCAAGAAGGTATTCCAGTTACATTAATTACTGATAATATGGCAGCCCATTGCATGAAACAGGGTTTGATTCATGCTGTAGTTGTGGGTGCCGATCGCATTGCTGCTAACGGCGACACTGCCAATAAAATTGGTACATATAGTGTAGCGATCGCAGCTAAAGCACATAATATCCCCTTCTTTGTAGCTGCACCCCTTTCCACCGTTGATTTTGAATTAGCCGATGGCAGCAAAATTCCCATTGAAGAACGCGAACCAACAGAAATCTATCAAGTTGGTGATACTATTCTCACACCTGCGGGTGTAGATTTTTACAACCCAGCTTTTGATGTCACCCCGGCAGAGTTGATTACAGCAATCATTACAGAGAATGGAGCGATCGCACCTGATAAATTAGCGAAATCGCAGTTACAGCAATTACCGATTGGGTTAAATCCAAATTAATGGAGAACTTGCGCCGAGTTCTCGATCGCTCTAAATCCGAATAACGGAAACTTTATAGGGGATTGCCCCAAAAAAATCTCCGACTTTTTATAAAAGCCGGGGACTTTGTTTTTTGACTAGTTTTAAATCTGACGCAATACGGTTCGGTTAAGGCAAGAGACGCGATAAATCGCCGTCTCTACAAAGGACTGATTCTTGTAAAGACGGCGATTTATTGCGTCTTTGCGATCTAGGGCGTGTCATCAAAAAACCTTATCCGAACCGTATTGAAATCTGACGGATCAAGATTTATCAGCAATTTTGTCAATAATTTTATCTAAACTTCATATTTTGACTAAATTCAATAAGCAAAATCCGCAATTACTTTCTCAAAATAAGCTTTGACTTTCTCAAACCCCAGTTTGCTTTCTCATTTTGGTGTTTTCCGCAAGTAAAAGAAGCTTTTGCTTTCTCAAACCCCAGTTTGCTTTCTCATTTTGGTGTTTTCCGCAAGTAAAAGAAGCTTTTGCTTTCTCAAACCCCAGTTTACTTTCTCATTTCGGTGTTTTCCGCAAGTAAAAGAAGCTTTTGCTTTCTCAAAATAAGCTTTGACTTACTCAAACCCCAGTTCGCTTTCTGATTTTGGTGTTTTTTGCAAATAAAATGCCATTTCGCTTTTGTAAAATGGTTGATTTATCAGAGGATGTCTGAGAAGTATTAAATATTTGTTGATCCCCCCTAACCCCCCTTAAAAAGCGTGTATACACAAGTCAAATTACCCCCCTTAATCCCCCCTTATAAAGGGGGGAAACAAGAAATCCAGTTCCCTCCCCTTTACAAGGGGAGGGTTAGGGTGGGGTAATTCGACTTGTGACTAATTAACCCTAATAGAATTAACCAAAATGTTGAATAATTGCCTCAGCAAATTCAGAACATTTTAAGGGTTCAACTGGCGGTTCTAGCAACCGAGCTAAATCGTAGGTGACTTGACTACTTGCGATCGCCTCGCTTAAACCTTTCTTAACTAGGTCTGCGGCTTCTTGCCAACCCATAAATTCCAGCATCATCACACCAGACAAAATCACTGAACCAGGATTAATCCGATCTAAGCCGGCGTGTTTGGGTGCGGTGCCGTGGGTAGCTTCAAATATGGCACTTGAATCACCAATATTTGCCCCTGGTCCCATTCCTAATCCCCCAACAATGGCGGCGGCGGCATCAGACAAGTAATCGCCGTTCAAGTTCATCGTCGCCAGAATCGAATACTCATCCGGTCTGGTTTGGATTTGTTGAAAAATACTGTCAGCAATCCGGTCATTCACCAAAACTTTCTCTTTCCATTTACCATCGCCGTGGCTTGCCCAAATTGTGTTAAGAACAGTTTCAACTTCCTTGACAACTTGCGCTTTCTTGTCTGGAGTGAGATTATCAAACCCAGGTTCAATCTGGCGGGCGTTTTCTTCCAAGGAAATATTCGGATTTTTTTCCTTGTTACTCAAAATCCAAGATTCCTGTTCAGTGACGGTTTCTTGGCGAAATTCGCTGGTTGCTAGTTCATAACCCCAATCACGGAAAGCGCCTTCGGTGTACTTCATGATGTTGCCCTTATGCACCAAAGTCACTTGTTGCTTGTTTTTGGGCAATAGCAAAGCGTGTTTGATAGCACGTCTGACTAGGCGCTGGGAACCAGTTTTGCTGATGGGTTTGATGCCAATACCAGAATCAAGAGGGATGCGTTTTTTCCCATGTTCTGGGGTGGCGGGGATTAGTTCTTCATTGAGAATTTTAATTAAGCGATCGCCGATTTCGCTACCTTGTCGCCACTCAATGCCTAAATAAATATCTTCCGTATTCTCCCGATAAACAATTACATCCAGCTTTTCGGGATTTTTGTGGGGTGAGGGCGTACCTGCATAGTAACGGCAAGGACGCACGCAGGCATACAAGTCAAAAATTTGCCGCAGCGCTACATTTAAAGAACGAATTCCCCCCCCAATGGGAGTAGTCAAAGGCCCTTTAATAGCTACACCATATTCTTCAATTGCAGTCAGAGTGTCTTGAGGTAAATACTGATAAGTACCGTATAAATCGCAAGCTTCATCCCCAGCGTAAACCTTAAACCAACTAATTTGACGCTGACCCTTGTATGCTTTGGCTACCGCAGCATCTAGTACTTTTTGGGTAGCAGGCCAGATGTCTATACCTGTACCATCGCCACGAATAAAGGGGATAATTGGATTGTCCGGTACGATTGGTTCACCATTTTTGAAGGTGATTTTTGCTCCGGTTGCGGGGGGGGTAATCTTTTCGTACATCGTTCACACACTCCTAATCGATACGCTGCTATTCAAAAAAACCTTATGTGGCAGGCTTGTATATTTTGCTATGTCTTTTGTTCACCAAGCCATAAGGCGCAGATTTTCCCCCTATTCCCCTTGTACATTATTTGGGGATTAAGTGTGGGATTCAGTGAAGCGATCGCAATTTTGTACGATCAAAAATAGTAAACTACTTTTCGCTATCAGTGCTTCGCCTTGGAGAATGCCCGATAGCTTACCGCTCTTTCACTGACCGCTAAAACGAGAATGGCATGACAGACCCAATGATTTTATCAGGCCCTGCAAATGACATCGACTCCCTCCGACGACCGTTAATCGCTGGGTCTGAAAAAGTCCAACAACAGATAATCCCACAATTAGCTGAGTTGGGTAATGAGGGATTAGACGTGTTGATGGAATTTTTACTGAAACGACGTGAGAACCCAGCGACTTGGGTTGATGGCAAAGCTTACCAAGTCCTCTATAACTCTGACGCACCTCAAGTCAAAGAATTTTTGCGCTCCTGTTTTCCTGAGGGAATTGTACCTCTAAAATCAGAGTGCGGGATTAACTACAATTCTTTGCAACAGCTACTAGCTGTTCAAGACTTCCAAGCAGCCGATCGCGTCACCATCGAAAAAATGTGTGAACTATCAGGGCCAACGGCTGTACAACGAAAATGGTTGTACTTTACTGAGGTAGAAAATACCTCGGCTGTTGACTTGCAAACCATTAACAACCTCTGGTTAGTCCACTCAGAAGGTAAATTTGGCTTTTCAGTGCAGCGAGAAATCTGGTTAAGTTTAGGTAAAAACTGGGAGAATTTCTGGCCGAAAATTGGCTGGAAAGCAGGTAATAATTGGACGCGATACCCTAACGAGTTTACCTGGGATTTAAGTGCGCCTAAAGGTCACTTACCGCTCTCTAATCAACTTCGAGGGGTACGAGTCTTTGCTTCTTTACTTTCTCACCCTGCTTGGTCGAAGAATCCAGAAAAATGATTTTGAGCCTACGTATAAATAAATTATGATCAATCCCAGCAACCGAGAATTCTACGTCATCATTGAACGGGATGAAGATGGCTACTATGTTGGAGAAGTCCCTCAGCTAAAAGCCTGCTACAGTCAGGGAGAAACAATTGATGAATTGATGGCTAATATCAAACAAGTAATGGAACTTTGTTTAGAGGATGTCTGAGAAGTCAAAAACGTCATGCTGTAGTGTGCGATTGGAGTATGACTTAAAGAGCTTAAAAGTCAGAAAGTTCGGCCCTGAACGAAAGAGCTTTGGTAAGACAACAATTCGTTTAGAACCTGATGTTGCACAGGTTTTTCCCAATGCCGATGCCGTGAATGAGGCTCTAAGATTTCTGATTAGAGTTGTGCAGGACAACCAAGTTTTTGCACTTACAAAGCAGCCTCACAGTTCCTCAAAAGGGGCAAATAAAAGCCCCTAGTACTGAGTTGGAGGTTACTTAGCGCAGCTCCCAAACTGAAAATATCAAATTAGATAATGGCAAACGTTCGTCTAGAAGATATTAAGCGTAGATTCAATAATGTCACCGCTATTGAGGATATTACCTTTGAAATTCCTGATGGCGAGTTTTGGGTTTTAGTTGGGCCATCGGGTTGTGGTAAGTCGACAATTTTGCGAACGATCGCTGGTTTAGAAACCGCTACATCTGGCAAACTCTATATTGGCGATCGCTTGGTGAATAATATCCCAGCCAGACAACGCGATGTAGCGATGGTATTCCAAAACTACGCTCTCTATCCTCACATGAGCGTGGCGGAAAATATCGGCTTTGGGTTGCAAATGCGGAAGGTTGACCGGAAAATCATTCAAGAACGGGTGATGAATGTGGCGCGATCGCTTTCTCTGGATCACTTGCTGGATCGTAAACCCAAACAACTTTCTGGGGGACAGCAACAACGAGTAGCATTAGGGAGAGCGATCGCTCGTGAACCACAAGTATTTTTACTTGATGAACCTTTATCTAATTTAGATGCCCAATTGCGTGATGATACAAGGGCAGAATTGAAACAGTTACATCAAGAATTAGGCATTACAACAATTTATGTCACCCACGATCAAGTTGAAGCGATGACTTTGGCTGATAAAATTGTCGTGCTAAATCGAGGGCGGATTCAACAAATTGGCGATCCCCAAACTATTTATGCAAGTCCTGCTAATCGGATGGTGGCAGCTTTTTTAGGCAGTCCACCAATGAATATTTTGCCTGCAATCTATGAAAATAACGGTTTTGATGTGAGTGGACAGTTATTAGCAATTCCAGCAGTTGTGAAAGAAAAAATACACTTGCGTCAAGGACACAGTTTTGATTTGGGGGTTCGCCCAGAGCATATAAAAATCAATACTGATTCAGAACTAAGTACTCAAAACTCAGGATTGTTATCTGTTGAAGTTAAAGTTGTGGAACCTTTGGGAAGGGAAACTTTGATTCGTGCTGGTTTACCTGGTTCGGCGGTGGTGTTGAATATTCAGGTGGGTGGGGATGTACGTCCACGTCCAGGCGATCGCCTTTCTCTACAACTCGATTTAAATCAGTTGTTTATATTTGATCCTAAAACTGGGGACAGAATCTTATAAAGAGTTTCTTAAACTACTAGAAATAATCGCAAATTACCAATTTTTTGTAGCCAGAATCTAAGAAAATAAAAACTGCAATAGATACTTAATCGATTCGCTGCAAAAACTTATATGACTATTAATCGACGCAATTTCTTGTTTTTACTCACAGCGAGTGCGGGTGCTTTTGCATTAGATGCTTGTGCATCGGCAGAGAAATCTCTTCAGGGAAACACTGCAACTCCGGACACAACACCAAATACAACACAAAATACATCACCAAATGCAATACCAAATATAACAGGGGCTATCCAACTACCCCCTTTAGCTTACGCCTACGAAGCCCTAGAACCACACATCGATGCCAAAACGATGCAATTTCACCACGATAAACACCATGCAACTTATGTGAAAAACCTGAATGCAGCGTTAGCCAAACACCCAGAACTCAAAGGCAAAAGTGTTGAAGAACTGTTGCGAAAACTTGACACCGTACCACAAGATATTCGCAAAACAGTACGCAATAATGGCGGTGGTCATGTGAACCACTCAATGTTCTGGCAAATTATGAAGCCAAAAGGTGGGGGAGAACCAACAGGAAATATAGCCTCCGCAATTAATCAAAATTTTGGCTCTTTTGCAGCTTTCAAAAAACAGTTTAACGAAGCTGGTGCTGGTCGTTTTGGTAGTGGTTGGGTTTGGCTAGTGCATAACAAAGGTGGCAAGTTGGAAGTGACAACCACAGCTAACCAAGATAGTCCCTTAAGTACAGGTAAATATCCCATCTTGGGTAATGACGTATGGGAACATGCATATTATCTCAATTACCAGAATCGCCGCGCCGATTATTTAGATGCTTGGTGGAACGTGGTTAATTGGGATGAGATTAACAAGCGGTTTGTAGCAGCAACCAAATTTGTCTAAGCCAAGACAAAAATTTAAAGTTATAGGCACTTATGAACTGGCAACAGAAACAATATTCTGTTGCCAGTTTTGTAATGCGAGTCTTGCTACCTAAAAGCAGGTAACTCTACTAAGCTTTGTGAGTGGCTGTAGCTTTCTTTCGCGTCATCCACAAACCCATACCAATAGCAACTACTGAACTACCCATAGTAAAGGGTTCAGGAACTGCAACAGGACTTGCAACAGGCCCTGTGACTGTGCCAGTATAATTAATACCACTACCACTATTTAGAACGGAGAAACTTACTGAACCCGGTGTTGTGGATGAACTGATTACAGAAAAGTCCAATCCAGTAAATGGATTTCCTGTCAAGGTATTCGCCGTTGCATTCTTAAGTGACAATAGAACATTATTGGCATCGAAAAAGAGTACATTCAGAAATGATGAATTTACATTTACTCCAGTTACACCTTCCAAGTCTGAGAGGGTAATGCTACTAAATTTGTTGAGCTTTTCCGTGGGTGTGCCAGTGGCAAGTACATTGTAATTGTATGTACCTCCCGATTGACTAAGAAAATTGACACTTGCTGCTTGTGCAGGTTTAGCACTTACAGCCGCTAAAGAAAGAGCTACGCCAGCAGCAGCAATGCTCAGATTTTTGGCTAATTTCATCCGCAAATTCTCCGAATAGGTAAAGTTTATTAGTCTCAGTACAAGCTCGCAACTGAGATAATTTCAATATATTGCCTGTAACCTTTAATTGGAGGCAAAAAAGGTACTTTCGACTAAATCTTCAAGTTTATATGGTTCTTTATAAAGATAATTAAGGAATAAATATTACGAGCAAAGATGGCTGGAGTCACCAAAGTAAAAATAGTTGAATCAGTTGACCAATTGCATGAACTGTTGAGAAAACAAAAAACAGCATCAAGCCTGGAACGTATTCAAGCTTTGTATTTACTGAAAATAGGGTAAGTAAAAACAGTACAGGATGTAGCTGTGGTGTTGGGAAGAGGAAGGGTAACGGTACAAAGATGGTTAAAGACTTATACAGAGTCAGGAATAACGAGTCTGTTGTCAACAAAAAAGAGTCAAGGGCGATCGCCAATTATTTAATCTTCGGCAAGAGAGCAACTAGATAGAGAACTCCAACAGCCAATATCTTCAAGTACCAGAAAATATCATTTTGCTGTTTCAACCACCACATACACCACAAGTTAATCCTATAGAACGCTTTTGGCAAGAAATTAAAATGTCTTTGAGTTGGGAATCCTTTCACTCTTTAGACGAGTTGAGAGAATTTGTATGGCAACGTCTTGAAACATTCAACACATCAATTGTTGCTTCTATTACAGGTTGGGGTTTTATTTTGGATGCTTTATTTGTATCAGGCTTTTCGTGAATTGGTATAAAGAGTCAAAATATAAACTTATCCTGATTCTCCGAACTTCTAACTCCCCAATAAGCAGGCGTATTGCATCCAACTGAGAACCGCTTTAATCACCAAGGTTAATTTGAGAATCCTATAAATAACCAATGATAATCGTCAGGATGTAAGGGGAGCCAATCTGAGGTGATGCTATCAAATAACAAGAATTCTCCTAACAAGGGGAATCTACCGCTACGCTTAGTGCTTGTGCTTCCTTTCGTTTTGCAAATCTTCGCCGCAGTAGGACTGACGGGCTATTTATCTCTTCGCAACGGACAACAAGCAGTAAATGATTTAGCCAATCGATTGCAACGTGAAGTAAGCGATCGCATTGACCAGCATTTAGATAGTTACCTGAATACAGGTCGTCACCTAGCTGAAATTAATGGCGGTGCGATGGATATGGGATTACTTGACCCAGACAATCCACAGCAACTTGGGCAGTTTTTCTGGAAGCAACTCCAACTACATAATATTGGCTATATTGGTTTTTGCTTGCAGACAGGAGATTTTGCAGGTTCCGGACGCTTCTTTGACGATGGTCGGGTTACAGTCGATGAAGTTTCCCGCAAGCGCAATGGCAACCAACATTGGTATATCTACAACACAGATAAACTAGGGAATCGGGCTAACCTGGCCACCGATAATGGTCGTTACATTGCTAAACAAGAAGCTTGGTGTGAGGAACCAGCAAAGACAGGCAAATCGATGTGGACGCTTTATCAATGGCAATCGCCACCTTATACGCTATCCGTGTCTGCTAATCGCCCAGTCTATGACAAAAACAAGAATTTGATTGGTGTTATTGGAGTTGACCAGCGACTCACGCAGATTAGTGATTTTCTTCAGCACTTAAAAGTCAGTCCATCTGGGAAAACTTTTATTTTGGAACGTAATGGATTGTTAATTGCAAGTTCCAACAAAGAACAACCTTTTACACTTGTTAATGGCAAAGCTAAACGGCTTCAAGGCTCTGACAGTAAAGATTCACTGATTCAAGCTACTGCAAAATATTTAACTGAGCGTTTTAAGAATTTGTCAACCATCAAAGGCAATCAGTCGCTGGAATTTAGACTCAATGGCCAGCGCCAGTTTGTTCAGGTGGCACCTTGGCGGGATGAATGGGGTTTAGATTGGCTGGTGGTTGTGGCGGTTCCAGAATCAGATTTTATGGGGCAAATTAACGCCAACACGCGCACAACAATTTTGTTATGTCTGGGTGCATTAACATTAGCAACTATTTTAGGCTTCTACACCTCTCGTTGGATTGCCCGTCCTATTTTGCGCTTGAGTCAAGCATCAGAATCGATTGCAGCAGGTGAGTTAAATCAACAGGTAGAAATACCGTCAGTAAATGAATTGGGTAGATTGGCGCAGTCCTTCAACCGCATGGCGCAGCAGTTACGGGACTCTTTCACCACTATTGAGCAAACCAATCAACAATTAGCTAAAACTAACGAAGAATTAGAAAGTCGGGTAGAAGAACGCACCCACGAGTTAAAGGAAGCGAAACTTACCGCCGATGCTGCCAATCATGCCAAGAGCGATTTTCTCGCAAACATGAGCCATGAACTGCGGACACCGCTCAACGGAATTTTAGGATATGCCCAAATTCTTGCCCGGACTGCATCTGACGAAAAACAACAGCGTGGCATCGATATTATCTATCAATGTGGTTCGCATTTACTGACTTTAATTAACGATATTCTCGACTTATCTAAAATCGAAGCTCGCAAACTAGAACTACAGCTGGTTCCATTTTATCTACCTGCGTTTCTACAAAGTGTTGTGGAAATCTGCCGCATTAAAGCCGAACAAAAGGGTATTGAGTTTATTTATCAGCCGCCGGAGAATCCAGCAATGGGCGTTGTTGCTGACGAGAAGCGTTTACGACAAGTTCTGATTAACTTGCTGGGAAATGCCATTAAGTTTACCGAAAAAGGCAGTGTCACTTTTAAGGTGGAAGTGCTGTTAGGGGATATAACTAATCTTCGCTTCCAAATTCAGGATACAGGCATCGGCATAAGTCCCCAGCAATTAGAGAAAATTTTCCTCCCCTTTGAGCAAGTCGGGGATAGCAAACGCCAAAGTGAAGGAACGGGATTAGGACTTGCTATCAGCCAGCGATTTGTTGAATTGATGGCTAGTCAAATACAGGTTGAAAGCCAATTAGGGGTTGGTAGTAAGTTTTTCTTTAATATTGACTGTGCGATCGCAACTGATTGGGTACAAGCAAATTCCGTAACATCATCTGGGAGAATTGTCGGATATTCTGGCGTTGGCGCAACCTCTGTGAAAGAGAATCGCAAAAAAATCCTGATTGTCGATGACCGTTGGGAAAATCGGTCAGTAATTGTCAATCTTTTGGAACCCCTTGGTTTTGAAGTTATCGAAGCCAACAACGGACAAGAGGGTTTAGAAAAAATTACAAGCGATCGTCCCGATGCGATCATTTGTGATTTAGCTATGCCCGTAATGGATGGCTGGGAAATGCTCAAACAATTGCGTCAATCCGAAACTTTACGTGATGCCATTGTGATTGTCTCTTCTGCCAGCGTGTTTGAGATTGACCGCCAAAAGAGTTTAGATGCTGGTGGTAACGATTTCTTGGCAAAACCCGTGCAAGCAGATGAACTTTATGCTGCATTAGCTAAGCAATTACAACTAGATTGGATATATACAGATATTAAATTAAAATCTCAAGTTAATACAATAGCAAGCCCCATAACCATTATAATTCCACCTATTTCTGATTTAAAGGTATTATTTGAACATGTGGAAACTGGGTATTTTAGAGGTATCCGAGAAGAGTTGGATCAACTAGCTCAATTAGATGAGCAGTTTCAACCCTTTATTCAAGAACTCAGGGAATTGGTTAAAGGCTTCAATATTCAGACAGTTCGTCATTTTCTGCAAGAGTCGATAAACCAATCTCAAGAATCAACAAAGATTTAGGTAGGAGATTGAAAACTGATGGCAAATGATGGAAAAGGTCAAACAATTCTGATTATTGACGATCATCCAACTAATATCGAAGTGCTATATGATGCACTTGACCAAGCCGGTTATAAAGTCCTAGTAGAAATGGATGGTTGGCACGGCATCGAGACGATAAAAAACTACCCTCCTGATTTAATTTTACTAGATGTAATGATGCCAGGAATTGATGGTTTTGAAACCTGCCGTCAATTAAAATCTCAACTGACAATCTGCGAGATTCCGATTATTTTCATGACTGCTTTAAATGATACAACTGATAAAGTCAAAGGTTTAGCGTTAGGAGCTGTAGATTATATTACAAAGCCATTTCAACAAGAAGAAGTACTTGCACGTATTGGTATTCATCTGAAACTGCGACAAGCAAATTTAGAATTAGCCCGACAAAAGAATATTTTAGAGCAACGGGTACAAGAACGCACCGCAGAGCTTTCGCAAGCGCTAGATAATTTTAAAAACGCACAATTGCAATTAGTGCAAAGTGAAAAAATGGCAACCTTGGGTAACTTAGTTGCAGGTGTAGCACACGAAATTAATAACCCCCTGGGATTTCTCAAAGGCAGTTTGAGTAATACTGAAGAGTATATCCAAGACTTATTTAAGTATGTGGAATGTGTACAGCAACATCATCCCCAACTTCCATTTGCAGTCACAAAACTTGCAGAGAAAATTGACTTAGAATTTCTCAGCCAGGACTTACCAAAACTGCTAGTCTCGATGCATGTAGCGACAGAACGTATTATGGACATTAGCACTAGTCTCCGCACTTTTTCCAGAGCCAATACATCTGAAAAAATTGCTTGCAACCTGCATGAAGGGATTGAAAGTACACTGTTAATTTTGAAGTATCGCCTCAAAGCATCCCAGAAACGTCCGACGATTGAAGTGATTACAGATTATGGTGAATTACCGCCTGTTCAGTGCTTTTTAGGACAGTTAAATCAAGTATTTATGAACATCATTGCCAATGCAATTGATGTATTAGATACAGAAAGCGTTGGGCGAACATTTGCTGAATTAGAAGTTAATTCTCAGCAAATTATAATTCGCACTGAAGTATCTAGCGACCAGAATACGGTAGTAATTCGGATCAAAGATAACGGTTCGGGAATGCCAGAGGATATTAAAGTACGTATCTTTGACCACTTGTTTACCACTAAAGAGGTTGGCAAGGGAACGGGATTGGGATTAGCGATCGCTCGTCAAATTGTTGAAGAAACCCATAATGGTAAGTTGATCTGCAACTCCGTTTTGGGTGAGGGGACAGAATTTGTTATTAAGATTCCAGTGTCTTAATGGCTACTATCTTAATGACAGATACAAGGAAAAAGAAATTCTTTTTCCCCACTATTCTCATCTTTCCCCTCAAAGCGGCTTTTGAGTAGGTATACCAACAGCACGGGGAAAATTAGCTGGTGTGGTAGCTAGCTTACGCAAATACACACAGTGGCGGACGCTGTGACTCAGAGGTGTTGTAAATTGTTCGATTGATTCAATCACGCCACCCAACTGGTTCACAGCATTCTGCAAGGCAGTTGTTTCATCCTCTGTCCAATTACCGCGATAAATTATAGCTAAACCTCCCAGTTTGAGCAGTGGTAGAGTATATTCTGCACAGACGGAGGCTGCACCGACAGCACGGATTAATGCAATATCGTAAGCTAGTCGATGCTGCGGGTGATGAGCGATTTCTTCCGCTCTAGCAACAATGGTTTTGGCATTGTTAAGGGCAAGTTCACTTAATATATTGTCGATAAAAGTAATTTTTTTCCGAGTGGAATCAAGAAGAGTAATTGTGCAATTAGTTACAGTAATTGCCACTGGAATACCAGGAAAACCCGCGCCTGTACCAATATCGATGAGAGCAGGGGAAGCGGGGGAGAAATTTGCTGATAATAGGGGTACAATTCCTCGCAGAGAATCCCAGAGATGTTTTTCCCAAAACTCTTGGGGGTCAGTGATCCGAGTTAAATTTAGTTGGCGGTTACCTTCTAGAATTAACTCATAAAGCCTTTGGAATTGTGCTTGCTGTTGGACAGTTGGTTGCCAATTGAGAGTTTTCTGCCAGATTTCTGCCATCTCAGGCAATAAGTTTGTCATTAGTTATTAGTCATTAGTCATTAGTCATGGGGCATAGTTATTTTCCTTGTCCCCCTGTTCCCTTGTCTCGTTGTTCCCCCTGCTCTTTTCTCACACCGTCGGTAAAGGTTCTTTAACTTTGGCTTCTAGTGTCTTTGGGTCTACTGATTCTAATTCACCGTGGTTGAGTGTCCAGCAACGGTCTGCGATCGCTAATAGATCCCCAGCATCGTGTGTCACTACCAACAGCGTCCAATCTTGTTTCAGTTTCGCTAATAAATTTACCAGTTGCCGACGCATTGACCAATCTAACCCAGCTGTGGGTTCATCCAATAACAGTAAATTTGGCTGGCGAATCAATTGCACAGCCAAAGCTAAACGTCGTTGCTGACCACCACTTAAAGCATGGGGTGCGGCGGAGAGCGATAAATGCTCTAATCCCACCTCAGTCAGGGCCTGTCTGACTCGTTCTGACCCTAACTCAGGATGTCCTAAACGCAATTCTTCTAAAATCGAACCACCGCAAAAGTGCCGCTCTGGAAACTGAAATACTAACCCGGCCAATTGTTGTAGCTGTTCAGGTAGAAGTTCTTGTTCCCGCCAGAAGAGTGCGCCGCTAGTGGGTTCGGCTAGTCCTGACAAAATTTCTAGTAAGGTACTTTTACCCGAACCACTCGCGCCAATAATCAGACCTAGCTGTTGGGGTGCTAATTCCAAGTTGATCGATTTGAGAATGGCTGTTGGGCACGCTGTAGGGTGATAAATTAGATTTCGGAGATAGAGCATTTGTTAAGATTACCAAAAAGTCAGCAAATTACTGATTAGCTACACTGAGAGCATCTGAAAAAATCTGGAAAAATTTCTAGCGCATTACCTGGATTAACACCTTAATTTAGCAGCAAGAATAATCCACTTTTTCTCCATTGTGGCAGACTCACCCTTAAAACTTTGGCTATAACCAGCCTGGGAACATGGAAAAATTACCAAAGTCAACTTCTATATAAGAAAATTTTGGTTGAAGCAGAGGCAAGTTAACACTTCGACTTCTCTACGAGACGCTGCGCGAACGCTCAGTGTGAAAATTAACCATTTTTTGCATTCTAAGTAACACATACAACTATTTCAACCGCAATTATTCTGAGGGTTAAAATGACTAAAAGGTTTTCTTCGCCTCGATTAGTAGTGCCTGCTAAACTCACTACCCTTGCTCAGACTGCTTTTGCAGCTGCGTTCGCCTTTGGCGTTGCCCCTTGGGCAATCGCACTTAATCTGTGGGTAAATCCCTCCCTGGCTGGCGATCCGTTTCGCAATCGCGAACCTCATCAAATTGGCGACCAAACAGAAGCAGCTTTTAAAGCGATTTTCCAACAGGGCAACTATCGAGCAGCAGAGCGTTATCTGGAACAAGCAGTATCCAAAGAGCCAAATGAACCTCTAGCTTATGCCATAAAGGCATCTTTGGCATACGGAAATAAGGATTGGGCTAAACTAGACACCTACAGTCAGAAAACTCTAGAAACTGGACAAAAACTGATTTCTAGCGATCCATTGCGTGGTAATTTATACACTGCTGTTGGCCATTTTTTAGAGGGTGCAGTAGTTCTCACCCGTGAGGGTACTGTCAACGGTGTACCGGAAGCCTTTAGTCGGTTACGGCAAGTTTATGAATATTTAGACAAAGCCGAAGCAATTTCTGCCAACGATCCAGAACTGAATTTAATCAAGGGTTATATGGATTTATTATTGGCAGTTAATTTACCTTTTGCTAGCCCAGATCAGGCAATTGGACGTTTAGAACAAAATGCTGCTCCTCGGTATCTTGTGGATCGGGGTATTGCTCTTGCTTATCGGGATTTAAAACGGTATCCACAGGCACTAGAGTATGTCAACCGGGCGATTACAACCACATCAGATAATCCAGAAATTTATTATCTTAAAGCCCAAATCCTTAAACAACTGGGGCAAAAAGAAAAAAGCCAGCAGATAATCCAGGAAGCGATCGCTAATTTTGACAAAGCATTGGCTAAAAAATCGCAACTTCCAGGCGATTTAGTCAAACAAATTGAGGGTGAACGCAGCAGGGCTGTTAGTTTGAAGAATCCTGGGTAATCGGCCATAGGGCATCGGAAATAATTCAATCCCCACTCCCCACTTTGATATGCTAATTTGCAGAAGAGTTAATTGAGATATTAGACCAAAATGGAGATTCAGTTCCGCGAAATTAATCCTTTCGATGTGTGGATTTGGCTGAAATTCAGCACAAATCCTTCTGCACGTGAAAAGCAATATGTAGAAGAAGTTTTCAATTCCTGGTTTTATCTGGGTAAATTGGGTGCATTTAATGCAGAGAATCTTCAGGTGCAGGACACCGGACTCGATATCAGCTACATGAATTATGATGAGCAAGGGTATGACAAAAGCTTACTAGCACTGATGCACAACATGGGTGAGTTTGAATATGAGGGTCAGTGGGGGCGTTGTTGGTTTGACTTAGGAACCAGTGATGCGATCGCTCTGGATATTTTAATCAACGCCCTCACACAGGAATGCGGATTAAATAAAATCCAGAATTATGCCACCTGTGGTTTAGCGGTGTAATTCCATTGCGGCAAATAATCATCAAACACAATTTCCATCGTTTGCTTGAAATCCTCTGTAACTTTACGGCCCGTTTTGTATACTTGATCCAAAATAGTTGTAAACACTTTCAGACCAGTATGGGTCTTTGCCTTCGCCATCAAGTCCTTGACCATTTCGACCGAATCGAAAATTACACCCTGACAAACACGAGTCAGATGAGGGAACAGACGATGTTCAATCGGATTGTATTTAGAAGTGTAAGGGGGATAATGGGCAATCCGAATCTCAATTCCCAACTCATTGACTAAGGCTTGCAAATCTTGTTTGAATAAATATTGCCGAGAACTATTACTGCCACCACCATCACACAGTAGCAATATCGAACTTGCCGACCCATAATCGACTGATCCGTAATGTTGCCACCAATAGCGAATAGAATCACAAGCAAACTCACCCGTATCGTGACTAGTACCAATCTGGATGTAACCAACATTCAGTGTCAGGTCATACAAGCCATGTGGAATCGCAACTCCAACAGCCAAAGATTTCCAATCATGGTCGAAGACCTGAATTTCTTCTGTAGTATACATCCGTCCCTCTCGATACAACTGTCCGATTAGTTCTTTTTTTTAGTATCCATGCTCAAAACCGGATTGCCTGCTTGCTGATAAGAAACTTTCAGTTGTTCAATGTTTTCAAACTGTTCATTGCGTTGTGGATGTTCACCTGTTGCCAACCGTTTCTGGGCTTTGCGTTTGCGATAATTGTACTTCTGCAATAATTGGTCAACTACTGTGACACTTACTACTATCCCCTCACCTAGTAACAGTTCAGCAATAAGATGTCGATTCAAATTCGTCCATTTGACCTGTTCATCCATTGGTGAACCTGCTGTATGGCAAGCAATAACTTTCAAAAATGCTGCATCAAGTCCCTCTATTGTTTCAAAGGCTGACTTGCGTCCCCCACCATGATGACGAATCTCACTCATGCTCATAGCTGATTTATCATCGAGTTCCTCTATGCCAAACCTAATTGTGTAATAATCACACCCAAACAGTTGACTGATGTAGGTTATCCCTCCCCATCCCAGTTTCACTGCTTCAATTGCCGCATACCGACGACGATCTTTTTCTGACAACGAGTGGTAAAACTGTTGCATTTGTTGCTCGACTTTGAACGGATAGGGATTCATACATTCAGTTGGTAGTCACTCGATAAGTTCACCCTATCATTGCTCTGTCTATTTTTGGATCTTATTTAATCCTCAATCCACAGCTAAGTCAGGAATATGTGACCATTGAAGAATTGTACATCGGTGGCGAAAATCCAGATTGGCCTATTGAGGATAGCGAAAGTCGTCCTCAATCTATTTACGATAATTAGTTACAAAAATGAATAAAGCAGGCGAAATTCGGGTAATAGCCTTGGGGCTAATTCGAAATGGCGATCGCATATTTGTTTCTGAAGGTTACGATCAAGCAAAGCAAGAAACATTTTATCGAGCCTTGGGCGGTGGTGTTGATTTTGGGGAAACCAGCCACGCTGCCTTAGAACGAGAGTTTCAAGAGGAAATTCAAGCAGAGTTAAAAAATATTAAATATCTAGGTTGTATAGAGAACCTGTTTACATTTAATGGTAGGCAAGGTCATGAAATTATTCAGCTTTATAAATGTGACTTTGCTGATTCCAAATTTTATCAACTGGAAAGTTTAGTTTTTTCAGAATCACAACATCATAAACATAGAGCATTATGGATAGATATCTCTCGCTTGAAATCTGGGGAATTAAGATTAGTACCTGAAGTGTTTTTTGAATATTTATAAATTATCTGTAAATTTCCTAAGATTACTTTGCTGTTAATTATGTCACTGCACTCAACAAAGACACAATATACTGGTTGAGACTCACGCCTTCTTGTTCAGAAGTCTCAGCTAAACGCCGATGTAAAGATTTCGGCATCCGTAGTAGTAGTTTACCGCTATAGCTATCATTATTACTTGGTAAGGGAATATCATCGCCAGCTTCATAAGCTGTTTCAATCCATAATTCCCGCGCTTCATTGAGATTTGCCATTGTCTCTTCAAGGGTTTCGCCTTGGGTAAGACATCCAGGTAAATCTTTAATTTGAGCTACATATCCCCCTTCTGGGTCGGGGTAAAGTGTTACAGGGTACTGAAAATTTAAATAATATTCTAAGGACGGCTTCTCAATCTGCTGGTTCTTCTGGTTCAGTGTCTTCATCAATCCACTCTTCTAAATTTAATAACTCAACTATTTGCTGTACATAGACTTCTTTAACTTTTTGTCCTCCTGTTTTGGGTACAGTAATGATTTTACCTTGGGAGTCTCGGAAGCTATGATGGCTACCCTTAGACCTTTTCTCTTCAAAGCCAAAAGCTTCCAATAGATAGTAAACTTCCTGAAACCGCACTTCTGAAGGTCGCTTTAGGAACTGATCTACTAATTTTCTTAATTTGCTCATTGAGAGATGATACTATATATAGTATCAAAATTTTACAAAAAAAAAGCGATCGCTCTAATCAAGACCAATCTGCGTTAATTCTGCTTCAGATTTCGCCACCGTTCCTGCACAGTAAGCACTCATCTTTTGATCAAAATCGGGTATGCGATCGCACAATCTAACTCTTGGGTTTTACCTGCACGGTATTCAGTCATTGCCTCGGTTGCCAGGAAAGCGAGTACGTCAGGAGAACGGGCGAAGGCTGCATCCCAATAGCGTTCATCTTCTAGTTCTTCCAAAATCATTGCTGCGATGCCTGCGGCGAGCTACGCCTACGCATCTTGTTCATTGTCCGGTAAATTTTTTAGTTTGGCGATCGCTAGTTCAAGTAGCTGTGTTATGGCTGTTAATCGTTACGAAAGATTCCATTAAAGTAAATCTTCTTCAGATAGCTGGGCTATTTTCATCAAGGCTTTCAAGGTTCCAACTTTCAAATCTTGATTGCGGTGAACAGGAATTGACAGGATTTTTTGTACTTCAGGGTTTTCATAAATATGATGGCTGCCAGTAATTCTTTGCAAAACGTTGAGCTAGTTTGTGAGAATATGCTAGTAAGCATACCTGTTTGCTTTTAACTGTGGCTACTCAAATTAATGTTTTCCACTCCAACAGAGTGTTAGAGAGTGTTAGACTACGCTAACTGACTGCCTACAGTTCTCTTTAAAGTTCAAGTATGTCCAGCAGATTATAGTCATTTATTCTCCTTTTTTTATAATCTAAATATTCTTGATATGTTTTGAGATTGTGTTGCTCAACATCTCTAACAAATCCTTTTTTCTCGCTGTTAATTTTTCTCATCAAAGTTATCGATCCAGAACTGAGGCAAAAATCAATCTCCCCAATTTGAGCAACTTTTTCAGACAGCCCACCTTTACGGTTTACCTGCTTTAATTTCCCGCTTTTAGAAAGACGGTTTAACTTCAGAGATAGAGTCTCTTCTTCTTCACCCAAAAAATATTCACAATAATGATAAATTCTAAATCCATAATCTGCTTGAGCTACAGATGAATCTTCTAAATTATTATGTTGTTTGATCCTCTGAATGCATTCATCAAGTAAGTCTGCCATACGATCGCAAACAAACTGACATATATCTACATACCCAAGTCGATTTTTTGGAAAGTAGTCAATCTGAGAATGAAAAGAAACTGCTGAACCAGATATTCGATATCCCCAAACAACAACTTCTCCCTCATCCTCCCAATAGTCAGGACGCTTAATTTGATTTCCGTACATATCCGTGCTATCAAAAATACCCTCAATACCAAGGTATGTTGGGCCAATGTGAAATTTTTCTTTTTCCATCGTTGGTTGTCCGCGCTATAGAACTTAGATGCCTAATCTCTCACAGGCAAAACTAACTCACCACCGGAAATTACACAGATAACAGTGATGTCTAAGACTGGCTATGCCTACGCACTTTGCATTTTACTCAAAACGTCGCAGTGTTGGATAGCTATTAACGCATGTAGGGCTGTGCCATAACAAGACCGGGAACAACATGGTAATGTTTAAAATTGAATGTACAAAGTGTTGCACCTTGCCCAACAGCACAAGCAGCTATCAGCGCATCTAACAACCCTAAACTGTGAGATAAATGGTAGGTCGTAAAGTCAGACAAGGCGCGAGTCAAGTCAGCCTCAGTAGTCCAGACTACAGGTAGCGGCGCAACCAGTTTTAAAGCATTACTCAATTGTTGCTTGTTTTGAGAATCCTGAATCAGTTCCATGACTACAAAGCCGGGCACACTGGGCAACTCTGATAAACTGGCAAACCAAGTTATTGCAGGAGCATGACCTCGTTGAATATCAATCAAAACGTCGGTATCTAGCAAATACATCAACTTTACCTATTCTCGCTCACGGGTTTGGGCGTCATAGCGTAACTTGCGAGCGTATGCTTGACTATCTGTAATATCAGGTCGTGAGTTTATCACACCTTCGCTCTGCCAATAAGCAACAAGTTCGGCTCCTGTCTTGGGAGGATTTGCTAAAACCTGTCTCACAGAAAGAATCCGAAGAATGTATTCAGAAAGAGGAAGGTTTAGCCGAGAAGCTTCAGTAAAAAGCTCGTTTTCTAGCTCTGGTGGCAAATCAAGATTAATACTCACTGTGCTTATCTCCTGTAGGTTTGGTTCTTAATTGATAAAAACTTGAGCAAAACTTATCAAGCAATTGATGACTAATCTTTTTCTACCATTTAAACAACAGCTGCCTCTGGAATCGCACCTTGCATTCTTCCGAAAGCATCAATCAAATTCTGCAATTGTTGATCTGCTTTAAAAACTCCTAATCCGCGTACTGTCACTTTCCCCGGAGAATAGACAAACCGCGTCTTGAGATTGTCTGGTAAATTCGCCGCCAACAAATTCCAAGCGGGTTCTTCCATCGGCGTTTCTAAAACAACGTGCTGCTTGTTTTCTGGTTTAATGCGGCTAAATCCGAGTTTTTTCGCTAGCTGTTTGAGTTCCATGACTCGCAAAAGTTGATTTGCAGAGACTGGTAAATTACCATAGCGATCGCTCCACTCGGCTGCAATCTGCTTTAATTCTGATTTAGATTTAGCTGTGGCCACCGCTCGGTAAGCACTCATCTTTTGATCCAAATCGGTGATATAATCCGCCGGAATAAATGCTGTCAGGTTAAGGTCAATCTGGGTATCCTCCACTTTCGGAATTTCTTGTCCTCGGATTTCCCGAATTGCTTCTTCTAGCATTTCCATGTATAAATCAAAACCTATGGCATCCATTTGACCGGATTGTTCTGCACCTAACAAGTTACCCACGCCTCTGATTTCCATGTCGCGCATCGCTAGCTGATACCCAGAACCTAGCTGAGTAAATTCCTGAATGGCTCGTAATCGTTGCCGTGCCGCATCAGATAATGCCCGTTGCTTCGGATAAAATAACCAAGCATGAGCTTGGATACCTGCACGTCCCACACGACCGCGTAATTGATAGAGTTGTGCCAATCCAAAGCGGTGAGCATCTTCAATCAAAATCGTGTTGACTCGTGGAATATCTAAGCCAGATTCAATAATTGTCGTACAAACGAGGATATCTGCATCGCCATTACTGAAAGTGAGCATGGTGGATTCTAACTCGCTTTCATCCATTTGACCGTGAGCGATCGCAAACCTAGCTCCCGGTATCACTTCTCGTAAATTGGCTGTTGTCTCTTCAATCCCATCTACACGTGGAACTACATAGAATACCTGTCCACCTCTGTCTAATTCTTGACGAATGGCAGTGCGGATACTTTCGGAATTTATTGGTGACAGATGGGTTTTAATCGGTCGTCTGGTTGGGGGTGGTGTGGTAATCAAGCTCATTTCCCGAATTCCTGACAAGGACATATACAAAGTCCGGGGAATCGGAGTGGCCGAGAGTGTAAGCACATCCACCTGAGTTTTCAAGCTTTTAATTTTCTCTTTCTGATTCACCCCAAACCGCTGTTCTTCATCCACTACCAACAGTCCTAAATCCCGGAATGTCACGCCTTTACCTAAAAGTTGGTGCGTACCAACTACTACATCTAATTCACCCGTTGCTAAACGCTTTTGAATATCACGGCGTTCTTCAGCAGACCGAAAACGGTTAAGCAAACCGACATTTACGGGGTAGGGTGCAAAACGTTCTTTGAGCGTATGGTAATGCTGCTGTGTTAAAATAGTCGTCGGCGCAAGGAGTGCCACTTGTTTACCGGCGGTGACTGCTTTAAAAACAGCACGAATCGCCACTTCCGTCTTCCCGAAACCGACATCGCCACAAACTAAGCGATCCATTGGGCGATCGCTTTCCATGTCGCGTTTTACATCTTGTACAGCTTTGAGCTGATCCGTTGTGGGTTGGTAGGGGAAAGAATCTTCTAATTCCTCCTGCCAAGGCATATCACCTGGAAAGCTAAAACCTTGT
Organism: Nostoc sp. ChiQUE02; assembly: GCF_034531305.2. Classification (NCBI taxonomy): domain Bacteria; kingdom Bacillati; phylum Cyanobacteriota; class Cyanophyceae; order Nostocales; family Nostocaceae; genus Nostoc; species Nostoc sp. ChiQUE02. Next base: position 323,340 of record NZ_JAVRBN020000001.1, read on the forward strand.
TGTTGCGATCGCGCTGCATACAGTTTTAACAAGTCCACCGCCAATTTTTTGATCGCTTTGCGGACTTTATTCTTGGTATTTTCCCAAGCTTTACCGGTCATCCTGTTGAGTTCTGGTGCTTTATCACCTGCGGCGCGGAACCGGGATAAGGCACCTACTTGATCGGCTGCGACTCTTAGTAACCCGTCAGCATACTGCACCACTAAATAATCACGGGTTTCGTCATTAATCGTCAAACTTTCCAGCTTGACAAATTTGCCAACACCATGATTTCTGTGAACTACATAATCGCCTGGACGCAGCTTATTGGGATCGACTTGTTTAGAAGTAGCTTTGTGGCGTTTGCGGATATAGCCGGGAGTCGCCAAGGAATGCTGCCCAAAAAATTCCCGATCTGTGACAATTACTAATCGGTACGTAGGTAGGATAAAACCTTCTAGTTCCGCAAGACCAGAATATTTGAGGGCTATGGGAGTATGGTTTATTTGCAGCTTATCTATCGCTTGGTAGTCGCGGGGATTCGGGATAAACTGAGCCGGACAGTCATGTTCTTGCAACAGCGAGACGGAACGCGAAGGTTGAGCAGAAAGTAGCCAGATCGAGAAATTGCGATCGCGTTCTTGGCGGATGGTTTCAGCTAGTTTCGCAAACTGGTGCGGCGTGACTGGAACAGGTCGGCTAGCAAGATTTATCCCATCATTTTCCTCTGACAGTTCTGATAAATATAATGTTTTAAACTTGGCAACATCAATCAGAGAGTCATCAAACGAACGGTGGATTTTCGGCAATGTTAGGGGAGTAGATTCTTGTCCATACGCCATTCCCCACTGTTCCTCAGCATTTTCCACCCAGCGATCGCTATGAGCATGACACTGTTCTGGCTCATCAATGGCAATCAAGGTATTCTCTGCTAAGTAGTTTAGCAGAGATGCTGGTTGCTCGAAAGCTAACCCCAAAAAGCGACGGCTACCCTCCAACAGTGATGAGTTCTCAGTGCTAAATTCTGAGTCAGTATTTAACTCAGCACTCAGCACTCGGAACTCAGGACTATTTTTCAGTGCTGCCATCACCACGGGAGTGAAGCTAGTGGGGGTAAGAATTAACTGGTCAACTTTGTCAAGGGCTGAACGTTGAGTCGCTGGGTCAAATTCTCGCATTTGCTCGATTTCATCGCCAAACCATTCCAACCGGACTGGAAACTCAGATGAAACTGGGTACACATCAACAATATCGCCCCGTCGGCTCCACTGCCCTTCTGTTTCCACCAGAGGTACTCGTTCGTATCCCAAAATAGTTATTTTCTCACTGAAGGCATTCAAGTCTAATTCCATCCCCCGCTTCAAGGTAAGACAGAATTCCTGAAAAGCTTCTGGTGGTGGTAAATGAGGTTGCAGCGCCCCTTGAGTAGCTACAATCGCCATTTTGGGTAATTGAGTATTGGAATTTGGGGGTTTTTCTTCCCCATGCCCCATACTCAATTCCCCATGCCCCATTCCCAAATCTGCCAATACCTGCATTTGCCCCCAACTCATTTCAGTTTCCGGGTCAAAAGGTTCGTAGGGAGAAGCCTCGGAGGTGGGGTAAAAATGTACTGTTTGCCATCCCATTGCCTCCAGTTGTGCGTAAACGCGTCCAGCTTCTTCCAGAGTGGCGCAAACCACGAACAAATCCTTGCCCTGAACCTGCGCTAATGCCGAAGCCACCAGAGCCTTGGGCAGCCTGGGAATGCCATTTAACCGCAATTCTTGTTGTCGATTCAGCTTAGAAATAAATTCAGTAGTGAGCGGCGATCGGCCTAAGGCACGCACAATAGAAGAAAATGACATAAGTACTACTAGCGATGGGAGTCTTTGTGGGTCAGCAAATCTTGAGGCAGTTTATGTCAACTATTTTAAAAGTGTTAACAGCCTTCTTATTCCTTCGATGGAAGAATAATGCACAGCGACTAATAAACTTAAGAACTATAACTATTACTTTGTGTACAGTCAAAGCATTTATCGAAGCACCTTTAATACTAGATACTAGGGATTGAGCTACGTTCGCTCTGATAAGCGGCAATTTTAAACATGTCCTCCATCACTTTTGAAATTCTAATCATTTTGGTGCTAATTATTGCCAATGGCGTGTTTTCTATGTCTGAGATGGCGATTGTCTCGGCACGGAAAGTAAGGCTACAACAGCTTGCTAATCAAGGAGATGCCAAGGCAAGGGCAGCATTGAGACTAGCTGAGTCTCCAAATCATTTCCTGTCAACCGTTCAAGTAGGTATTTCCCTAATCGGTATCCTGACTGGTGCTTTTGGAGGAGCAACAATTGCCAACCGACTGGCAGTCTATGTAAAACTTGTCCCCTTTTTAGCACCTTATAGTGAACCGCTATCTTTCGGAATAGTGGTTTTGATCATTACCTATTTGTCACTGATTGTTGGCGAATTGGTACCGAAGCGTCTGGCATTAAACAACCCAGAAAGGATTGCATCGATTGTAGCTATTCCGATGCAAGCCTTGGCGGCGATCGCTTCTCCTGTAGTCTATCTCTTAAGCGCTTCTACAGATTTGATCCTGCGATTACTGGGAATCACAGCTTCTACCGAGCCACAGGTCACCGAAGAAGAAATTAAAATCTTAATCGAGCAAGGCACTGAAGCGGGAACCTTTGAGGAAGCTGAACAGGATATGGTGGAGCGAGTCTTTCGTTTAGGCGATCGCCCTGTCAGCTACTTAATGACACCTCGTCCGGATATTGTTTGGCTAGACTTAGACGACTCTGCCGAAGAAAATCGCCAAAAAATGGTTGATAGTGCTTATTCTCGGTATCCAGTTTGTCAGGGTGGACTTGACAATGTGCTAGGTGTAATCCCTGTCACCGACTTATTAGCCAGGAGTTTCCGAGGGGAAGCACTGGACTTGACGATCGGATTACGACAACCCGTATTTGTACCAGAAAGCACCCGTGGTTTGAAAGTTTTGGAATTGTTCAAGCAAACCATCACTCACATGGCGCTGGTAGTCGATGAATACGGCGTGATTCAAGGATTAGTCACTCTCAACGACATTATGAGTGAAATCGTGGGTGATGTTCCTTCAACAGATGGGCAGGATCAACCACAAGCTGTGCAACGCGAAGATGGTTCCTGGCTTTTGGATGGGATGCTGCCTGTGGAGGAGTTTTTAGAACTTTTTGGTATGGAAGAGTGGGAATCCGAGGAACGCGGCAGTTATCAAACCTTAGGTGGTTTTGTTATCACCCATTTAGGTCGTATTCCTACCGCAGCAGATCATTTTGAATGGCAAAGTATGCGAATTGAAGTGATGGATATGGATGGTAACCGCGTTGATAAAGTGCTAGTTGTACCAAAGGGAAGTAAATCAACGGATACGACAAAATCTGACTAGCGATCGTTGGAGTATTAGGAATAGAGCATTGGGCATTAATGATTATAAATTCACGCCGTATGCAACTTTTACTTAAACGGATACAAGCCCCTAAATTTATTTATGGGGATTGTTAATTTTGAATTTTGAATTTTGAATTCGGAGCGAAGCGACGTGACTGCTGCTGTATTCCTAGAAAACGTCTACAAGTTTTACAACAATGTACCTGTAGTCAATGACCTATCATTCAAAATTGAAGCGGGGGAGATATTTGCTCTACTTGGCCCGAACGGTGCGGGTAAATCAACCACAATTCGGATGCTGACTACACTAACGAAACCGTCCCAGGGACGGATAGAAGTAGGTGGATATGATGTGACGAGCCAAGCAATGTTGGCAAAACAGAGTATTGGCGTAGTCTTGCAACAAACCAGTGTGGATAACGATTTAAGCGTCTGGGAAAATATGGAATTGCACGGGAGACTACATCATATTAGTAACCCGCAGCGACAAAAACTGATTAATCAATGGCTAGAGTATGTTGAGCTAGCAGAAAAACGTGATGATTTGGTAAAAACCCTGTCTGGGGGTATGAAACGACGGTTGCAGATTGCGAGAGCTTTATTGCATCAACCGCAAATTTTGTTTTTGGATGAGCCAACGGTAGGACTAGACCCCCAAACCAGGCGACGCCTCTGGGAAATTATTCGGGATTTGAATAAACAAGGGATGACGATGCTACTGACGACCCATTATATGGATGAGGTCGAATTTTTATGCGATGCCTTTGGCTCTACCAAGCCCGGACGCATCGGTATTATGGATAGCGGTAAGCTAATTTCTTTGGGAACTTTACAACAGCTGCGTTCTGCTCACGGTGAAGGTTTGGTAATGAAGCAATTAGGTGTGTCTGAAGTGGGAAGTGATGGCGTTCGTAGTTGGGAATATCTGTTTTTCCCATCCTTGGAAGCAGCGAATATCTACTTGAATGAACAGCCCGATAAAACCGGAATGATGGTGCGTCCCTCTAACCTAGAAGATATTTTTGTGGAATTAACGGGACGCCAGTTAGATTAACCTCATCCTCCTAACTGTCGCAGCATGGTTTCTACCCTTTCTACGCCATCTAAGTCATTGCGCCGCTTGTACAAGTCGCGGGCTTTCTGAAGTAAGCTGTTCGCTTGTTTGGTTTGTCGTCGCTGTTTATACATTGAACCCATCAACTCATAGGTCTGGGCGTTGTTTTTATCCAACTCGATTGCTTGTTGGTATGCCCAGGTAGCAGCAGTATAGTCTCCCATCCGAGACTGCGTCACAGCCAATCCTAAATAGGCGTTAACGTTGTTACGGTTCAGCTGTATGGCACGACGGTAGCCTTCCTTTGCTCCAGCTGTGTCGCCCAAATTCGCTTTAATGTAACCCACAGCGTAGTAAAAATCACTATTGTTAGGGTTGATGCCGATCGCCCGACGATAAGCTGTTAATGCTGCTTGGTAATTTCCCTGTTGAGCGTATAAGTAACCAATACCTGAATGAATTTTTGCATTCTTGGGATCTATTTTAGCTGCTTGCTGATAAACAGCGATCGCACCACCATAATCGCCCGTATCCACTAACCTCCGTCCTTCTTCTAATAGTTGCTTTAACTCTGGATTTTTAGCTTGCGCCACTAATACCTGAGCCTGAGCCACCGAAGGTATGGTGAAGGTAAAACATCCTAGTAACACCACACTAAACACGAATGATGTTGGCTTGTACACAGTAAATTTCCTGAAATTTTAGAGGACTTTTTTTCTTGTACATTAAAACAAAAATATGGACTTTTGAAAACTGTATTTCTTCGTATTAATTAAGATATGAATAGCTCATCTACTTTTTCCTTTACAATCAGCACGATATAACAGAGTTTTCACTGAAGAATGAAGTATCAACTATCAAGGAGCAGATGAAGTTACGCTACATATAAAATCAGTACAACCACAAAATGACACCTTTTTTAACCAGTAGTTATACGTGTTACCCGGCAAATCCCAACAAGCATCTGACTTAATCCTATATGTTGATGCGCCAAGCCTACAAGGTTTGACATTCATTCCTGTTTTTTCTTTTATTTAATAATTTGCTGACTCTGTATCCAATTTTCCTCAAAGTTTTAGTCTTTTCTACTACCCTTTGGAAAGCTAGCATTTAGGCGTTTAGATCATTTTTGCTCATTACACGGTAAGATAAATTCAACAAGCAAAATGTTCCTTTAATTTATAATTTATTAAGACAATACTAGTGAGACCACAGTTGCTATGGCGTTTGGCGATCGCAATCTAAAATTATGTCAGAGGATGTTTATCAAACCTGTGTTCTGTAATCAAACTTACAATTACTAAAGTATTTTGCTCAACATCTCAATAATAAATATCAACTTATATCCTATCTAGGAGATTAACTTATGATTATAACTACCACTGATGTGATTCAAGGAGCCGTTATTGAGTCCTATTTAGGCATTGTGACAGCAGAAGTAGTCTACGGCAGCAATTTCTTGCGGGACTTTTTGGCTGGTATCAGAGATATTATCGGTGGACGCACTGGTAGCTATGAGCGCCTATTTGAGCAGGGTCAACGCAAAGCACTAGAAGAATTAGAACAACGAGCACAACGTTTAGGAGCAAATGCTGTGATTGGTATTGAAATTGATACTGGCACAATCAATATTGACCAGTCAGGAGTTCTTTTATTGATTACTGCCACAGGCACTGCTGTGAGGATGCGTTAATCTTTTATCGTTTTATCGGCTGTCTAATTACTTTGTTAGGATTTTTGCATAAAGGTTACAAACTTTTGTATTAAGTCTAATTTTTTAAAATTCAGATGAGTCATCATAGCAGTTAATAACTATATTTTAAGTTAAGAATTTATATAAAAAGCTCTAGTAAATCATTAAATAATAAATAAATGCAGAGTTGTATTAAAAATTGTTAAATACGTTTGTTTTTTCTCACTAAAGATAGAGTAATTAAATATTTCTATTGATAGATATAAAAGCAGATGCTTTAGTTATTTAATTTTAAGCATAAACAAGAATATACCTGAGCAAAAACTTTGCTGAAACAGCACTGGAGAACATAAGCTATGTCATACGTAAATCGGGCAGGTGATAACGTTATTTCTACTGAGCCTGTGGTAGCTGGCCGAGTAGCTGAATATCACGATCTTGTTCGCTGGGGACCGATTATTGCCGGTTTGTTGGTTGCTTTAGCTACTCAATTAATTTTAAGCGCTATAATTGGTGCTGTTGCAGCAGGTGCAGTTGAAAGTTCAGGTGCACCTAGATCAATTGCCCCTAACGCTGCGGGTAATGCGGGGCTTTGGTCAACTATTGCTTTACTAATTTCCCTATTTACTGGTGGTTGGGTGACAGCCCGTGCTTGTGGCCCAATGAACCGCAATACAGCTCTTCTTAACGGTGCAATTCTTTGGGCAACAACTTTGGCAGTTAGCTCGTGGCTATTTGCAAGTGGAGTATCTGGTGCTTTTGGCGTTGCTGCTTCCAACGCTGGGGAAGTGATAAACCAGGTACAACAGCAAGGTGGTGCCCCCAATATACCGCGAACCAACGTAACTGCTCAAGAAGCTCGTCAGATTGCAGCAAATGTCCGTTCGGGATTGTGGTGGTTTGTGTTTGGTTCCTTGTTGAGTTTAGTAGCCGCAATGATGGGATCTGTAGCTGGTGCTCGTAGTCCCCGAACTAACAATTACAATCCTTAAAGAATTGTCTGAAAAATCAAATGTTATTTATTTTAAATAAAAGCACCTTCAAAAAAGGTGCTTTTTGTTTTTTATTTAAGACTGACGTTTGTAGCGTCCAATTAATTCTGCCGTTGCCAAAATATGAGTATCAATTGCTGCTAAAAGTTGGCTTTTGCTAGCACCTGCTGCTAAACCCAACTTTTTATCTATGGCATAAAGTTTAAAAAAGTAGTGATGGATGCCACTGGGAGGACATGGGCCGCCGTAACCAAACTTGCCAAAATCGTTTTTGCCCTGTACTCCGCCATTGGGTAGAGTTTCTACAGCCGCTATATGTTCTGGTAATTGGCGAACTGTAGCTGGAATGTCGTAAACAACCCAATGAACAAATGTCTGTCTGGGTGCATCAGGATCATCAACAATTAATACTATGCTTTCTGTTCCTATGGGAACTTCATCCCAGATGATGGGTGGGGAAATATCTTCACCGTCACAGGTGTATTTAGCAGGAATTAAATCATTAGCTTCAAAGGCACTACTTTCTAATTTCATGGTTTTCACCTCCTTTTTAGATTGACCACTACTGCTAGTGGTGATTAGGGTATTGTCATTCCCAACAGAATTACAACTAACTAGAGATAATTCTGCTAATCCAAATATAGCGATGCTATGGCCTAGAAAAACTCGCCTTCCATTTATCATCAAGTATCCACTAGATTAGGGATTTATTTTGTTGTACCAGTACTAGGTTAGTGCAATTGCAAAAACAAATATTTTTCAATATTTGTTTCTTATATATCTATAATTCTGTTGGATTCAATTTACTATAGGGTTTCTAAAATATACATAAATTTCACCATTCTTTATATAGTCAATTTTCTACTAAATAGTAACTTTAGTTGTATATCCGAAGTTGAGTATCAGTATTGAATGTTTCTTTCTAAAGGCTCATGAATATAAAATATTTGATTAGCTAAATTGAAAAAGTCAATGAATTGATGAAATGGAAAACCCAGATCGGGTTTTGACTTGCTAAAAAAGCAAAAACTTTAGTTAGTTATAAGGAGTACTATCATGGCAGACACAAGCAAACGTGGTTTTGCCTCAATGGATGATGACAAGCAGCGCGAAATAGCAAGCAAGGGCGGACAAGCTGCCCATGAGAAGGGTACCGCCCACGAATTTACATCTGAAGAAGCTCGTGAAGCTGGGCACAAAGGTGGTGAAGCTGTAAGTCAGGATAGAGAACACATGGCTGAAATCGGTCGTGAGGGTGGTAAGAGTTCTCACCGCGGTGGTCAGAATGAAGATAATGATGATGTTGATAATGCCGATAATGAAGAAAAGAGTACTCAAGGAGGCACACGAGAACAACATTCTAAGGCAGGGCGGCAGAGTCACAAAAATAAATAGACTCATCGGCGGCTACTTAAAAGATTCTCATTCCAATATTCGACTTTAGCCAAAATTGCTAAAATATCTTATCTACTAATATCGCGCTTCTAAAAAACAAAAATGTTTCTTAGAAGCGCGATATTTTGGATGGTTATTTTTTATAAGTAAATGAGATTAAAACTTTACTCCTACATTTCACCATTTCAGGTATGAACCTTCAATGCCCTGTTCACGTCGAATTTTGCCATCTTTTTCAAACCAGGCAATTACTTGCTGTGTTGTCAAATCTTCAATAGCAACTCCGTACTCTTGGGCGATATGCTTCAAAAGTTTAAGTGATGAAATTGTCAATCGCGTTAAAAACTTTTCTGGGGAAGACAACAAAGCGGCGTCTACTTTTGCTGACTCTTCCAGGGTTAAAAATTGTGTTGATGGTTGCTGTGGTGGTACATCCATAAATGCTATCTCAGGAACTTAGTTGATTATTGATAATGGGTAATTGCTATTCAGCTATTATCCATTACCGAAGCTAGATGTAAAACCGAGTTTATTTATGAGAATTTTGCTGGCGAGCTTGTACCAAATAGCCACAACGATGTTCGCCATCAATAATCCAGTGGGTGCGTTCTACGGTACAATCTGGTAATACGGCTGCAAACATTTCTAATTCATGACCACAGATGCTGGGGAAAGACTCGGCAACGTTGGAAATGGCGCAGTTATGCTCCATTAAGATAAAGCGATCGCACTCAAAGGAGTCATTCACATCAACGGGGTGACACTCCGCCATGAAGCCTTCCGCTTTTCTCAACTCTACTAAGTTGGCTACACGTTCTCGCAGTGAACCGTTACCGACGCGATCGCGGTATTCTTTGGCTTTGCGCTGCCACTGTTTCTCTAAAATCGATTTAAATTGGTCGTGTCCTACCGTTTCGGCTAAGGTGTCTAGCAACGAAACCGCAAAATTTCCGTGGCCATCACCAAAGCGATCGCTCATTGTTCGGTGCAAGCGATCGCGTCCTTGACGACTCAGTTGATAAAGATGCTGCGGACGCCCCATCCCCGCCGCCTGCACTGATGTTGCATACAAAACTAGCTCCTCCGTCTCCAAATCTTTGAGATGGCGACGAATCGCTTGCGGGGTAACGTCTAAAACTTCAGCTAGCTCCAAAGCCGTTGCTTTTTCGTGTTTGTGCAGATACTCTAGGATATCTTGCTTGGTTGAGGACTGGTGGGTAGTCGCCATCTTCATGTGGTGCGAGACGTTCAGCGAACGTCCCAAAAATTTCTTTGAAAATTTGACTTTGACAACATTGTTGTTGTTAATCTAGCGTAAAATGAAGATAGGTTAAACAACAATGAAGTTGTTTTAGTCTCCACCACTATTCTAGCAGCCGTGTAACCATTCCGTAACGGGAGATGGGAATCGGTTAGCCGCAGCCCGTCTCCCATCCTAAAAGAGTTCCGAACACGAGAGATTATTACTGATGAGTGCCACTGTCAAAACCTTAGTCAACCAACCCTACAAGTACGGCTTTGTCACCGATATTGAAGCCGACACTATTCCGCGTGGACTAGACGAGGACGTTGTTCGCTTGATCTCCTCTAAGAAGAACGAGCCGCAGTTCATGCTGGACTTTCGCCTCAGAGCTTATCGCCAGTGGCAAAAAATGACAGAACCAACTTGGCCTAATGTCAAGTATCCGCCAATTAATTATCAGGATATCATTTACTACTCAGCGCCAAAACGCAAGAAAGAAAAACTAAACAGCTTGGATGAAGTTGATCCAACCCTTTTAGAAACCTTTGAGAAGTTAGGCATTTCCCTATCTGAACAGAAGCGGCTGGCAAATGTTGCCGTTGATGCAATTTTCGATAGCGTCTCTGTCGCCACTACATTTAAAGAAAAGCTAGCGGAAGATGGTGTTATTTTCTGTTCGTTTTCCGAAGCGTTACAAGAACACCCAGAACTAATCAAAAAATATTTGGGTAGTGTTGTTCCCATCGCTGACAATTATTTTGCCGCCTTGAACGCCGCCGTATTTAGCGATGGTTCTTTTGTATACATTCCTAAAGGCGTGAAATGCCCAATGGAACTGTCTACCTACTTCCGCATCAACTCTGGTGACACGGGACAATTTGAGCGGACTTTGATTGTCGCCGAAGAAGGTAGTTATGTTTCTTACCTTGAAGGTTGCACCGCACCGATGTATGATAGCAACCAATTGCACGCCGCAGTTGTGGAACTCGTTGCCCTCGACAACGCCGAAATTAAATACTCCACTGTACAAAACTGGTACGCTGGCGATGCTAATGGTAAAGGCGGTATTTATAACTTCGTCACCAAGCGCGGTTTGTGTCAAGGCGTAAATTCCAAGATTTCCTGGACTCAAGTAGAAACAGGTTCGGCAATTACTTGGAAATATCCTAGCTGTGTGTTGGTGGGTGATAACTCTGTGGGTGAGTTTTACTCGGTGGCGTTGACAAATCATCAGCAGCAAGCCGATACCGGCAGTAAGATGATTCACGTTGGTAAGAATACCCGCAGTACAATTATTTCTAAAGGAATCTCCGCAGGTAATTCTAGTAATAGCTACCGGGGTTTGGTGAAAGTCAACCCGACTGCGAAAGGGGCGAGAAATTATTCCCAGTGTGACTCAATGCTGATTGGGGATAATGCCCATGCCAACACTTTCCCCTACATCCAGGTGCAAAATAACGGTGCGAAGGTGGAGCATGAAGCTTCTACTTCCAAGATTGGGGAAGATCAATTATTCTACTTTGCTCAACGGGGTATTTCTTCAGAAGATGCCATTTCGATGATGATTAGCGGCTTCTGTAAGGATGTTTTCAATCAGCTACCGATGGAGTTTGCTGTGGAAGCTGATAAGTTGTTGAGTTTGAAGTTGGAAGGCAGTGTTGGATAGCCCTTGTAGTCAGCATTTTAGTGCTGGGAAATCGCTAGGAACTGAAAAAATTAACGCTTGTAGTCAGCACTTTAGCGCTGGAGAAAAGCGCTAAAGCGTTTACTACGAACTAAAAAAGAAGAGAGAGAACATGATTATTGAAAATAGTGAAATTGTCCTGTCAGTAAAGAATCTGACGGCTAATGTTGATGGGACACCAATTCTCAAGGGAGTAAATCTTGAGGTGCGATCGGGTGAAATCCATGCGATTATGGGGCCGAATGGTTCTGGTAAGAGTACCTTTTCTAAGGTGTTGGCTGGACATCCGGCGTATGAGGTAACTGGCGGTGAAGTGATTTTTCAGGGACAAAATCTGCTGGAGTTGGAACCAGAAGAACGCGCCAGAAGTGGTGTGTTTTTGGCGTTTCAGTATCCGTTAGAAATTCCGGGTGTGAGCAATTTGGATTTCTTGCGAGTGGCGTACAATTCCCGTCGCAAGGCGCAAGGTTTAGAAGAAATAGACGCTTTTGATTTTGACGATTTGATTGAGGAAAAGCTGGATGTAGTGAAGATGAATGCCAGCTTTCTCAGTCGGAGTCTGAATGAAGGGTTTTCTGGTGGCGAGAAGAAGCGGAATGAAATTCTGCAAATGGCGCTGCTGGAACCAAAGTTGGGAATTTTGGATGAGACTGATTCGGGTTTGGATATTGACGCGCTCCGAATTGTGGCGAATGGGGTAAATCAACTAGCAAGTCCAGAAAATTCTACAATTTTGATTACTCACTACCAACGATTACTCGATTATATTGTGCCTGATTTTGTGCATGTGATGGCACAAGGGCAGATTATTACGAGTGGTGGTAAAGAACTGGCGCTGGAATTAGAGTCTCGCGGTTATGACTGGGTACTGGAAGAATTTGCTGCTGCTGAGGTGGGTGTGTAATGAGTATTCAAGTATCTCCCAGCCCAATACCTAATTCAAATGCAGTCAGTTTGACATCGATGTTAGATAGAGATGATTATCTGACTGGCTTATTAAATCAAGTAACTGCAACAAAAACAGAAGGTTGGTTGCAGGATTTACGCCAAAGTGCTGCTAATTGGGTACGTCACTCGATTATCCCCACCACCCGCGAGGAAGAATGGCGATTTACTGATTTGTCGTCTCTGCGAAAGGTGCAATTTAATGTAGAGGCGGGAAATTTTGCGTCTTTGCAATTTGATATTTTGCCAGAAGCGGCTAATAGTCGTTTGGTATTTGTTAATGGCGTTTTTGCGCCGGATTTATCAGCAGTTACAGATTTGCCATCTGGAATTGTGGTGAGTAATTTGGCTGGTTTGTCTGTGGTTGAGCAGGAAGGTGTACAGCAGTATTTAGCTCAAGCTGAGGGAGCGCAGGAAGTTTTTACTGCTCTCAATACGGCTGGGATAACTGATGCAGCTGTGGTGTGGGTGAAGAAGAATGTGGTAGTTGAGACGCCAATTCATCTGGTATTTATTTCGGCTGCGGGTGAGAGTGCGACGATTTCACAGCCACGTTGTTTGGTGGTGGCGGAAAGTGGTTCGCAGGTGAGTTTGGTTGAAGAGTATACGAACCGCAGAAGCTCAGAGAAAGAGGGAATATATCTCACCAATGCAGTTACGGAAATTTGGATTGCTGACAATGCCGAGGTGAGTCACACTAGGGTTGAGCAAGAAGGTGCAGAGACTTTTCATATTGGGAAAACTGCGATCGCACAAGCTCGTGATAGTCGATATACTTGTCATGCCATAACCTTAGGTGCAAAGCTTTCACGGCACAATTTGGAGATTTTGCAAACTGGTGAGCAAACCCAAACGACTCTCAATGGTTTGACGATAATTTCTGGTAAGCAGTTGGCAGATACTCACAGTGCGATCGCACTCAACTATCCCCACGGTACAAGTGAGCAATTGCATAAATGTATTGTAGGCGATCGCGCTCATGCGGTGTTCAATGGTAAAGTTTTTGTACCCAAACCAGCGCAGTTGACAAATGCAGCCCAGTTGAATCGCAATTTGCTGCTATCATCGAAAGCCAGAGTTGATACCAAACCCCAATTGGAAATTACAGCGGATAATGTAAAGTGCGCTCACGGTGCTACCGTTAGCCAATTGGAAGATGATGAAATATTTTATCTGCAAAGTCGGGGAATTGATGAAAACGATGCTCGGAAGTTGTTAATTAACGCCTTCGCCGCTGAGGTTATCAACCAAATACCAATTCTCTCTCTGCGAGAAATCCTTTTAAACACAGTCAATAATCTTAAGTCTATGACTAATGACTAATGACTAATACTTCTCTACGAGAGGCTGCGCCAACGGCTTACCTCGGCTCCCCTCGGCACGAGTCGCTCAGTACAACTGATTAATGACTAATAACTAATCTACCAATGACTTTCACTCCTACCAAAACCCTTGCTGATAAAGTTCGCGCTGACTTTCCAATATTGCATCAGGAAGTCAATGAGAAAACCTTAGTTTATCTAGATAATGCTGCAACATCGCAAAAGCCTTTGTTCGTATTAAATACCCTGCGGGATTATTACGAGCAATATAATGCTAATGTACATCGCGGTGCCCATACCCTGAGTGCTAAAGCTACCGATGCTTATGAAGGTGCTAGAGATAAAGTTGCCAAATTCATCAATGCTGCATCGCGTCAGGAAATCGTCTACACCCGCAATGCAAGTGAGGCGATTAACCTAGTAGCCTACAGTTGGGGAATGAATAATTTGCAGCCGGGAGATGAGATTATTCTCTCGGTAATGGAACACCACAGTAATATTGTACCTTGGCAATTGGTGGCGCAAAAAACGGGTGCAGTACTTAAATTTGTGGAACTGACACCAGAAGAAACTTTTGATTTGGAACAGTTTAAAAAGCTGATTTCCGAAAAGACAAAACTAGTGTCGGTGGTGCATATTTCTAATGCTTTGGGTTGTATTAACCCAGTGGAAGAAATTGGTGCGATCGCTCACAAATATGGTGCTAAATTCTTAGTTGATGCTTGTCAGAGTGTTCCCCACTTCCCTGTCGATGTACAGCAGATAGATTGTGATTGGTTGGTAGCATCCGGTCACAAAATGTGCGCCCCAACTGGGATAGGATTTTTGTATGGCAAGTTGGAATTGTTAGAATCAATGCCGCCATTTTTTGGTGGTGGTGAGATGATTGCAGAGGTATATTTAGACCATTCTACTTACGCAGAATTACCGCATAAATTTGAAGCTGGTACACCTGCAATTGGAGAAGCGATCGCACTTGGTGCTGCGATAGATTATCTTAGCAGTATCGGCATGGATAAAATCCACGCCTACGAAGCAGAATTAACAGCTTATTTGTTCCAACAATTGGAGCAAATTCCCCAAATTAGAATTTATGGCCCCAAACCAAATCCTAAAGGGGAAGGTAGAGCCGCTCTTGCGTCGTTCACAGCCGGAGAAGTCCACGCTAACGACTTATCTACATTATTAGATCAAGAAGGCGTTGCTATCCGTTCTGGACACCACTGCACACAACCATTACACCGTTACTTAGGTCTTGCTGCAACCGCACGAGCAAGTCTATCTTTCTACAATACCCGCGAGGAAATTGATATTTTCATCAAAGCACTGAAAGAAACTCTCGACTTTTTTGCAGGTTTCCTTGCTTAAAGTTACAAAATATTCAGATACTAATTGTGCCAATTATTAGCAATCTATCTTGCTAATAGTTGGCACAATTTAATTATTTGGAGTTTAATGAACGTGAGGCAATAACATTCATAAAATTTATAGTATTGTCATCACTATAACTAACTGGAAGTTCCTCAAGCTCATTGGGTAAGTGCTTGAAATTGATTTGGACGAGTATTATATTAATAATATATGTAAAATCATCGGGATTTTATCTAACATCCTGATAGAAAAAGGATTGCAATATGCTTGTTAAGTCAACCCTTGCAGAACAAAGAACAGTCTTACACAACGTTAGCTGGGAAACCTTTGAAGCCTTGCTGAGAGATACGGGTGAGCATAGAGGTTCTCGGTTTGCTTACGACTGCGGTATTTTAGAAATTATGACCCCACTTTTTGAACACGAAAATCCTAAAATTCAGTTTGACCGATTTATATTCGCTTTAGCTGAAGAAGTGGGAGTAGAAATTAAAAGTGCTGGTTCTACAACACTGAAGCGAGATTAGCACTTCGAGGTATAGAACCAGATAACTGCTATTATATACAAAATGAATTGAAAGTCAGAGGTAGGGTAACGCTAAGTTTAGAAACAGATCCGCCGCCTGACTTAGCAATTGAGATTGACATTACCAGCAGTTCAGTTAACAAATTAGGGATTTATTCAGCGTTGGGTGTAACTGAACTTTGGAGATATAATGGGCAGGATTTAAAATTTTATCAGCTAATAGAGGGGGAATATGTTGAGTGTAAGTTTAGTATTGCTTTTCCTCTAGTATCAGTGAGTGAAATAAGCAGATTTATTGAGCAAAGTAAAAGTATGGGAGAAATTGCTTTGCTTAAATCATTTCGCGCTTGGGTGCGGGATAAATTAGGGTAGATTGGTGAATATTTGTACTGTAAAGACTGTACAAAACCATTAAAATATGAATAAAAAAGTAATTTTTTTGTTATAATATTCGGTCAATAAATAAGGTGGATTTATCCCACCTTACTAATTAGTATAAAAATTATTAAAAGCTTGAATGTATTAATTTAATCTTCTAACTGCACTTGGAGAAAGACGTTTACACAATTCTTCTTGCTCAACGCTATTAGCATAGCAAATATTAACTGGTATAGAGCCTTCTTCGACTGATTCTAAAGAATTTAACATCAACAAAGTAGGACGACGTTGAAGTTCATCTTTAAAGATTGTTGTTTCACCTGGTTGAAGTATAATTTCATCTACAGCAATTTTATTAGATTCATTTAGTTTTAATGAACCATCAAGTTGCTTGTAACTTTGATAAAAAACTTTTACAAATCTCTGAGAAACGTTTCCTGAATTTGTGATTGTACCTATTACATAAAAATATCTCTTTTTGCCAATATTCTCACTAATAATCTTAACCCTATCAATAGTCAAATTTTGTCTATTTGTGAAAGATATCGAGGGTAGATTCTGATTAGATTTAGATCCACATAAAGCCCCTAAGTCTATACTTCTACCATTTGCAGTTTGCCAATAACAAAGCGAATCAGCACTTACATTTTGTGCTAAGGCACTTCTAGGCTTTATGGACTGCGGCAAACCAATTTCCATACATATAAAGCTTAGGAGAAATACAAAAATATTTCTATAAACAGACTTATTCAGATGTAAAATCATAAAACCAGACCGATAATAGAGTAATTACAAATTCATTGTTACATAAGTAACATGATAGTTAAAGCAGAAAAACTACTTAAAGCTTATATAGATATAGCCATTATTAAAATGCATATATAGCTATATTCACTTAAAAAGCTTATTTGTATGTATAAATTACTATGCATTATTTTATTCTATTTTTTGCCCACAAGAAAAAGTGATCTTATCTTTACCCTCTAACCAGGTATTATCTTTCTTAGACGTGTGAGGATTACTAGATTGGCTAATATCGGCTCGAACTATCAGTTAATCAAAGCGATCGCACCCTAAAAAATCAACTCAATGAATCTGGATCTATCCCCAACTTCCGCAATTCTTCCGCCAGCCTTTGAGCGCGTTGTTCAGCAGTGGTAGCGCGTTGTTCGGCAGCAATAGCCCGTTCTTCTGGTGTTAAATATCTGACTCCTTTTTTGTCATACCAATACAACCAATCCCGCGTAATTCCTTGATAGGTTCCCCGTTCATAACCAATTGCTAAACCTATCTCTGATAACCAAACTAGATTTCCTGGCTGCAATACATATTCACCATTTACTAAGCGATAAACTTCTAAAGGTGGTTTTCTCCGGCGTTGGGGATTGTAGACAACATAATACAAAATCTCCATTTCAGCATAAAGTTTCTTTTTGCTGGTGTATTCCCCACGCCGTCTGTGAGAAACAACTTCTAATGCCATAATTGGCATCACCTTTTCTTCCCACAACACATAACTTAAACGCAAGTTCTCATCAAAAACTCGCTCAACTCCTAAACTTAAAAACCCATCGGGCACAATCGGCGGTAATTCGGGATCGTAATATATCCCCATATCAACACCAAAAAACCAATCCATTCGGTTTGTCCATAGCCAAGCTAAGATGGCTTCTAGCAAGCCCGGAATCAAATGTTGTAGTTGATTATCCACAGGTTCATCGTCAGAATCGGGCAGATCCTCGGCGGAGGGTAAGCAGTGCAATGGGTTGTAATTTAACATGGTGGGTGCGTAGGCATAGCCCGTCGTAGACATCGCAAACTTATAATATTGATGATATCTATCCACCTCTGACTTTTTCTTGCGATAATTCCCAAGGGGGACGCGCTCCCTACTGGTCAGTTAAAGGGGGATAGATGACACTCAAGCGGTTGATTTTAATTTTTGTGCTGACGCCGATAGCAGTTCTGTTGGCAGTTTCGTCTTTATTCGGTAGTTGGCAAGAACCTCAGTTTCAAAGTCGCCTAGAACTGTACCAAACCAATATTGCTCTACAAGCCCAAGCTTGGCAATCAGAAAATAGCAGCGATGACAATCTCCAGGGAATTCGGGAAGCAATACTTGGTGAGCAACCTCTGGAAAGTGCCACCAAGCAGTATCAAGAGGCGCGTCAATCAGTTCAAGCTAATTTAGACAAAGTTAACAACAAACTTGCACAATTACGCTCTCAACCTGAAATAACTCCCATACCTCCGAAACCTCTACCGGACGTTCCTCCCACTGCTAAAACTTCTAAACAGGGACAGCAACAGTTACAGCAGTCTTTTAAGCAATTACAAAAATTACTGGCTGAATTAGACCTGCGACTGGGAATTTTACAAGCACAGCAAGGACAGACGGATACAGCTCTCAAGACTTGGAGCCAATTACAACAACGCTCAGATATCAATCCAGAGTTTGGGGAAACCGCAGCTGTATTGAGTGGACTGTGGAGCAATCCTCCCCGTCTGCTCCAAAATGCTCAAGAACGGATTCAAAAGAATTTAGAAGGTTGGTTTCGCTCTACTGCTTTGGTTCAGCTATACCAACTCCAGCAACGACAAGACGCTTTATTAGCAGTTAAAACTTCACAGCAAGAATCTGCTGCTCAAGCAGTGCTGAAATTAGCTGTTATTGGCACTATTCCCACCTTGGCAGCATTAATTGGTCTAATATTGCTGATTTTCTTATTTGCTCAACGCTTGTTCAAAGGAAAAGCCTCGTTACTAGCTCAAAATGCTGATATCCCTTGGTCAACGCCTTGGGATGGTGAAACGATTTTGCAGGTTTTTGTTGTCGGCTTTTTCTTCATGGGGCAAATTTTTGTGCCTTTAGTGCTGTCGCTGCTCCCTATCCCGCGTCCCGTTGCTGATGTGCGGCTTCAGGCTTTTTATGTTTTAGTTAGTTACTTTCTGGTAGCATCGGGTGCGCTGTTAGTACTGTATTTCTCTCTCAAGCGCTTTTTTCCACTACCAGAATTTTGGTTTCGCTTTCGTTTTCAAGATAAGTGGTTTTTGTGGGGATTGGGGGGCTATTGCGCGGCTTTACCTATAGTTGTGGTGGTATCTTTGATCAATCAACAGCTATGGCAAGGACAGGGTGGTAGTAACCCGCTGTTGCAACTAGCACTGGAAAGCCAAGATGGTATAGCACTAGGCATATTTTTCTCCACAGCAGCGATCGCAGCTCCATTTTTTGAAGAAATTCTATTTCGCGGCTTTTTGTTACCCTCTCTGACTCGCTACTTACCCGTGTGGGGATCGATTCTAATCAGTAGTTTGTTGTTTGCGATCGCTCACCTCAGCTTGTCAGAAATTCTGCCCCTCACCGCATTGGGGATTGTGTTAGGCGTAGTTTACACGCGATCGCGCAACCTCCTCGCTCCTATGCTCCTCCACAGCCTCTGGAATAGTGGCACATTATTAAGTTTATTTGTCTTAGGTAGCAATTAGCACTAAAGTATTACTGTTGCCTAAAACAAAAATATTTGCTTTTATCTCCATAGGTAAGAACAATTTACTGGCTATAATTGGTTACAAGCATAAATACTAGCTGAAAACCCAATTAAGATAATGGCAAAAGCAGATCAAAGGATGCTGTTAACATAAACAACAAAGTATTTAGTTAACTATTTATTATCATTCGGTTGATTTTAGCCATTTTCGAGATGTTAATTATCTTCTTGAACCATTTTTAGCTGTCATAAATTTGATTGTAAATCCGTTTTGCGCTCATGGAAGTGAGAGGGATCGGCAACTGAGAGGAGGTTAGAAAGATATGGAAGATGCCTCTTGCACTTCTACATTCAACTAGCCTCGTATGGTGCGATGGCGTTTCACGCCCGCTGTCAGCGATGTCTACGACGGGCTACGCCTACGCAAAAAAGTCCGGAAATAATACTGATGGACTTGTAAAAAGTGGTGTATCAGCGCAGCTTTTGCTGATTATTGAGGTTCATTCTTCTCAAGATAAATGTCTTACCTAAAAATCTGCAAAACTGCTACACCAGGGTTTGTGATTATCAAATCCATCAAAGGTGATTAAGGAGCGCCAGATTTTCAGGCTACGCCGCAAGACATCTTAGCGTCCCTTCTGGAATAGAAGCACGCTGATTTTAATTATTCCTCTTGGAGTTTACTGGTACTGAAAAAATTAAAAATTTATTAAGCAAATCCATTTACTTGCGTTCATTACAATAAAGACATTATTTTTATACTTACTTATCAAGGAGCAGCAATAATATGGCAAATCTCAACCCCAGTCACCCTACCAAACAACTTCTAGCTGGTTACTGTGGCATTATCCTTGGAGCATTTGGGGTTCATAAGTTTATTCTAGGATACGCTTCGGAAGGCTTTATCATGTTAGTGATTTCTGTCGTTGGGGGTTCTTTCACCTACGGCATTGCCTTGTTAATTATGCAACTTGTAGGTCTAATTGAAGGCATGATCTACTTGAATAAGTCCCCTGAAGAATTTGTAAATACCTATTTTGTGAATAAGCAGGGTTGGTTTTAGAAACTTATATTTCACACTTGGGTTCCTGTGTGAAGTTATATCTTTTAAATGTATGTTTGAAACAAAGTTCTTGCTGAGAGCAGTTCGAGCTTACGCAAAGAAGCATAAGAATCAGATTTGATTTTTGAAATACATGTAGTGGTGTGGTAAGGCTAAAATGCTGTAATAGCTAAAAGCTAGTAATAAGGATTTATTGCCAAAAAACCATAAATCTAATGCACTATCTAAGCTGTGCTACGCCACTACATATACTTAGATTTTTTTAAAATAAAATTCAGAGTCTTATATCCTTTGAATTGGTTAAAATTCGTCAATTTATTGCTGTGAGAAATATGCAGATATTAAGTAAGAATAATTACATTAAATAGGGGAAGATCCTTTATAGTTGAGGAATATGCTTCATAGTATTTAATATCAGAACTACTCACAAAACGTCGAATTAGAGCATTATATTGTTATCCAGTAAAACAAACAAAATTACAGATTATAGGGCTATTTGCAGTTTTGACCTACTATATTCTTCGCTTGTACAGGCTATCTTAGAGTGGAGAAATATCTTTTTATTCTATTAGCTTTCCCTTGGACAAACTTCTTTTTCGAATAAGTATTAATTGAATTTATTGTGTATTTTGTACAGATTTATAGGTGTAACAAGATATTTTTGCTAAAAAATTCTGAATCCTACTATTATGCTAACTATTAAACGTAAACAGTTAATCTGGATACTCTTGTTGTTGTTGGGCTTTGGCTATTTCAGCGCCATGTCTAATTTGGAAATTCACAATTTTTGGAAAAGCCTGATTGTCCTTATGCCAATACAGGCTGGAGCTATCATTTATGTGACTTATCTACGCTGGAGCCGTGATTGACCCTCAGCAAGATACGAGAAATTAAGAAATTTAATAGGGTTGACATACAGTCGTAGTTCCATATTTAGCCTACGCTCAAATTAGAGACGCTTTTAGTCAGGCGTTGAATTTCTGTAGCGAATCTAAACACTTGCCATGCAACTTGTCCCGAAAACTAAGCTAGCCCCAGAACTTGACCCAATCCTAGAGAAAATTATTCTCGATGTTGGGGGTATGAAGTGTGCTGGGTGTGTGAACGCAGTAGAGCGACAACTAATCCAACATCCAGGAGTCAAGAGTGCCTGTGTGAACCTGGCCACAGAGGTAGCAGTTGTAGAGTCAGAAACTGGTGCGGTAGATGCAGATGCACTGGCACAGCGATTAACAGCCGTTGGATTCCCGACTCAACCCCGAAAAGCTAGTGGTACAGTCGCAGGCGAAATATCTACCTTACCAGACCCAGCAGAACGACAACGCCGAGAAATGCGGTCTTCTGTTAGGCAGTTGGCGATCGCTGCGGTGTTGCTAGTATTGTCGGGAAGTGGACATTTTGGTAATCTTGGTAGCTCAATTCTGCCACTGCTAAATAACATCTGGTTTCACTGTGGACTGGCGACAGTGGCGCTATTAATTCCCGGTCGCCCGATTTTAGTAGATGGCTGGCTAGGCTGGCGGCGAAATGCGCCTAACATGAACACCCTGATAGGATTAGGAACGCTGACAGCCTACATTGCTAGTTTAGTAGCGCTGCTATTTCCTCAAATGGGTTGGGAGTGCTTCTTTGACGAACCAGTAATGATGCTAGGCTTTATTCTCTTAGGAAGGACATTAGAGCAACAAGCTAGAGGTCGTGCCGCTGCCGCATTTAGGAAATTGCTAGCACTCCAGCCACAAGTAGCACGATTGATTGCCAACCCAGAGAAAGGAGGAGTGGGGTCTTCTAGTGTAGAAATTCCTGCTGAACAGGTGCGTATTGGTGAATGGTTACAAGTGCTGCCAGGTGATAAATTCCCTGTGGATGGTGAAGTGGTGCTTGGTCAAACAACAGTCGATGAGTCAATGCTGACTGGGGA
Organism: Nostoc sp. ChiQUE02; assembly: GCF_034531305.2. Lineage (NCBI taxonomy): Bacteria > Bacillati > Cyanobacteriota > Cyanophyceae > Nostocales > Nostocaceae > Nostoc > Nostoc sp. ChiQUE02. The sequence continues at coordinate 345,812 of NZ_JAVRBN020000001.1, forward strand.
AGCCGTGCCAGTAATTAAGCAACTGGGAGATATGGTGACAGGGGGGACACTAAACCAGTCAGGGGCGATCGCTATTCAGGCAACCCGGATTGGAAGTGATACAACTCTAGCCCAAATCGTCGCTTTAGTAGAAGCCGCCCAAACTCGGAAAGCACCAGTACAGAAATTAGCAGATACAGTAGCTGGTTACTTTACCTACGGTGTATTGACAGCATCTGGATTAACATTTATCTTTTGGTACTTTTTTGGCACTCACGTCTGGACTGATATCACCATGTCTGGTGGTATGGAAATGATGAACCACGCTACACATGAAGTCCACCACTCCCCCTTATTAATCAGCTTAAAACTAGCGATCGCAGTTATGGTAGTCGCTTGTCCCTGTGCTTTGGGACTTGCCACACCAACAGCCATTCTCGTTGGAACTGCTATGGGCGCAGAACGAGGTCTGTTAATCAAAGGCGGCGACGTTTTGGAGAGAGTACACCAGTTAAACACCGTAGTCTTTGATAAAACTGGCACTCTGACTACGGGTAATCCCATCGTCACAGATTGCCTGTTAATTAAGGAATCGGAGACTAGGGGCTGGGAACTGGGGACTGGAAATTCCCAATCCCTCCTCCAACTAGCAGCAGCCGTAGAAAGTGGTACTCACCATCCCCTAGCAAAAGCGATTCAGCAAGAAGCACAAAGGCAACAGTTATCTATTCCAGAGGCTGTGGACTTTCACACGGAACCAGGGCTAGGAGTGTCTGCTGTGGTAGAGGGCACAGTTGTGCTATTGGGTAACTGGGACTGGTTAAGTTGGCACGGTATTTCAATTAGTGAAACTGCACAACAGGTAGCCCAGAATTTAGCAACAGATGGTAAAACAGTCGTTTGCGTAGCAGTTGGCGGAACTTTCGCTGGGCTAATTGCTGTTTCTGATACTCTTAGACCAGACGCTCGTTCTACCGTAGACAAGTTACGTCAGATGGGCTTACGGGTAATGCTGCTCAGTGGCGATCGCTTAGAAGCAGCTAGCGCCATAGCCAAGCAATTAGGATTAGATAGCGCTGATGTAATAGCAGGTGTTCCCCCAGCAAAAAAAGCAGCTGCAATAAAGTCTCTACAACAAGCAGGGACAAAAGTAACTCCCCAATCGGTAGTCGCAATGGTGGGAGATGGAATCAACGATGCTCCTGCTTTATCCCAAGCAGATGTAGGGATTGCTTTACACTCTGGGACAGATGTGGCGATGGAAACTGCTGAAATTGTCCTAATGCGCGATCGCTTAAACGATGTCGTCGAATCTATTCAGCTTAGTCGCGCCACCTTCAACAAAATCCGCCAAAATTTATTCTGGGCTTTTGCATATAATACAGTTGGCATTCCTTTAGCCGCGGGTGTTTTGTTCCCTAGCTTGGGTTTTGTCCTCAACCCATCTGGTGCGGCTGCATTAATGGCTTTTAGCTCTGTTAGCGTCGTCACAAACTCAATATTATTACGGCGGTTAGCTCATCACCCGTAAAATGCTCTATTGTAAGTAAAATTTCCAAGCTAAATCTTGGTTGTTCCCATCTCAAGTTAAACTGAGTCGGTATTCAAATTTTACCAGTTCACAAAGCTTCTTGAGACACTTACCAAAGCTATCATACCTATTGGAGTAGAACGACCATGTTCTACTCTTTCAAGGTATTATGCAATTTTAAAGCTTATTTAGATCAGCACCACAGATTTATGGTGCGTGAAAATTGCAAAATACGATACTAAACAAATCTTGATTAATCACAGTTCCACCGATTTTAGCAACGATTTGTCAATGGCAGCAGAAACCAATGAAAACCATCTACTGATTATTGAAGACGATCAAGGTCGCAAAGAATTTTCTCTGGAGCACCCCGTCTACTCTATCGGTAGAGACCGCGAATGTAATATCCGTTTGATGTCGCAGTTTGTCTCTCGCCGCCATGCCACATTAGTGAGATTGCCACGAGAGCATAATAGTCATAGCTACTATTACCGGATTGTAGATGGCGATGCCAAAGGTAAGCCTAGTTCCAATGGTTTGATGATTAATGGACGCAAGATACCAGCCCACGATCTCAGAAATGAAGACGAGATCGTTTTTGGTCCTCAAGTACGTGCTATTTATTACCTTTTAAAAAACACTCAGCGTTTGGGACAAACGGATTCGAGCGAGTACGACATTACACTAATAAACCCCGGTATGGCCGAGGATTTAGAGGATATAGGAGACTGAATTATAACTACCAATCACAGTCTGACACTCCCACGGGTTGAAGTTGTGGGAGTGTCAATACAATCACCAAAGCTATCCGGCAAGACTTTCAATCAAATGCCAATGGCGGCTACTTTCAATAGCTTGCTTGATAAATTCAAACATTTGTCGGCAGTAATTATCTAGTTGGAGTGGTAGTTCCTCATTTTTAATCACAATACTCATCCGGGTTTCTGTTTCAGTAGATTTTGATTTATCAATCAGTACTTCTACTGTTACCAATTTAGGAAAAGGAACATTGCCAGGAACCTCACGAGCGATAATGTAATCGGCCGTATTGTATTGAATATCCAACTGACAGTCCTGTAGAAGTTCTACAAGTAACGGCAACAGATGGTCACTAGGAACAGAAACAATAAATGAACAGGTATAGCGAGCCATAATAGCCCCACGCCTTGCAACACTCCGTCCATCCTATAATACCGAAGCATCTAAACGGAAAGTCATTAAAAAAGCAAAGTTTTTTAATTTTGAGATCGGGTACTACCAGATATACAGTCACATCTGTTCTATTTACAAGGAAAGTGCCATGAGGAGGCAAAGGGCAGAGGGCAGGAGGCAGGTGGTCACTTCGACTACGCTCAGTGACCACCTGCCTTCTGCTCTCTGCCTTTTTTGGTAAGCTGAAAGTTTGATCAAAAACTTTACAATAAAAGTTTGGCTGAGGTAGAAAATGAAAGTCGCAATTACTGGAGCAACAGGATTTGTTGGTAGTCGTTTGGTACGACGACTCCACGGGGAAGGTCATAGAATAGTAGTATTAACTCGGAAAACCGCCTTTGCTCAAAAGGTTTTTCCATCTGAGGCTTTCCCCAATGTAGAAATTGTTGCCTATACACCAAATGCATCTGGTTCTTGGCAAAGTGTCATCGCTAATTGTGATGGCGTAGTTAATCTGGCAGGAGAACCCATTGGTGAAGGACGCTGGACACCAGAACGGAAGCAAGAAATCCTCAATAGCCGGAAGCTAGGTACACAAAAAATAGTTGAAGCAATAGTCAACGCTAATCCCAAGCCAACTGTATTAATCAACGCTTCGGCTATTGGCTACTACGGTACCAGCGAAACGGCAACCTTTGATGAAACAAGTCTATCTGGTAACGATTTTCTCGCCCAAGTTTGCCTTGCCTGGGAAGCAGAAGCGGCAAAGGTAAAAGATGCTGGTGTACGGTTGGTAATTCTGCGTTTTGGGGTTGTTCTGGGCAATGGTGGTGCATTAGCTAAAATGATTCCGCCTTTCCAACTCTTTGCCGGTGGCCCCATTGGCAGTGGTAGGCAGTGGTTTTCTTGGATTCACGTAGACGACTTAGTTAACATGATTCAGCAAGCTTTAACTAAACCGGAAATAGATGGCGTATATAATGCCACTGCCCCTAACCCAGTCCGCATGGCAGATTTAAGCCAAACTTTGGGACAAGTGATGAATCGCCCTTGTTGGTTGCCTGTTCCTGCTTTTGCGATCGAAGCCCTTTTAGGAGATGGGGCTATAGTAGTTTTAGAAGGTCAGCAAGTCCTTCCCAAGCGCACCGTAGAAACAGGCTTTAAGTACAAATATCCTAATTTGCAATCAGCACTAACACAAATTCTTACATAGATTCAAAGAGACTGGGTACTGGGTAATGGGGATTGGGCACAAGAGGCAGAGGTGCAGAGGAGAGAACTTTTACCCCTGCTCTCCTGCTTCTTTTCCAGTGCCCAGCCATGCACTGAGTTTCGACTGCGCTCAACTACCGCTTGTCGTTGGCGCAGCCTCTTGTAGAGGAGTGTCCCTAATTCCCAGTACCCAGTCTCTTGACTATTGACTAGAGAGAAATTTTCTGGAAACCCAACTGATAATACCGCTGAGAATAGCACCGCCCATGAGAATGCCAATTGCTGGGTTAAACAAGGGTTGCCACAGCTTATGCCATAAATCTAAACCCAGGTTTACTCCCGCAGCATCACCGATCGCAGCAATCATTAACCAGCCAAAGCCAAACAAAACCAAAAAAACGTCTGCGACTAAAACCATGTTTAGCCAATTTAACAATTTATCTTTCATGATCGGACTGGGTACTAGGGACTAGGTATTAGGGACTGGGGACTGGAAAAGAAGTAAGGGAGCAGGGAGCATACTTCGACTCCCTTCTCCTGTCGGAGACGCTGCGCGTAGCTTGCTTCTCAGAAGGAGTACGACTACGCTCAGGGCAAGTCGCTCAGTAACCGGGGAGTAAGGGAGAAGAGTTTTCCCCTCTGCTAAGAGCACCCCGCCTTTCTGCCTCTTTTCTATTCCTTACTCCCCACTCTCCATCCTCTACTTTTCAAACAACCAATTTTTGACTTTTATCAAACTCTGCCAATCTGGTTTTCTACTTAAACCGTCTTCAATACTATTTTTTATTTCATCACTCCATTCTTCATTGACAAAAATTAACTGTTGTGCAATGTCAATGTGTTCTCGCAAACCTTTTTGACCTGTTTCCAGCATTGCTAAAGCGAGATTTACTCTAGCCTGTGGATCTTGTGGGTTTAACTTGACTGCCTTCTGTGCAGCTTTGTAAGCCAAGTTGGGTTTGTTATCTAGTAGATACAACCACGCCAAACAAATCCAAGCAGCACTAGTTTTAGGAGCGCGATCGCACACTTCTTTAAACACAGGGATTAAAGAATCTACTGCTTCTCCAGCTTTATAGCGTTCTAAACCTGTATCAAACAGGGATTCAACTGTATTAGTCATGAGTCATGAGTCATTGGTCATTGGTCATTGGTCATTGGTCATTGGTCATTAGTCATTGGTCATTAGGCAACTGCAAATGATAAACGACAAATGACGACGGACAAATGACAAATGACAATATTACACCCCAAATGACTTGCCGCAACCGCAAGTTTGGTTGGCATTGGGGTTAGTGAATTGAAAGCCACCGCCAATCATGGCATCGCTATAATCGAGCATTAAGCCGTAGAGATATAACAGACTCTTGCGATCGCTGACAATTTTGAAGCCATCATAGTCAAAAACTTCATCCTGCGGGGTGATCTTGCTAGTGTCTTCAAAGTCCATCATGTAAGACATCCCAGAACAGCCACCCTGACGAACTCCTACCCGTAAGCAGAAGTCTGTGCCTTGCTTGTCCCGGAGGGATTTTACCTGGTGCAATGCGGCTTCGCTCAACAGAATTCCGCGTTGTTGAGGCTGAATTGCTTGTGTCATCTGCTTTTTCAACTCCTTAATTAGTCTAAGATTTACCCTATATCAGCTTGTTAATGCCTCTGGGTTGCCCTTGGTGTTTTTGTATTCATTCTAGCGGCTTAGATGTCGTTAGATGCCAAATTGTAAACACACCGTCAAAAGCAGCCAAAGATTTTTATTCTAGAATTGAGAGACTTCAGTGTATTTATAGATTCGGTATTTTTGAAGTTCAAGCCTTGCGGCAGCAACAGAAGCAACCACCCTTCAGGTGCAGCCATAAAAACTTAATCCGAGGCTAGCTATCCCCCAAAGTTTACTTCCAAATTGCTTCTTTTGATTAACTTACTCTATGACAAGTTTTAATCGCTCTACCAGTCGTCGGTTAAAGAAATTAACTCAAATTCCTTCTGTATGGGAGGGCGATCGCCGTCCGTTGTCATCACCAAACCAGCACTCAGATTCAGAGGCAAAGGGAGAATGCATTCTTTGGGTAGATTACTCTCAAGGTGTTGTTCGAGGAATGGACGTGGTAGCTTCAGATATCGGCCCAGAAGCAATAGTTCGCACCTTAATGCAAGCAATGGAGCATCCCCAGAGTCCGGCAAGACCTGCCAGACCCCAAAGAATTGTAGTCAAAGACCGGGAGATCCAATTTTACCTGCGGGGGGTGCTACAAGATTTGGATATCGCCATTGACTACGCCCCAGAACTACCTTTAATTGACGAACTATTTCGCGGGTTCGCCGACATCCTTGATAGTCAAACCCCCGATTTACCTCCACAGTATGCACAAATCTTGCGAGAGAAAGCATTTGCAATTTGGCAAGCAGCACCTTGGGAATTTTTGGAAGAACAGCAAATTTTGTCAATCGAGATTAATAAGTGGGATGTTGGCACACTCTACGCCTCAGTTATGGGAATGCTGGGAATGGAGTATGGGATTTTGTTTTATCGCTCTGAAGAGTCTTTAAAACGGTTTCGCGCCGCAGTTTTAAGAGATGAAGAATCAACGGAGCACCTAGAAGAAGCGTTCCTCAAGCAAGATTGCCTGTTTCTCACTTTTGAAAGTACTGACGAAACCGATGAAGATGAGGAGGAAGCAGGTAATTTGGCGGATTTGCCATTATCAGAAATTGACCCCACTTTTGGTAATATCCACCCCTTAGAAGGACTGCGGTCTGTTTTGTATGACGAAGAAGCACTAGTAATCTTCGTTGCGATCGAAAGCCTGAGCCGCTTTATTCGCGATCACCGTCGCCAGCTTCATGAGGATATCTTCCCTACCCTCAGCCGTCGCTATCGCATTTCTCTGCCGCAGTCGGAAGAATCAACTAAATCTGTGGCTGTGACAGTCTCTACCATGCCGCAGTTAGCAGCAGAATTAGAGGAAATGGCAGGCTTTGGTGTCGATGCTCAAGAAATTGGGAACCTTGACTCCCCGAAGTTCCAATCATTGCAAGATGACTTGATACCAGAAGACTCTTTTCTTAGCTTAGGTGTGGTGTCTTGGGAAATGTTGGAGTACCTCAGGAAGGGGGTCAGCTACCATAAGGCTGGTGAAATCAAACAAGTGGGTGACGGTTTGCCGGTAATTTTAATTCAAACTTCCCGGCCCAAGGCTAAGACTGTAATTGAAAGAATTGAAGCCGCAGGCGGACTCAAAGCAATTTGCTTTAATCCAGGTGCCGACCCCTTCGATGGCGATCGCTACGATTTAGGTTTATTGCAAACTCAAAATGGCGAATTGTTCCTATTCGGTGAATTTTTAGATGAAGATCCTATTCATGTAGAAGCCCGAAAAAAATGGAATCAGCGGTGTAAGAACACTAAGGGCTACTGTGGCTTAATCATTGCCAAAGGACTAACGGGAGCCTCCCGTGGCAATCCTCAGTTACGAGATATGATGGCTTTGTTTGAAGCGCGATCGCTTTCACCTAAAGATTTAGGTATTGGTACTCTCCAACTGATGCCCCAACTTAAATTTGAATAGTTGCACGAATTCCTACAATCCTTAATCTCAAATTGTGAATATGAGAAATTAAGTCAATATGTATTTGATTTGCATATTGACTGAAACTGCATTTAGGAACGGAAAAGGATAAGGCTTTATCTTTTAACGTTTATTCCTCTTCTCTTTACCAACTGAGTGTTGAGTGAAGTAAAAAGTACTCAGGATTTTCGCATTTGTATATCCTCCATCCCTTGTAGGAGGACTTTTGAGCAGAGGTGGAGTGTCTCCACCTCTGCTCAACACTCTTCATACTTCTCTATTCACGTATTTCTCAGTCCGCGGGACTTCGCAATCTATATTCATGTATATGTCAATACTTATAGGCAGCCAATGATTAGAAGTTAACTTTACCTCAATTTCATGAAGTACCTGTATTCTTACAGTTTTTGAGTTATTTTATTTAATTTTTATCAGTATAAATAACTACATGCTACTCAATAATTATCTGCAAAGTTTGGTTTAATCAAACCTAGCTGATGCACTTAGATATCGGAATCTTTTTTTTAACAAGTTTTTGAGTTTAGCATCTTGTTATATATCAATATGATTAAGCAAAAGTTCAAAAGTATATCTTTTCCTTTGTAATTTTTTTATAAAGGATGAAAATTAGCTTATTTAGTGTCTAAATGAAGATTATTTAAAGTGCGTAAATAATGGATATAATGAACACATCACTAAAAAATATTGAAGCATACAAGTATTTTTCTAGGTATAGCTACCGAATAATAAATAGTTGTAAATCAATATTTTATTGCCAGGAATTTATCTCTTAGCTTAAATCGGAGAAGAAGATTTAGTGTCAAAAATTTAGCACCATAGTTGGCTAAAAATAATTTATCTAACCTCAAGATAGATGAATACTAACAAAGGATAAAACGCTGGAGTGAAAGCAAACTATATCGCTAGAGGGAGGATAAAAAATATGCAAAAATTCATTGTATCTTTACAGGAAGTTAGTGTAAAAGTATGAAACAAAACTAAAATATTATTATCCACAACACTCAAGTAACATCACATCTATTACGGACTAATTCATCTGTGTGAAATTACAGATGATACTGTCAAAATTTACCAATATATTGGCTATTTACACTCAGTCTCCTGAGCCTTATCCCCTTTTTTTCAGCTACTATATTGGCACGGAAAAGCAATCAGCTTGATCAAGGTAAGCCAAAATTCATAAATGTTCAAGTAGCTCTTAACTTCTTGGTTACATTAATGGGTGCAGATGGGTGTTTGTTCTAGAGCGATCGCTTATTTGCCTACTTTAAGTGATTATTCACGATCTATACACACCACTCCAACCCACCTCTCAGCAAGCATTTCAGCATCATGATAATTCTAAAGCTTTATTTTCTAGTGTTGTACTAGATGTTCTCTCAAACTGGATTTACCAAACTTGGTTCAAAGAGAAGGTCAAATGCTTTTAACGAAGAATAACTTTGGAAATCTTTATTTAAGTAAACAGTAGGTGTCTCAAATTCATTTATCAAATTTCATTATGAGGCTTTACTCATGCTGTTAGTGGGGTTATTATCTTCAAAAGCAACTATGTGCATTTTCTACTGTCACAATAGTAACAAATAAAGTGTAGTTTTTTGATTTCTTTAGAAAATGATAAATACTTTGACAAAACAAACATTTTTAATATTAATGGTATTACTTGTTTCCTGAGACCAACTCTGATAATCTTATCGGTTCCCTCATTACTTAGACTTTTTCGACAATCTAAATATACAGCAGATAGCATGATAATGACAAATAAAAAATGGGCCGTTAAACGCATAACAGTCAATCTCGCAACACAGGAAGCGGAAAAACTAGAAAAATATTGTCAACAAACAGGTAGACCCGCAACCGATGTGATTCGTGAACTGATTAGAAGTTTGCCTGTCTCCGATGACAGCAAAGATGGAAACAAGTAAGAAGATGCTTTCATGACTTATTCCAGATAACTGCTTTGCCACCAAAAAATAGCTATGATAATTTTTTGAGTCTGCTGCTATGGACAAGAGTTTGTCTAGCTGATACAGACGCGAGAAAAACGCGTCTGGTCATTTGCCAGGACTAAAAGAAGCGATCAAAGAGATTTTAGCATCGACATTGCCATACCTTAATATGCTGGTACAGTTGATATTAAGTAGCAAATTCCGACACCAACCCAGTTACAATCTGTAAAGAAACTGAAAAGGAACAACGGAATGCGCGTTGCAATCGTAGGTGCGGGACTGGCTGGACTAGCAACCGCAGTGGATCTAGCAGATGCTGGTTGTGAAATAGAGATTTTTGAGTCTCGTCCGTTTGTGGGTGGTAAAGTTGGCAGTTGGGTTGATGAAGATGGCAACCATCTAGAAATGGGGTTGCATGTATTTTTCGGGTGCTACTACCAACTATTTGACTTGATGAAAAAAGTGGGGGTGTTAGAAAACTTACGCCTCAAGGAACATACCCACACTTTTATTAATAAAGGGGGCCAGACTGGTGCTTTAGATTTTCGCTTTCTTACAGGTGCGCCTTTCAATGGCTTAAAAGCATTTTTCACTACTTCCCAACTATCGTTGCAGGATAAATTGCAAAATGCGATCGCTTTGGGTACTAGTCCCATAGTTCGCGGATTGGTAGACTTTAACGGAGCGATGAAAACCATCCGCAAATTAGATAAAATTAGCTTTGCCGACTGGTTTCGCAGTCACGGTGGGAGTAATGGCAGCATCAAGCGTATGTGGAACCCTATTGCCTACGCATTGGGATTTATTGATTGCGAAAATATGTCTGCCCGTTGTATGTTAACGATATTCCAGCTATTTGCAGTCAGAACTGAAGCCTCAGTTTTGCGAATGCTGGAAGGTTCTCCATCTGAGTATTTACATAAGCCGATTCTGGAATATCTGGATGTTAGAGGCACCAAAGTTTACACGCGTCGGCAAGTTCGGGAAATTCAGTTTACTGAGTTAGAGGAACAAACCCGCGTCACTGGTATAGTAGTTGCCCAAGGTGATACAGTAGAGACTATCACCGCTGATGCTTACGTTTTTGCCTGTGACGTTCCAGGAATTCAACGCATCCTACCTCACGAGTGGCGTAAGTGGTCAGAATTTGACAATATTTACAAACTGGATGCAGTGCCAGTGGCTACAGTGCAGTTACGCTTCGATGGTTGGGTAACGGAACTGAACGATGGAGAGCAACGTAAACAGCTAAATCATGCGGCTGGAATCGATAATTTACTTTACACTGCCGATGCTGACTTTTCTTGTTTTGCCGATTTGGCGTTGACTAGCCCTGCTGATTATTATCGCCCAGGACAGGGATCGTTGTTACAGCTAGTGCTGACACCGGGAGATCCATTTATTGCACAAAGTAATGAAGCGATCGCACAGCATGTTCTTAAGCAAGTTCATGAACTGTTTCCCTCGTCGCGGGAGCTAAATATGACTTGGTACAGTGTGGTAAAACTGGCTCAGTCTCTCTACCGAGAAGCGCCAGGGATGGATGCGTACCGTCCCAACCAAAAAACACCTGTAGAGAATTTCTTCCTCGCAGGGAGTTATACTCAGCAAGACTACATCGACAGTATGGAAGGAGCGACTATTTCTGGACGGCGTGCGGCAAAAGTGATTTTGGAGAGTTTGAAGAAGTAGACACGCAATGACTTGCCGCAGGCTACCGCAAAGGACGCGTAGGCATGAAGTGGCTTCTCGAAAAGTAGGACGCGAAGGAAGAAGAGAGAATGTCAGATTGGTTAGAGCATACTGTGCAGGTAGAAGTAGAAGTTCCCATAGATTTAGTATGGAGCCTCTGGTCTGATTTGGAGCAAATGCCTCGGTGGATGAAGTGGATTGATTCGGTGAAAATTCCGCCAGATAATCCAGATATATCTCTTTGGAAATTAAAGACTGGCAGTCTAGAATTTAATTGGAAATCCCGAATTCTCAAAGTTGTCCCCAACCAAATTATCCAATGGGAATCGATTGATGGTTTGCCGAATCAGGGAGCGATTCGCTTTTACGATCGCCACGGTAGTAGCGTTGTCAAAATGACCATTTCCTATGCCATCCCCGGCATTATTGGCAAAATTATGGATAACTTGTTTTTGGGACGGATAGTTGAATCGACGATTCAAGCTGATTTGGAAAGGTTCAAAGAATACGCGCTGAATGTTAAATCTAATTGATATAGATAGCAAAAACAGGCAGTGGGAAACAGGGTGTAAAAGTTTCTTGCTGTCTGATAAGGAAATATGGATTTTTTAAGGATTGGAGGAGATGCGATCATCGACACTTGTTGCGAGTTCGACTATCTACAAATTTTTTAGCATACACAAAATCTTGTTTGGCATATTAACCTTAATAACTAAGAATGACTTCACTTTTAGATTTGACTATTCCACTAGTGAAATAGAGTAAGATTTCATATTATCTAGACTGATTACATCACCTTTCTTGTAAGCCATTGCATCATTTGAAGGAAGATTAATTTCTGTTAACAAAGTAACTGAGACAACCTCACCTGTATTATTAACTTTATGAACTCTTCCCTCCAACCTAACTTCAGAGTTGTTTTCTACAAATTTATCAGGCAGTCCTGGAGATACGAGAGGAAGGATCTCAAAAAACACTATTTTTCCTGCGATAATTTCGCCAATCTGGAAACTATAATTATTGACTAGCTTCTCTGTATGATTAAAACTCTGAAATTTCTGTTTTTGAATCATAATAAATTCTTCAAATAATTTTACAGGTGTACTGGAACTCTTCACTTGTCCCTAACCCTCAAAGATAATCAATGGTTTTGGCAATTTTTGAGGCTAGTAAGAACTACCAAGTGCAATCGCCCGACTTTATATTTCAGGCGCACACTCATGGATGAATATACAAATTTATAACAATAAAAAGCACAGTAATAATACGTAAAAATACTATTTTAAACCAATAATAACCCGCGATCGCACAAATTGTGCAGTATTAGTTACCACCTAGTAAATTGCGTTAACGCACCCTACTTACTGTTGGTTCTGGAAGTGGATCACCTACAGCTTCGTAGGCAATAATTAGGGACTCTAAGGCTTCAATTCCATTTGCCACAGCTAACTCGTAAGTATCTCCGTGAGTCCGCCAGCGTTGTCTTGGAAAATCAGGGAATCCTACTAAAAAGCAATCATCTTCCTCAGACCACTGAATAACCATTTGGTATTTAAGCTTACTCATCTTGTTTGTTCTCCTCTACTTCTTCGTCTGACATTTTGAACTTAGAGGGTTAAAAAACTACCAAGTTGGGTCGCTAAACAAATTAATCGTCAATTCCTCGCGTGGCGGTACTGCTGTGATACAAGCGCGGATGATCTCTCCATCCTCTAATTCGACGGTGCAAGCGTGACAAGACCCCATGAGACAACCGGTGGGTATAAATACCCCAGCCCGGTCTGCTACATCTAAGAGGGCTTCTCCCACTTCGGCATCTACTGTGACATCATCTGGTAAAAAGCGGACACGGACAATCATCAATGTTACGCATTTAATTTAGTATTGACTCGTAAGAATTATCCTTTGTCATTGGTCATTTGCAAATGACAAATGACTAATGACTAATGACATTTCAACGCATTTTAGCTTAAGACAAAAACAGACTTAAGTCTAAATGACTTTCAACTTCAGTGGCTAAAGAATCCAAAATTTGCTCTCGCTGTTCTCGGTAGTTAGCAACACCAGTGGGCAAAGATTTTAAACCCCGCTGTTGACGGAGGCGATTTAACCAAGCCCGTCGCCAAGGCCCATTATCAAAAAGCCCGTGGAGGTAACTTCCCCACACCGATTGACAACTATCCACTAATCCTAAATTAATATCGTCAAATAGTGCATGGTAGGATTGGGGATCTATGCCTTGCTGTTCGATGCGCGATCGCCCTTGGTGAATTTCAAAACCATTGACTGGCAAGCCCTGTTGCGGATAATTTGAGCTAACTTGGCGCTGGCGGGCGATTTTTTGTCCTGTAATTACAGTTCTGATTGGTAAAAGATTTAACCCTTGAAATCTGCCGGCTTGTCCCTCTATCCCTTCTGGATCGGCGATGATTTGACCAAGCATTTGATAACCACCACAGATACCTAAAACCGTTCCACCAGAAGCAGCATAGTTTTGGATAGCTTCTGCCATACCGCTTTTTTGCAGCAGTAGCAAATCAGCAACTGTGGTTTTTGTACCTGGAATAATCACGGCATCAGGATGTCCTAAATCTTGCTTAGGACTAAGGTATTTCACTGAAACTGTACTTTCTGATTCTAGTGGGTCAAAGTCAGTGAAATTGGCAATTCTTGGTAAGCGGATGACGGCAATGTTGAGGTCGGTTTGGACTTTATTCGACGACGATTGACGTTCTAGCAGATCAAGGGAATCCTCTGCTGGAAAAACTTCTTGTAAGTAAGGTATAACACCGATAACGGGGATACCCGTGCGTTCTTCTAACCATTTTATCCCTGGATCTAGGAGCGATCGCTGTCCTCGGAACTTATTAATTACTACACCCTTTATTAAGGCGCGTTCATCCGGTTCCAATAACTCTAGGGTTCCTACCACATGGGCAAAAGCACCACCCCGATCAATATCAACTACTAATATTGTTGGCGCATTCAAATATTTTGCCACCCGCATATTAGTTAAGTCGCGGTGCTTGAGGTTAATCTCTGCGGGACTACCAGCACCTTCACAAACCAGCAAGTCAAATTCTGTTCCTAAATGCTGTAGTGATTCTTCAATTGTCCGCCACCCCAGTTCAAAATATTGCTCGTAGTAATCTGAGGCACTCACTTTGCCAACAGACCTGCCTTTAATAATTACTTGGGAAGTCATATCCCCTTGGGGTTTGAGTAAAATTGGGTTCATTTCTACCCAAGGCACGACTCCCGCCGCCCAAGCTTGTACTGCTTGGGCATAGCCAATTTCTCCACCACTGGCAGTGACATAAGCATTTAAAGCCATATTTTGACCTTTAAAGGGAGCCACTCGCCAGCCACGCCGCGACAGAATGCGACAAATAGCTGTAGTTAAAAGTGATTTCCCTGCATGGGATGTTGTCCCCACTACCATAATTGATTTCATAGTTGCTATCACTTAGTTTTTCAAGATACAGGATGAAATTTTAGGAGCGAACAACAGGGGAGCAGGGGGAGAAGCAGGGGGCAAGGGGGAGAATACAAAATTACCTCTTTTCCCTCTGCTCCCGTTCGGCTACGCTCACGGCAAGCCTGCTCTCTACCCCTCTGCCTTTTCCGAATGCTCAATGCTCAATACTTCGGCTTATCTCGGCTTCGCTCGGCACGAGTCGCTCAGTACAAGTGCCCAATGCACCATCACAAATTTCAGTCAAATGATTATGGTAAAGACTTCATGAATAGATGTGATGTTTCCGTATATATTGTTCCCTTTGATTCCCTAATCCTAACTCTTTGGTCTTTTATTCTAAAAGGGTATCCGCAACCAACGAATCACAGCATCGGATAAACGATCGCGCCATGAAGGAGTCCGCCAATTTTTTCCTTGATATTGTTCCACTAACTGGCGTCCCAAAGGAGTGAGGCGAAAACTATCTGTAATTCCCTGGCCATCGACTTCTCGCCGCAATACACCTACTTGGATCAGCCAGCCTAAAGCGTTGTCACAGGCTAATTCTGATAAAGGGCGCTTAGTATAGCCCTGCTTGAGTCCATTTTCCAGGGCGATCGCAGTTAATGAAACACTCTGATGTCCCATCACTTCAAATAAAGATAACTTAAAGGGTGAACACACTAGCGATCGCTCGGCTCTTTCTACTGTGCTCCGAGGATAGACAAAAATATTTGGGTTTTGGGAATCAACAGCAGGCATTGTATATCGGGAGAAATTTTTCTTGTAATAAAGATTAATTTAAGAATATATTTTTTCTTGTACAAACTACCTCATTTAACCAAAATTAGTTACCTAAAGTATAGTTATGCTATTTTTTAGTAATTATATTTAATCATTATAAATTAATGTAAAATTTCAAGTGCATCAACAATCTGAAACAGGAAAGGTTAATTATGCCTCTAGCAGTTGGTACGGATGCACCTGCATTTACCGCCAAAGATACAAACGGCAACACAGTCTCATTATCTGATTTTGCCGGGAAGACAGTAGTTTTGTATTTTTACCCTAAAGATGACACGCCAGGCTGCACCAAACAAGCTTGTAGTTTTCGGGATGCTCAGTCTCAATATCAAGGTAAAGATATTGTAATCTTGGGAGTCAGTGCAGATGATGAAGTCTCCCATCAGGCATTCACCCAAAAATATAATTTGAATTTTCCCCTACTGGCTGACACCGACAAATCCCTCATTAAAGCTTTCGATGTGGATGGCGGCGGTTATGCCAAGCGCGTCACCTACGTAATTGACCCCAGCGGCAAAATTACCCATGTTGACACGAGTGTAAATACCACTACCCATGCTAGCGATGTTTTAGCTGCACTTGGGCTGTAGTTTTTTACCTGATAACTAAAGATTTTTTAAATAGTCTCAGCCCCAAGCCTCTACGGCTTGGGGTTCTTTGTTTGAATTCAGTTACCTGATGGTGGTGTAACTGAAGCTGGTGTAACTGATTGTGGTGTAACCAATGGCAAACTGGGAGTTGCTTGTTGACCTTGAATTAGTCTTTGTTGCCTTGCTTTAAAGGCTGCTGCTGCTGAGTCTAGTTGTTCGTTCTGTTGGTCAGAATTCCAGTTGAGAGTCCCGAAATTTGCCCGATGAATCAGGTCAAACATATTGAAATTATCTGAGTTCGTCCGAGAAAATGGATCGGTATTTTGGTCTGTTGTACTGTTACTAGGAAAAGCATCTGCTGGGCTGCTGACTTGAGCCGAACTAGGTTGAGCCATGAGCAAAGACGCAAAGCTAATTCCGGCCGCAGTAGCGACAAAGAGTCTAGTAATTTGTAAAAATGATTTTTTCATGGGATTTTGACCCTAAAATTGATCTATTTTATCTTAAGCAAGAGTCCGACGCAGTTGTGGTTGAATACTTAGTAAGGCGACAAGGGCAAAGCCAAATAACACCAGCAACGCTCCCCCAAAGGTAACATCACCCCAAGGAGCCTGCATCACTACACTACTTAATCCCCAACTACTGTGGAGATAGAGATAGCGAATTGGTTCGATCGCATAGCTAAGGGGATTTAGCGTAGCGATAACCTGTAACCACTGAGGCATAAAGGATAGAGGTGCTAAAGCCGTACTAGCAAACAATAATGGCAGGTTAGTGACGAAAATCACTGCAATCAATTCAATGTGTCCGGGTAGAGCAAAAGCTAAACCGAGGGAGATGGCTGTCACACCCAAAGCTAAAAGAAAGACAATTAGAGCGATCGCACTTAAACCAGCTGCATCTGGTAGTCCAGCCCCTAAGAATGCTGCTGCCGCTACAATCACCGCTGCTTGCAGCAAACTTTGGCTGATGATGAAGATGGCTGAGGCAAAGACAATGGAAAACCGTGATGCTAACGGTGCTACCAGCAAACGATTCAAAAAGCCGAATTCGCGGTCAAACATTACGGGCAAACCAGCATTCAGTGCCCCAGCAAAAGCTGTAAACACAATTATGCCGGCAGCCAAAAATTGACCGTAATTGGTTGTGTTGCCAAATATACCTGTGGGAGCATTTTGGAACAAAGCACCAAATAGTATCAACCACATCACTGGCTGAATAATTCCGGCAACTAAAGATGAGGGACGGCGTTGCAACTGAATAAACAAGCGACGAGTTAAAGCCAACGTCTCTTGTACCAATTCACCGAAAAAGTTAGGTGCAGCATTAACATCTGCTTGTGGCAATACTAGAGGCTGCCAATTGATATCAGATTTAGGAGTAACACTCATAGCAATTTTGGATTTTGGATTTTGAATTTTAGATTGGGGATTGGAAAGAGGCAGAGGGGCACAAAGCTTGGAGCAGAGGAGAAAGAGGTAATTTTTTATTCTCCCGCTTGCCCCCTGCCCCCTGCCCCCCTGCTCCATACCCTATGCCCCATTCCCTATCTCATATTCTGCTTTTTCTCAGCTTTGGGATCGCGGGTAGCAACGGCTGCGAGTTCTGCATCCAACAAGGTGCGTCCTGTCGCGGCGAGGTAAACGTCATCGAGACTGGGGCGAGATTGGGCAATGCCAAATATGGGCAAGCCAGCGGTATTCAGCGATTGCTGTATGTTAATCAGAACATCGTTCTGAGGTGTCACCACCAAGTTGAGGGAATTACCTTGAGCGCTGTTGATAATCGCTTCTTGCACAAATGGCAAAGTTTGCAACAGGTTTTTGGCAATTTCTGCTTCCTCAATGGGGGAAAACTCGCGGATTCGCAACGTGATGCGATCGCCCCCTACTTGATCTTTCAATTGCGAAGGTGTGCCAGTGGCAATCACAACGCCGCGATCTATAATTGCCACGCGATCCGCTAAGGCATCAATCTCTTCTAGATAATGGCTGGTAATTACTACCGTCGTTCCAGAGGCGCGTAATTTTCGCAGGAAATCCCAGACCACAAAACGGGTTTCTATGTCAAGTCCGACAGTTGGCTCATCCAATACCAAAACATCCGGTGCATGGAGCAACCCAGCAGCCAAGTCTAGGCGCTTGCGTAAACCGCCTGAGTAGGTTCCTGTCTTTTTGTTGGCGTATTCTTGCAAACCGAGTAAATCTAATACCGTCTCAATACGCTGTTTGGCTACTGCGCCTGGGAGATGATAAAGTGCAGCTTGCAATTGCAGCAGTTCTTTTCCAGTCAGCACCTTATCTATAGCGACTTCCTGAGCTACATAGCCTAGTCTTTGTCTTGCCACTCTCGGATTATCTAACACAGAAATGCCAGATACTTCGATTTTGCCAGCATCCGGTGTGGTAAGTGTACACAAGGCACGCAAGGTAGTAGTTTTACCAGCACCGTTGGGGCCCAATAAACCAAAGATTTCTCCTGATTCTACCTGAAAGGAAACATCTTGGACGGCAACTACCGTGCCGTAGCGTTTTTGCAGATTTTGAATTAAAACGGCGGGAGCCATGACAGCTTATCCCCAACTATACAAATCTCAATAAAGTCTATCTTTATTGTAGAAGGTGGAGAGCAAGGAAATAAGTAATTCAAAATTCAAAATGGAGAAAGTCGATTTTTGCTAGTCATTGGTGGAGACAAATCAAATCTTCACCACTTTCAAAGTTTTGAGGCTTGTGTCATTGCAACCGCTGATAAATCCTCCCATCGCCTGAATTTGTTGCAGATAGTCAAGGACAGGTTTGGTGATGACTTCTCCCGGCATTAATACAGGAATTCCTGGGGGATAGGGACAGACGATTTCGGCACAGATGCGTTTACTAGTCTGTATCAAAGGTAGTATTTCACTGACAGCAAAAAAAGCTTCACGGGGAGAACAACATAAAGCATGACACTGTGTAGTGAAAAGATCCTGCCAAATATGTCTTTTAACAGCCAAGTTGGTTCGGCGATATTCTTTGGCAAGGGCGGTAAATCCTTGCACTAATTGCTCAATATCGGCTGGGGTGTTGCCCAAACTAATGATAAAAGTGAGATGTTGTAGTGAGGCGAATTCAGCAGTGACAGCAAATTTTTCATCAAGAATTTCATCTGCCTCAAATCCGGTTAAGCCTAAACCAGAAACAGTGACAGTTAGTCGCGTTTTATCTAAAGCCACAAAGCCGGGAGATCCCCCCAACCCCGCTTCAGAAGGCTTGCTCAGAATTTGTAAAACAGATAATCCAGGAATTTGACTGATTTTTGTTCTAGCTTCATCAGCAAGTTGCAAAGTGCGAGACATCAGCATTTTTCCATAGAGTGCCATTTGCTGACGCGCTGCATCTAAAGAAGCTAAAAGTAAATAACTAGGACTGGTAGATTGTACGAGTTGCAAAGCTTTACTGATGCGATCGCAATCTATCCTGTTACCTTGAACGTGCAGCATTGATGCCTGTGTCATTGCACCGAGTACTTTGTGGATGGATTGTACAGTTAAATCGGCACCTGCGACTAAAGCTGGAGTGGGTAATTCTGAATGAAAGGCAAAGTGTGCGCCGTGTGCCTCATCTACAAGTAGAGGAATATTATATTGATGTGTAATGCTGGCGATCGCACTCAAATCTCCACAAACGCCGTAATATGTCGGGTAAACTGTCAACACTGCTTTGGCGTCTGGATGTTGTTGGAGTGCAGATTCTACAGCATTGGGCGTGATGCTGTGAGCAATATCTAAAACTGGATCGTATTCAGGATTGAGAAAAATTGGTATTGCACCGGAGAGAATTAAACCAGCGATCGCAGAAGAATGCACATTTCGAGGCAAAATGATTTTATCGCCTGTCCCACAGGTAGCGAGAATTGCCGCTTCAATCCCACAGGTAGAACCATTGACAAGAAACCATGTTTGCGAAGCGCCAAATGCCTCAGCTGCCAGTTGTTGTGCTTCTTGAATAACGCCTTGGGGTGCAAAAAGATTATCTAAATCTGCTAATTCGGTTAAATCAGCGCGAAAGACAGCTTTACCAAATAAGTCAGCCAAGGGTTGAGAAATTCCCTCACCTTGTTTATGTCCTGGAGTGTAAAAAGGCGCATGGGGTCTTGCTGTATTGGCTTTTAAAGCATCTAATAAAGGTGTTTGGTTTTGATTGAGCATTTTTGGAGAAACAAAGCGCAAGGACGCAAAGGAAACAGTACAGAATTAAGGTAGAGTCTAATCCTATAGACAAAATCAAGACTTAGTAGAGCATTTCATTAATTTGTAGCGAATTAAATTTGGCAATACCCTACAATGCCAATGCGACGGCTGCAATCTTAATGTGTCCCGCTACAATACCAATACGTCGGCTGCAATTTTAATGCGTCCTCTTACAATGCCAATGCGATGGCTGCAATCTTAATGCGTCCCGCTACAATGCCAATGCGACGGCTGCAATCTTAATGCGTCCTCTTACAATGCCAATGCGACGGCTGCAATCTTAATGCGTTCCTCTGTGTTGAAAACGCTATGCTTTTACGCAAAACTATATTTAGGCAATCAAAGCTTAAAACCTCGATCTCTCCTAAGCCACTTTCTTAAGGGGGTTGGGGGGTCTCTTCTGCGTAAGTCCTAAGAATGCTATGCTTGCGTTAAAATCCGTAAATTCTCTGTGGCTGACTAGATGAGACCTTATCATCAAATCCCAATTTTTGAGTGTGGTGAACCGATAATAGCGATTCCTTTAAAATTGTTCGCGGTTGAATTTCCCCATCCTTATGAAAAATTAGGTGCACCTTATGGCGATCGCTCTCCCTATTATCTCCGTCAAAGCGTTATTGAAAATTTGATCCAAGCGCAAAATTATCTTGATGTTTTGCATCCTAACTGGCGGATCCAAATTTTTGATGCCTATCGCCCAGTAGCAGTTCAGCAGTTTATGGTAGATTACAGCTTCGCCCAAGCAGTGCAGGATAGGGGATTGACTGAGGTGGAGTTATCACCAAACCAACGCCAAGAGATTTGGGAAGCGGTTTATGCAATTTGGGCTGCACCAAGTTTGGATGAAAAAACTCCCCCTCCTCATAGTACGGGGGCTGCGGTGGATGTGACGCTAGTAGATAATGCAGGGCAAATAGTGAATATGGGTTCGCCCATTGATGAAATGTCCGAGCGATCGCATCCCGATTATTATGCCAATAGTGACAACTCAGAAACACAAAAGTATCATGCTCACCGTCAGCTATTGCAAGATGTAATGTTAAAAGCCGGCTTTCAACGCAATCCCAGAGAGTGGTGGCATTTTTCTGTTGGCGATCAAATGTGGGCTTGGCTGAATAATCAATCTAATCCAGCCAATCCTGTCACAGCAAGTTATGGGCGTCTTGTATAAATGCGTTATGCATCTTGAGGGTTCAGTTCCTTTAACTCGTCAGTGGTGTAAGTACCAATGGGAGTCCAAACTAGATAAGGAAGGAGTAACAGCGCTGCCATTGGAGAAATCGGCAAAATGCAGATTGCCAGGACAACGCCTGAAATCAAACCGATTAGCCCAAGAATTTCCCCAGCTTTGAGACTGCGAAACCTCAACATTATAGGTATGTAGGCCACGGTGATAATTTCCACCAAGAGGTACAAAGCCATTAGTAGCCAAGTAATTAGGCCTCCTGGATTTTTTTCCCAGACAATATAAGCTGAAGCTGCACCGCAAATAAAAATCACAGTCCAGATGAGCGGAATCAGCGGCTCAAAAACTAGCCAGCGAGGGCGACTTAACTTTGCAAACCATTTAACATCACGCGGCGTGATCAAGAAACTACCAAGGGCGATGAAGAAAGTTATAGCCCCAATTATTATCCAAGATGGAATCATAATGCACTCAAGTTTTGTGTATTTTGTCAAGTCATACACTGCAAGTTTGGCAATTTAGGCTATATGTTGAATCATTCGCTGGTGCGAATCTTAGGCATCTTGAGGATTGAGACTAATCATCTGCCAAGTAGTATAAGTACCAATGGGACTCCAGAGCAAATAAGGAACTAGTAATAGTGCTGCCCAACCAGAAAAACCTAAGACTGCAAGTATCAACAAAATACAAATGAGGAAACCTGTGGCACCAAGAATTGTGCCCACTTTTAGACTGCGAAGCCTAAACATTACAGGTGTATAGGCAATGGTTACAATTTCTAAAAGTAGATATAAACCCATAATTAACCAGGTTGAGGTGCTTCCTGGGTCTTTTTCCCAGACAATATAAGCTGACCAAGCACCGCAAATAAATATAACAGTCCAGATAATTGGAATCGCACCCTCAAAAGTGAGCCATCTCGGTCGTTGTAAGCGCTTGAACCACTGGCGATCGCTAGGTGTAATCACGTTTGCTGCTAAAGCAACTAAGAAAGCAACACCCCCAATCACCATCCAAGATTTAATCATGCCCGTTAGTCCTTTACAAGCGCTATCTATCGCTTAATATCACTCTTTATAGTGTGATTTTGTCAATTTAATTGCTAATTTTTCATCGTCCCTGAGTTTGAAAACTTTTCATCGTTTGGCAGGATTTTAAATTATGGGCATTGGTTATTAATTCTTCTCCTTCACTTCTCCTGCTCCTTCTGCTCTCCATTTATTCCCCAAGATTTTAAGATGATTATGTCTAGGGGTGGGTGTATGGGGCGAATCGGAGAAATAATCTTGGCAGTAGGGGGATTAAGGTAATTAGATTTAAGATTTAATGGTGATTGATATGCAAACTGAATCAGAAGCACGACTGCTAGCACCAGAAACTAGAGGAATTGGTAATACTATTCGCCTTACAGGCTGGATTACTTTCTGGATACAATTGGCAATTGGAGTGGTTTCTGTCTTAGCTTTGCTGTTTGCCTTGACTGGTCGTAGATTTGTTCAGCAACAAAATGCTGGTCTTGGGATTGGCATATTTTGGGCTGTATGCGGGATTGTACTGTTGTTATTCAGTCTCTATTGGGATTTTCGTTACACTCGCATAGGCAAAGCTTTAGAAAATACCAATCCAGCTTTGCATCCTAGTAAGGGAGATACAACTAGAATTCTCCGATTGGGCATAGTTGTGAGTTTAGTGGGTATATTATTAACTCTCTTAGGTGCTGGCTCAACCGTGTTAGTGCTAGTGGCAAAATCTATATCCCAACCTCCAGGAGTGGCAATTATCAATCCCTATAACATTATTCGAGCGATGGATATTTTTGTGGCTGTGGCAGACATCACTGGGATTGCTGCTCACTATGCGGGTACTGTCGCTTCGTTATGGTTACTGGAACGAGTTCATCAACACTAGTGCAAGAATACAGGAAAACTGATCTCAGTAACGACTATGCTAGGGGGCTACGCGTAGGTATAATTCAAGCTGCTGACACGCAAGAAGTAGCGATCGCATTTAGCGCTAAGGTCGGTAAATAGTTGTTTTTCTGCGGTCATTGGGTTAGTTGTAATTATTTTAACTTTTACCTAAAGATGCAATTTAAAGGCAGATTGTTATTACTTATGACAGTTACTTGAAATCATTCTGATGAGTGAAAGTATATATACTTAATAACTGAGGTTCAAAGCATGGACTCAACAGGTAAGGTGCAAACTTTGGACTCGTCCTGGTCTCTTCCACTGCCGTTGAAAGAGTATGCAATGAGCCGAGTAACTGTCTACTTTTATAGCGACAGATGGGTTCCAATTAAATATTGTTCTTTGGAAAAGGCAATTTTGCTTTACCACAGGGCAAATTTAGAAGGCAAGGAAATTTTATTATTTCCTACTGATTTAGACCCTAATCGATTCTCAAACTCTTTTAACTAAAATGTATTGAGGTAGACTATCTTTCAAAAATCTTGGCAACAAATGAATCGGATCTAGAGGCGTACATATATATGTACGCCTCTACTTGTAAATAGGTCTAATAATTCGTAAAAACTTCAAAGCCAAAGGTACGATCGCCATAAGGTACAAGTGCGTCAAAAATAAAAATTTAGTATTTTGAAAGTTGCAGACAGAGTAGGGAGCGTCACGTACACTGATCCAGATATTCAGTGGTAAAGATTTGAATTTCTTCTGATATCAAACCAACCCAGAACGCAGTGCTACAACTGCTGCTTGTACGCGATCGTCCACTGCTAATTTATTCATAATCCCTCGGACGTGAGTTTTGATGGTGTTGGGACTGAGATAGAGTTTTTCGGCAATCTCTGGGTTACTCAAACCGTCTACCATGAGTTTCAACACTTCTAACTCGCGCCCAGATAAGTTGGCGTTGTTGCTGGTGGGTGTAGGTGGTTTGAGATTGTCAATTACTCGCCGCGCAATTTGGGGATCGAGATAGGCTGCACCATCAACTGCGGCTGCGATCGCACTTAACAATCTTTCCACACTTGCACCTTTGATGCAATACGCATCTGCACCGCTAGATAGTGCGGCAATAATTTCTGTCTCGGTTTGATGAGATGTCAGCATCACCACATGAGTTGCTGGCAGCGCCGCTTTAATTTGCTGTGTCGCTGCAATGCCATCTAATCGCGGCAATCCAATATCCATAACCACCAAATCGGGTTTCAGTTGCAGTGCTGCTTGGACTCCCAAATAACCATCTTCTGCTTGTCCAACAATCTCCAACTGAGGATGAGCCATTAACGATTGCTCTAATCCCAGTTGCATCATCGGATCATCTTCAACAATTAACACGCGCAACGGCGGAGCATTAGCGGGTAAATTTAAGGGATAGCGAATATCTAAAGACATTTTTATTAATTAAGAGTCATTAGTCATTTGTCCTTTGTCATTTGTCTTTTGCTTTTTTTGCTTGCCAATAACCAATGATTAATACAACTCTTGGAGAGGCTGCGCCAATGGCTTACCTCGGCTCCGGTTCCATCGAGCGAACTTGTGCTGAACGCAGTCGAAGTAGTCGAGATGCTCGGCACGAGTCGCTCAGTACAAGTGACCAATGACTAATGACAAATGACCGATTATTATTCTTCCACGCGATAGCCTAACTCTGCTAAACTTATTCGCGACTGTCGCCATTTTGGCTGGACTTTGACAAACAATTCGAGGTAAACTTTACCAGCGATTAACTTTTGAATTTGCTCGCGGGCTTCACTACCAATTGCTTTGAGCATTGCTCCGCCTTTGCCAATAAGTATACCTTTTTGGGAATCGCGCTCGACGTTGATGGTAGCAAGTACACGCGTAATGGTGGGAGTTTCTTCTACTAAGTCAATAGCGATCGCTACTGAATGGGGTACTTCTTCACGAGTCAATAACAAAATTTGTTCTCGGATTAATTCACCCATAATAAACCGCTCTGGCTGGTCAGTTACCAAATCTGGCGGGTAGTATAACGGTCCAATTTCTAAATGTTCAATTAATAATTCTTGAAGTTGCGGTAATCCTGCACTCGTCTTGGCAGAAAATTTCACGATTTCCCATTCATGGGACTGGGCAATCTGAGCGTAACTATCATCTAGAAACTGAAAATCGGCCGGTTGTTGGTCGATTTTGTTCGCACCCATAATCACTGGTGTTTTGCTACGACTGAGCAATTCGGCAATATAGCGATCGCCTGCACCACAAGCCACAGATCCATCTACCACAAATAGCACTACATCTACAGATTCAATGGCAATTTTGGCATTTTGCACCAATACTTCGCCCAATTGATGATGGGGCTTATGAATTCCTGGCGTATCTACAAAAATTAACTGCGCCTCTGGTGTAGTTAAAATGCCGCGCAAACGGTTACGTGTTGTTTGCGCTACTGGTGAGGTAATGGCAATTTTTTGTCCGACTAATTGATTCATTAAAGTAGATTTACCGACATTTGGACGACCAACAATGCCGATAAAACCTGATTTGAATTCAGGAGGAGCCTGGGGGATTGTTACTTCTCCTGAAAAAGAGAAAGTGTAATTTTCAATACTAGTCACCTTTGGCTCCACCCTCATATTTTACAGCTGGGATAACTTGATTTTTTCTTAGACACAAAACAAGCATAAAATTACCCTGGCATTTTTAGGGATTAATTTTGCCGAGGTTTAATCTACTACTGGCTCTACACTTATATTTTACATCTGACATAACTCTGTTTTGTTTTTAGATACAAAACAAACATAAAATTACTTTGGCATTTACAAGGAGGACTTTTGCTTCGGTTTAATCTGCTGCTAACTTTGGCTTAAGTTTCATCAACTACTAAATATATTTGGATCAAAATGTCAATAAAAGAGATGGGAGAACCCAAACGCATTGGAATTCTTACGAGTGGAGGTGATTGTTCTGGCTTAAATGCTGTGATTAGGGCTGTAGTAAATTGTGCTGTCGATACTTACGGCTGGGAGGTTTTGGGAATTCGTCAAGCGACTCTAGGATTAATGGCGCGTCCGCCACAATTCACAAAACTGGAAATCGATCAAGTTGACTCGCTGTTAACTGCGGGTGGCACAATGTTGGGGACAACCAATAAAGGCGACCCTTTTGCTTTTCCAATGGCGGATGGAAGTTTATGCGATCGCTCTGAAGAAATCATTGCAGGTTATCATGAGCTAGGTTTAGACGCTTTGATTGGTATTGGCGGCGATGGTAGTTTGGCAATTCTGCGTCGCCTCGCCCAACAAGGTGGCATTAATCTAGTTGGTATTCCTAAAACAATTGATAACGACATTGGCGTCACTGAACATGCTATCGGTTTTGATACAGCAGTTAATATTGCCACGGAAGCACTAGATCGATTACATTTTACTGCTGCAAGTCATAGCCGAGTCATGATTTTGGAAGTAATGGGGCGTGATGCCGGACACATAGCTATAGCTGCGGGAATTGCTGGGGGAGCGAATGTAATTTTAATTCCCGAAATTCCTTACACAGTTGACCACATTTGCCACAAAATCAAAGAACGCCAAGAAAAAGGTAAAAACTATTGTTTGATTATTGTTTCTGAAGCGGTTCGTACCCAAGATGGGGAAAACGTGACAATTACAAATCGCTTAGGTCAATCTCGATACGGTGGTATTGGCGAATATTTAGCAGATGAAATTATTCAGCACATTGGTGTAGAAACGCGAGTCACAGTTTTAGGACACATTCAACGCGGTGGAACTGCTTCACCATTAGATAGATTAGTTGCAACAGCTTTTGGCGTTGCGGCGGTTAATCTCATTGCCGAAGGTAAATACGATCGCATGGTAACTTGGCAAAATCGCCAAGTATTAAGTGTACCAATTACAGAAGCGATCGCTCAATATAGCGCCGTCGATCCCAATGGTACTTTAGTTAAAACCGCTCGTGGTATGAGTATTTATTTAGGAGACTGAAATTAGTTAGGAGTGAGGAATTAAAAAGCTCATAACTCCTGTAAAGACGCGATTAATCGCGTCTCTACTCCTAACTCACAATTCCTAGTACAAACTCACCTTCATTCACAGCTTGATTGGTTGCGACATCATAAACCAATCCATCATGTTGAGCGCAGACATCAATTACACTAGGTAACTTACTCTCTTTATTAAAACTGAGAATTTGATACAGTTTTTCTCCAGCTTTTACTGAACTACCTAATTCTATTCTCGATTGAATCATGCCACCTGCGATCGCATAATATTTTTTCCGATTGCTGCTAGATGCAAAAGTCATTTCATGGGTTTTTGTGTCAGATAAAGAATCAGGAATTTGCAGTACATCTTTTTGCACTAAATAGTTTTTTATACCCCTTACACCTTTAGCAACTGAATCAGGATTCATTTGCATTCCTGCTCCTAATTCTAGCGTCCAAGCTTCCACATCAAACTTAATTTTTCTACCCAACTCTTCAAAACAACCTTCCAATGCTAACCAAGGTTTGATAAAAGCTTCATCAAAAGCATCACCATCGTATTTATTAAGTAAGATTCCAAAATCGAGCAGGAAATATTTTGCACTATCTTCTCGGTTTCGGAAGTAATAAAGGTAGTCTAATGCTTGATTTGTAGAACTATGTAAATCAATTAAATAATCTGCATCTAAACTGAGATTTTGTAGTTTATAGCTAAAAACCTCAGTGTAAGGTACACCACTAGGAGAATTAATTTTTTCTAAACCTTTTGCAAATTGTTGCTTGATTATAGTTAGATAATTTTGTCGAACGTCCTTTAGATCATCAATATGAAGTTGAGATTTAGTAAAAGCTACTAAATCATCAGCTTCTTTCTCGTAGTCCCAAAATATGCGATTCCAGTCTTTGGCTTCGTAAACGCAGTAACGCCCAGGAGAAAAATGTTGAGCGCGTTCATTTGTCCCCATTGGATTACAAACGGGAACTAGCCAAATTTCTCCAGTTAGATTTGTATCATTTATTGTTAATAAAAACTCAATTAGCTGGTGAATAACGGCATTACCAGCAATTTCTGCACCGTGCAAATTAGATTGAATATAAACCTTTTTACCAGGTTGAGTGCCAATGAATTTGTAAACTTGGAGAAAAAGGCGATCGCCCGAAGCCATTTGACGTAATACAATGCTTTCAATAACTGGCAACATGAAATAACTCGGTGATGATTTGAGTAAATTATCGCTGTATCTGTAGTGAATTAAAAGCCTAGCCCAATAGAATTAGCTGATTTCGTTTAGCATATTCCCCTCCATTTTTCACATCTGGAGGGGATTTTATTGTACAAAGCGATCGCCTGAATCAATAACTAGCAACTTGGGTTAATAGAGCCACAGCCACAGCAGACTGTTGCACACAATTAGTTAAGACATCTAAAGACTTCTTGCAGAAGTGGGTAAGGGGTAAGGGGGAAAGGGATAGAATTTTCCCTTTCCCTTTGCCCTTTTCCCCTTTCCCTACAAGAGTGCAAAAGGAACTTTTGCAAGAGGTCTTAAGCATTCATACCACCATCAACATCAAGTGTTGCCCCGGTGATGAAAGCCGCGTCAGGACTGGCCAGAAAAGCGACCGCAGCCGCGACTTCCTCTGGCTTGCCGTAGCGATCGAGCGCTGTGGCTGCTTTTTGGATTACCGCAAAATCACTATCAGATGGGTTCATATCAGTTTCAATTGGACCTGGCTGTACGATGTTAACTGTGATCGCCCTCGGTCCCAGATCGCGTGCCCAGCCCCGCGTGTAGCCAGCGATCGCAGACTTAGTTGCTGAGTAATCGGAGATTCCTGCCCAAAGCGAATGGCTTCCAGCACAGGAGCCGATGGAGATGATCCGTCCACCTTCAGTCATGAGCGGTGCAGCAGCGCGGACGGCAGCCACTACGCCACCCACATTGATCGCAAACTGCCGTTCTAAGGACGCAATATCACTTGCAGAATCGCCAACTACACCAAGGACAAACACCCCAGCATTGTTCACGAGAATATCCAGACGGCCAAAGCGTTCGGCGACCATCTTAACCAAATTCTCAACCTCGAGAGAATTGGCTTGGTCGGCTTTGAAGGCGGCGGCACTAACCCCTTTTTCTTCGAGTTCCCGGACAACGAGCGCAGCCTTTTCGAATGAGGTGGCGTAACTGATGGCAACGTCTGCGCCGTCTTCAGCCAGATGTTTGGCGATCGCAGCACCAATACCCCGTGAACCACCTGTGACAAGGGCAACTTTACCTGTGAGTTTCTTTGTATTGCTATTCATGATTTTTGCTCCTTCGTTGTTGCAACCTGTCACCTCAGTTATTTGACAACCGGGTAATTTTGTCAAGATTTTGACAAAGCTATCAACAAATCAGCAATAATAACCAAGCCTGATGTGTTTTACCCAAATTTGAAATTTGTCCCAAAACTGCTTGGTGCGAGACGACGGGTGAAGAGTGCGCTGGAGAGGTGCGCGAGGTAATTTAGTCACTGCGAGATAGGCTAGAAACAGAGTCGTAGGGTGCAGTGCAAGATTTATTGCCAACGTCAAATCATTCATAAGTTTTATTTAAGCATTGCTTGCGATCGCATAAGTGTTGGTCACAAAAACGATTGTTTTCATAACCAAAACGATTGTTTTCATAACCAAAGTGATTATTTTCATAACCAAAGCGATCGTTTTCATAACCAAAGCGATTGTTTTTATGACCAAAACGATTGTTTTCATGACCAAAGCGATTGTTGCCGTTGCAGCTGTGCATGGAATACCTATTAACGGGGCGATCGCAACAATTGTCGTGTTATATATTTTGAAAATTGGAATAAATCTTTTATGCAAATATACTGAGCCAGAGAGTGAGGGAGAGCAACGCAAAAATAATAACACCTAACTCCTGTACAGAGGCGATTAATCGCGTCTCTCCTAACTCCTAACTCCCCTCATGTGCCAGGTAAATTTCGCAAACGCTCATCCAAATGACTACGGTCTGCCAAAACCTTTAACAGCGGACCATGTGAAGTAAATTCTACAATACTGACTGAAGCAACAGGGCATCCCAAACGAAAACGGAAGCGTCCCACATCAATCCCCAGCAAACTACACAGAATAATTCTGATGGTTGCCTTATGGGAAACAACTAAAACATTACCACTACTATAATTTTGTTTAATTTCTTCAATTACCTGCAAGGCACGAGTTGCAATTGTAACAGCCATTTCTCCACCATTTGGTGCATTCCAAGCGGGATCTGCTGACCAGCGAATATAATCATCGTGATATTCACGGCTAATTACTTCTGGTGTTTTTCCTTCCCATAAGCCATAGTTAATTTCTTTCAAACCATCCCTAAGTTGTGGTTCCATCCCTATTGCTTCACATAAGGGTTTTGCTGTCAATACAGTTCGCCGCATTGGACTACAAAATATTGCTGTCCAATCCATAGAACTATATGCGTCAGCAAAAGCCTTTGCCATCTCCAACCCTTCTGGAGTAAGTTCTGAGTCTATGGAACCGCAAAAGGAATTATTGCGACTACATTCTGTCTGTCCGTGACGGAGGAAATAAAGAGTTAGGCTCACGGTATATTCTCATCGATTGTAAATTTAAGAGCATTAACAATCAGATGTAGCTGAAGATAGTTAATGCCTGTGGTATATTACTACAATTTTTTGAGATTTGAAATGATTTTCAGATTGGGCAAAGTTACCGCAGCTACACCCATTATAGACATCGCTATTTGACGCTATTTAAAAGGTAGGCATTGGTGCAGCGATCGCTAATTATTTGATTTTATTTGGCTAAAAATAATCTAATAATATTTTATTACATAATCTTTACTGAATAATAGGCAAAAAATAAAGGTGGGCATAGCCCACCATACTTTGTTACGCAACACTCCAAACTAAGAACTCAAACTTTATTTGCGACTACCCAACCACTTAGCCGCTGCAATTCCGATAATACCTGCAACTACAGGATTACTGAGAAACTTGATAATCCCTGGTTGCTCCGCCAACACTTCGCGGAAAATGTCGGGATGGTTATGATAGACGAAGGACGCTAGTTTGCTAACATCATCAGCACTCATGCGGCTGGGGTGGTGTGTAGAAAGCCCCAACTGTTGCTCTAGATGGCGATCGTCTAGTCCTCTTTCCTTCAAGTGTTTGAAAAAAGCCCTTGCTACATCATCGCGTTCATTGGGTTTAATTTGTGCGATCGCCTGTTGTAATTCTGGCTCCATTTGGCTAGTAGGAATCCGATCTGGATGTAAAGATCGACCAAATAACTGCCGACGTTGATCTGGTGTTGTCCGTTGAGCAAAATCATCGAAATTTTGATATTCTGCTGTTGATTCGGCTGTAGTATCATCCAAAGATTCAACATCACCCTGAGCCAAATCTTTCATTATTTGGCGTTTATACTGTTCGCTGCTTGCCACTTTACTTATCTCCTTTTTTTTCATCAAACTATTTTGATGGCTGGTATTTTCAAGCTATAACTACAAAATCCCAATTCATCAAACCCTCTTCAAGTTTTCATTCCAAATACAGCAATTAGCTATATTTAACTTGATTAGTCTGAGTGTCATACTCAGTAGTCAAAATCAATTTTTTATCAGGTGCATAAATCAAAACTTTTAAGTCTTGATTGGGGAAATTTTTATGAAAACCTTGAACTAAGGATTTTGCTAATGGTCGCACTTCGTTAGGACGAACTTTAGGGGAAATCACAACACCTAGTTTGTTGTTATCACGAACATAAGCGTCCTGAAGTAATCCTTGAGATGTTTGCACAACCCAGGTACCAAAGGTTTGTCCTCCTGGGGTATTGCCTCGCTCTAACTCTGCATAAGTTACATCTCGGCCAATTGCTGACGGAGCAGTTGGGCGGTCAACTTGTGACACGGTAGCGCCACCACAGGCAGTAGTTATCATCAGTACTGCGATTAAAACGAAAGTCGCCAATATTTTGCGACTTTGCTGAAGCAGAATCATTATTTTACCTCCTAAAAAAACCTTGAACAATAGAAAATATAGATTTCCAGTCTGCTCAAAATAATTGAGTTGTTATGCAAATTTATAAATATAGTCTGTCAAGTTTAAGTTGACGGTTAAGCGAGTTATTAGTTAAGACTTTAGTCCTGATTCCCTATACACTAAAATGCTTGGTTACTCCAAACCCTCGAAACTAGCTTGACAAAGTAATAGAGTTAAATTATCTAATTTTTAAGAATTTTTGAAAAGTGTAGAGACGTGATTAATTACGTCTCTACAAAAATCTTGCCAATCAAGCTGATTTTCTATTCTCTACCCCTTGCTCAGGGAAGCTGAAAATAGTTTAGCTTGGCTCTCGAACAACTCATATTTTTTGCAAAAATGGAATCCATCCCATCGATATCCCTAGAGTTTCTGCAAAAAATTATGAATTATTTAGTCAAGTTTTTTCTTCACATTATCTTTTACATCTTCAATGCCGTGGCGTACTTCGCTTTCAGCTTGCTTTGCTTTGCCTTCAGTTTTATCTTTTGGATCTCCAGTAACTTCTGCTGCTGCTTCTTGGGCTTTACCTTCAATATTTTTAGCAGTTGCTTTAGCCCGTTCTTCTAAGCTCATTTTGGTACTCCTTATTTTAAGTTAAGTTTATTTCAAAGCTGTAAATTCACTTTGAAATCTTTTGTGATTACCTTTACACAGTAGCTTAAAGTTTTTCCTAAAGCCTTCCACCACAAGGCATATTAAACAATTTAAGATTCAAACTTAAAAAATCATAATTCACAAAAGTAATTATAGTAAGCATCCTGGCTGTTATTTGAATATAAATTCAATTAATATAGAGTGTAGTTACCTATGCTAAAAGACATAGAACAAGTGCAAATAGCAAATATCGTAATTGCTACTATTGACGTTTAACTAAAAAAACCCAGTTTCGTACAGAAACTGGGTTAATAAAGTTATGAGGATATTTTTTGTCTAATCTAGAAAACCCATCAAGTTTTCAGAATTGTCAATTTCATTTGATGCTATCGGACGGTTACCGAATGTGGAATAGCTTTCAGAAATTACCAATGAACTTGAGCTAATTGGACGAATACCAGAGAGATTAATACTTTCAACAACTTGGAATGTATTAGCACCAATTGGACGAATACCCATTGAGTTATAAGTTTCAACTACTTCTAACGTACTGGTGCTAATGGGACGCACCCCAGCAATTGAAAGTTTTTCAGCAACTTCTAAGTCGCTAGCGCCTATGGGACGAATTCCAGAAATGGCGAGTGTTCCAGAAGCTCCCACTGGCAGTTCATTAACTTCCTCGACTTTATCTGCATTCAAGCTCTGGTCTTGTTGATTTTCAACTTCCTCTGTTGTTTCCCCTGGAGACTTGGCATACTTTTGCCGAGAACTGGTTGCTTTGCCAGCGTTGCTAATAGTCATAAACGAAGACCTCTGGTTTGTTAATTGAATTTTACAATAATTAAGGAAAGATGAAATTTTTTCCCATATACCTTAGAGTTTAACCTTAAAAAACCTCATATAGATATAAGAATCTTTAAAAGTGATACATAAGTAAATTTTAATTATTAAAATTTGTAAAAAATTATTACTAATTATTTGGTCTAATAAGCCAGCTAGAATGGATACAGGGCGAAATCGTCACCATGA
The DNA here is from genome assembly GCF_034531305.2 of Nostoc sp. ChiQUE02. NCBI lineage: Bacteria > Bacillati > Cyanobacteriota > Cyanophyceae > Nostocales > Nostocaceae > Nostoc > Nostoc sp. ChiQUE02. The sequence goes on from NZ_JAVRBN020000001.1 coordinate 379,794, forward strand.
GATCGGGTATTTCCAGCAAAACTGTATGACAGAATTTTGTCTTCAAGCTCCCTTTAGTCCCACAGGCGATCAACCGCAAGCGATCGCCCAACTTACTGCTAGTATCCAATCAGGCAATCGTTACCAAACTTTACTAGGTGCTACTGGAACTGGCAAGACATTTTCGGTAGCAGCAGTTATTGAGAAAATTGGCAAGCCTACTTTAGTTCTGGCGCATAACAAAACCCTGGCTGCACAGCTTTGTAACGAGTTGCGAGATTTCTTTCCCAACAACGCAGTCGAGTATTTTGTCAGCTACTACGATTATTATCAGCCAGAAGCGTATATTCCCGTTACCGACACTTATATTGAAAAAACGGCAGCGATTAATGATGAAATAGATATGTTGCGGCATTCAGCGACGCGATCGCTGTTTGAACGTCGTGATGTCATTGTCGTTGCTTCCATCAGTTGCATCTACGGTTTAGGAATGCCAGCAGAATATCTGAAAGCTGCCATCCCCCTTCAGATAGGTATGGAAGTGAATCAGCGCCAAATTTTACGGGATTTGGCAAATGTTCAATATAGCCGCAACGACATAGAAATGGGTCGGGGAAAATTTCGCGTCCGTGGTGATGTCTTAGAAATTGGCCCAGCTTATGAAGACCGAATTATTCGCGTCGAATTCTTTGGTGATGAAATTGACGCGATTCGCTATATTGACCCAGTGACAGGTGAAATTCTCAAAAGTTTGGAAGCAGTGAATGTTTACCCAGCACGCCACTTTGTCACCCCAGAAGAACGATTAGAAGTAGCTTGTCATGACATCGCCGCAGAATTAAAACAGCAAAAACTAGACTTAGAACAAGCTGGGAAACTATTAGAAGCGCAACGCATAGATCAGCGTACACGCTATGACCTAGAAATGCTGCGCGAAGTGGGTTACTGCAACGGCGTTGAGAATTATTCCCGTCACTTAGCAGGAAGACAAGCTGGAGAAGCACCAGAATGTTTAATTGATTATTTTCCCAAAGATTGGCTATTAATTATCGACGAATCTCACGTTACAGTGCCACAAATTCGCGGTATGTATAACGGCGATCAAGCGAGAAAAAAAGTTTTAATTGAACATGGATTTCGGCTTCCTAGCGCTGCTGATAACCGTCCTTTAAAAGCAGAAGAATTCTGGCAAAAGGTGAATCAGTGTATTTTCGTTTCAGCAACTCCCGGAAATTGGGAATTAGAAGTTTCTGAAGATCATGTAGTTGAGCAAGTGATTAGACCAACTGGAGTGGTTGATCCAGAAATTTCCGTACGTCCCACAGAAGGACAAATTGATGATTTGTTGGGAGAAATTAAAGATAGAGCCGATCGCCATGAACGAGTGTTAATTACCACATTAACCAAACGGATGGCAGAAGATTTAACCGAATATTTGCAAGACCGCAGTATAAGGGTACGGTATTTACATTCCGAGATTACTTCTATTGAGCGCATTGAGATTTTGCAGAACTTGCGCGAAGGGAAATTTGATGTTTTGGTTGGCGTGAATTTGCTGCGGGAAGGCTTAGATTTACCCGAAGTTTCCTTAGTAGCAATCATGGATGCAGATAAAGAAGGTTTCTTACGAACCGAGCGTTCCTTAATTCAAACTATTGGTAGAGCCGCGCGTCACGTCCAAGGACAAGCGATTTTGTATGCCGACAATATGACAGGTAGCATGATTAAAGCTATTGATGAAACAGATAGACGGCGTGGTATTCAAACGGCACATAATCGACTGCATGGGATTACACCGCAACCAATTGTCAAAAAATCAAGTAATGCGATTTTGGCTTTTTTAGATGTATCTCGGCGGTTAAATGCAACTGACTTGAAAGTTGTAGATGAACATATAGATGAACTGCCATTAGAACAGATTCCAGGGTTGATTACTCTGTTAGAAGCACAGATGAAAGAGGCGGCGAAAAAACTGGAATTTGAAGAGGCGGGTAAATTGCGCGATCGCATTAAGCATCTGCGGGATAAAATGCTAGGACATTAACGTGAATCTCATGCTGACCAAATATTAGCCTAAATTGAAATAGCTGATTCCAGTCTCAAGTATGATCGAGAAGTAAAAGCGATGGCTTGTCTGCGACACGCTACGCGAACGCCAACGCCAAGGGCGAACGCATACTCTAAATACTTTTGTTGCTAGAGTTCTTTTCTTGAATTCTCAGCAAATTATAGTTATCTAACTAACTAAAGGAGAACCATCATGGCTGTATATTTAATTGCAGACGTTAAAGTTACGGATGATGCCTGGATTTCGGACTACGCAGCAAATGTCCACGATATCGTACATAATCATGGAGGGAAATACCTTTCCCGCAGTGGCAATATTACGACTATTGAAGGCGAGGGATTAGGAACAACATTGCTTGCTTTGCTGGAATTCCCTTCTACGGAAGCAGTGCAAGCGTTTGTTAACGATCCAGCCTATGCAAAATATCGTCAAGCTCGCCAGGCTGGTAGTATCAGCAGGTTCCATATAATTGACGACACCGATGTTGCAGGAACCATACCGTATTTACCAAAAGGTTAATATCGTCTATTGTCCGATTTGATCCAAAATATGCATCTAGATAAATATCCATTATGTTTACTTTGGATCGTCTTTTAGATACTCATACCTTTATCTGGCTACGCTATCCTAAATAAACTGAATCATTAAGAGATCGCGCCGATGGTTGCTTTACCCGATCGCATTTTGATGAGTGCAGAGGAATATCTGGTTTGGGAACCCGCTTAAGAGAAACGCTACGAGTAGTGGGATGGCGAAGTTGTGGGGATGAGCGGTGATACGCGCAACCATAATCGGATTTCTCTCAATTTCTCAAAGCTCTTAGATGATGCCCTGGCCGATGTCTACGACGGGCTACGCCTACGCACCTGTGAAGTATACATTGTAGATGTAAAGGTGCAGGTAGAACCGGGGCAAAAGTATTTTTATCCAGATGTGGTGGTAACTTGCGATGAGCGCGATCGCGATCCACAATTGGTACAGTTTCCCTGTTTAATTATTGAAGTGCTATCACCTTCAATGGAAGCAGCCGATAGAGGAAAAAAGTTTGCCCTTATGGTTCTAGTTTTCGGTGGGAAGTCAGTGAGGTTGGATTTCAAGCAGGGTTTTTTGCTGGTTTTTTAAGCTACGGCATATTTCTATTGGTTAATCAGAGACGAAAATTACCTTTGTCTTATCGGCAATTACTTAAAATGGCACGCTATCCCATTATTTGGGCAATTGTAGTTGCTCAGATCGCAGGATTTATATTTTATTATTTTCAATTTCCCTTCTTTGCCGATCAGATTACGCCAGTCGTTCAACCAGCAGAAGTTTCCAAATTTATGTTGGTTTGGGGAATCCATATTGGACTTTACATCGGTGCAGCGTTAGGAATTGTGCATGGTGTAGCAAAGATTCGTCGAAGAATGCTACATCTGTCACTATAAGGACTATATCCACCCTCGTAATTTTTTATGTACCCATGCCAAATACCACATATAATCATCAATTTTGTAATTATCAGCAGCTTTAACTATATATTCCTGAGCTAAATCAAGATTATTTTGAGCTTCGTAATATAATCCCAAGTAAAGATGACTGTAAAAATTCCCCTTTATTCCTTCTGATTGGCCCACACTTAAAACATCATCTGGTGTACAATTTCCTGCATACAAATCATATACACGCTGCATAATACGTCGAGGGTCATTTTTCACAGTTAGTAAAGAATTACGTGCCTCTTCAACACCTAACGAACGAGCTATGCAGATATATCGCCATACTGTTTCTTCTACATCTTGAGCATTCACAGTCAAATCTATTTCAAATTGTTGAGCGCCTTCAGCAAATCTTTCTGCATAATAATATGATAATCCCCGTTGCCAGAGGTAAGGTTTGATACGGGCATCAAATTGCTCTGCTATATCAAAATCTTGAATAGATTCATCAATCTTAGCTAGTTGAAAGTTAACCATGCCTCGACGAACGTAAGCATTAGGATTTTTTGGCTGATTGCGAATGGTTTCGTTCCAGCGCTGGAGTTGATTTTCCAGAGAATTTGAAAAAAACATGGGTTTGATCAGCTATTGAATTGGAATCAGATGCGGTAAATGCTTTAGGGATTGCGATCGCCTACATTACTATAAAAAGCGATCGCATTGGGCACTTGCAAGATAAACTCTTAGGTTATTGATAGCTTTAAAATAAAAAAATCCGCAGAATTACAAATGAGCGATGCCTACGGCGGGCTACGCCTACGCTGGACACTGACAGGAAAGAAAGCACTGGTTACAGGTGCCACTAAAGGCATTGGACTATAGGACTAGTATTTGATTCTTGAAATACACGTAGGGTGTGTTATGCCGTAGGCTAACGCACCAAAACCTTCGGATGGTGCGTTACGGAAACCGTAACACACCCTACACATACTTAGATTTTTTCATAAATCAAATCCGATTGCTATAGCTGTTGCTAATGAGTTCTTATCTCTGGGTGCAGAAGTCACAATTGTGGCACGGAATTCTCAGGATGTTGACCAACAATTAAGTATTTGGCAACAAGCAGGATTATCTGCTTATGGGATTACGGCAGATGTTGCAACCCCTGATGGGCGTCAAGTCATCTTTGAGCAGGTTAGCAAAACCTGGAATAAATTAGATATCTTGGTCAATAATGTCGGAACCAATATTAGTAAAAAACTCGTAGAGTATACGCTAGCTGAGTATCAGTTCATCATCCAGACGAACCAGATATCAATTTTTGAGATGTGCCGTCTATTTTACCCTCTACTGCAAAATAGGGAAAATAGCAGCATTGTGAATATAAGTTCTGTGGCAGGTTTAGTCTCGAACCGTACAGGTGCTCCTTATGGTATGACTAAAGCGGCTATAAATCAACTGACGCGATCGCTATCAGTTGAGTGGGCGTCAGATCGTATTAGAGTAAATACCGTAGCACCTCGGGCTATTCGCACGTCTCTAACCGAGTCTGTACTCGACAACCAAGATTTTCTCAAATTAGTTCTGTCCCAAACACCTATGGGAAGAGTTGGTCAACCAGAAGAAGTCGCTGGGATTGTGGCATTTCTTTGTATGCCTGCGGCATCTTTCATCACTGGACAATGTATCACCGTTGATGGTGGATTTTTGGCTTTCGGTTTTTAAGTCTAAAGCTGACTTAAGTCCTGTCTAAATCTCAAACTGAGATCCATCCACGAGGTAGAAGAAACTACTTACAAAATTAAGTATTGTAGAATTTGTGTCTTAAAATCAGGAAAAAACGCCCGTGGTTCCCATTAGAGATAATAATCCTACAAAAATTACGCCTTATGTGACTTATGGGCTGATTGCTGCTAATGTCCTTGCTTTTCTTTATGAGGCAAATCTTCCTCCCCAAGCATTAAATGGGTTTCTACGCCTTGCGGCTGTAGTTCCACGAGAACTTACCTTAAGCTTTGCTGGTATCTCTGTACATCAACCAGTACCAGAGTGGGCAACTTTGATTACCTCGCAATTCTTGCATGGTGGTTTCTTGCACTTAGCAGGTAATATGCTGTTCCTCTGGATTTTTGGTAACAACGTTGAAGATAAATTAGGTCATGCCAAATATTTACTATTTTATTTATCTTGCGGTGTTTTGGCAGCATTAACACAGTGGTTCTTCGCTCAAGATTCTAGCATTCCATCTTTGGGTGCGAGTGGTGCGATCGCAGGTGTCATGGGTGCATACATTCTCCGCTTTCCCAATGCTGAAGTTCTCGGCGTTGTACCTTTAGGAATTTTCTTCCCGACTTTCCGCGTTCCCGCATATTTCTTTTTAGGATTCTGGTTTCTCGAACAAGCCTTTTACGGACTTACTAGTCTCGAAGCACGTACCAATATCGGTATGGAAAGTGGCGGTATTGCCTACTGGGCCCATGCAGGCGGGTTTGTCTTTGGGGCAATTCTTGGCCCACTGTTGGGTTTGTTTAACGATAAATCACAGGAAGAATCTTGGTACAAGTAATTATTCATGGTATCGCATTACCCCTCAATTATACTGTTTTGTTTAATAGGTTAAATTGCCTAAACTTCGCAACTGCTAGCCATACAAGCTATATTGCAGTTAGCCAATAACTTAGGAAAAACACCTGTGTTTCCCCTTTACGACGAAAATCCGACGCGAATCACCCCGTATTTCACCTACGGGTTAATTGGCATGAATATTTTAGTTTTTATTCACGAGGTGAGCCTGTCAAATGCACAATTGAGTCAGTTTTTAAGTCAGTATGCGGTAGTACCTCAAGAGTTAACCACCAATTTGAGTGGAGAATGGATAACGTTATTTACGTCGCAATTTTTACACGGCGGTTGGTGGCACTTAATCTCGAATATGGTGTTTCTCTGGGTTTTTGGCAACAATATTGAAGATCGATTAGGTCATGCCAAATATCTGATTTTTTATTTGGCGTGTGGTGCTTTAGCTGCCTTGTGCCAATGGTTTATTGGTATGAATTCTCAGATTCCTTCGTTGGGGGCAAGTGGTGCAATTTCTGGGGTTTTGGGTGCGTACATTATCCGCTTTCCCCACGCTAAAGTGATGACCTTAATATTTTTGGGGATTTTCATTACCACAATTAGAGTTCCAGCACTAGTAATCATTGGACTTTTTGTTGTGCAAAATGTGATATCCGGTCTTGCTACCCTGCAAACAGCCGCTAACATGACTGTGCAAACTGGTGGAGTTGCCTATTGGGCGCACATTGGTGGTTTTGTTTTTGGGGTAATTCTCGCTCCTCTATTTGGTTTGTTTAGGCACGACTAAATACAGCATTTCCTAAATTCATAGCAAAAAATTGCTACCTATCAAACCTCTGCGTATCCTCTGCGCTAACTTTTGTGTACCTACCAGGAAGGCGAAGCGCATCTGCGTTGAAATTTGCACATTTGAAAATTATTAGTTTTTGCCTGCACCTGCTGAAACTTCTGCTGATTCTTCTACCTCAGATGTAAATGTTGATGATTGTGCAACTTGTTCAGGTACAGAAACGATGATATCAGCACCATTAATAATTGCTCCTAATAACCCCAGTTCAGCTTCCACCAATTGATCGATAGCTTCACCTAGCATGTTCTCTTCTGTATAGTGTGGTCGCGCCACTAGTACGATCCCATCGCTGTAGGGTTGGATTAACAAAGGGTCATTAGATATACTGAGTGAACTAGTATCTAAAATAACTAAATCAAAACGTTCGCGGGCATCTTCCATGAGCCGCCGCATTTCGCTGGATTCAAGAATAGCAGCAGATTGCCGTATGGGACCAGGGCTGGGAATAATGTATAAATTTTCCACATCAGGCACTAAACGAATACATTCACTCAAATTACCGTAATAACGCAGGGGTTCAATAGTGGCGTCGGGGTCAGGAATTACTTTCAGGGATGTACAACGGGAAGGCGATCGCAAATCTGTTTCGACGATCAAGGTTCTTTTACCAGCACGTGCAGAAGCTACACCCAAGTTATAAGCACTTGCTGTCTTACCCTCTAGGCTGCTAGTGCTAGTAATCAACACCACCTTTAAGTTTTTCCCACCAATCCGGCGCAGATTACTACGGAATTTCTCATAAAATTCTAAATAAGGAGAATCTTGGGAAAGTACCACTGGCACAGCTTCTTGATCCAAATCATCAACTGGCATTAAAGGCAATTCTCCCAATACTGCCACTTCCCGTTGCTTGAGGCTCTGGCGGATATCCTCCCTGGTTTTGAAAGTCCCTTCCAGCGCTCCCAACAAAAATATCACACCACCACCAATCACCACACCTAAGAAACCACCCACAGCAAGGGTAATAGGCACACTCTTAGGGGGTTTGATATCGGGAACAACTGTGGGTCGTCTGGCAATGCTGAGGCTGCTAGTAGTTTCTGCCTCTGCGGTTTTAGCATCGGTTAGCTTCACCTGCATTTGGTCATAGATGGCTTTTTTGAGGGCAACCTCTTGTTCTAAACGCGATCGCTCTAATTGCTTATTCGGTATCAGAGAATACTCTTGCCGTAGTCGCGCTTCTTGTTGGATTTCTTGAGTTAGTTGTTGTTGCAGCGTCTCCCGTTGGGTTTGCAAAGACACCATTTGGTTTGCCAATTGCTGGCGGGCTGGATCTAAGCTGCTTTGGGTACGAATACCTGCAACACTACCCTGAAGCGGAGCCGCAGTCCCATCACCACCTAACACTTCAGAGGCACGTTGTTGTAGCAATTCCTCAGCAGCTTGTTTCTGACGCAACAACTGAACCATCGTTGGATGTTCCGGTCGCAAATCTTTTCTGAGCACGGCAATTTGCGACTCACTTTGATAAATTTGCGCTCGCAAGTTACCAATAATTGGATCTGCACTCAAAGCAGAAGAAATATAAGCCTGTCCGACTGTTAAGCCTAACTTATTTTGTAAACTGCGAACTTGACCATCAACCCCAGAAATAGTTAATTGAATTTGCCGTTGTAGATTTTGGCTGGCAGTAATGGCGCTTAACAAACTGCCATTCTCCGCTGCTAATATTGCTGTTCGCTCTATGCGATCGTACTGTTCCAACTTCTTTTCAGCAACTTGCAGTTCTCGTTTAGCTTGTGGTGTGCGATCGTTAATCTTTTCAATAATTGCTTGTAATCGTCCAGTATTGATATCACTGCTCAACTTGATCATTGCTTGCATCAATTCCGCCAAGACCTGTATACCTCGTTTGGCGTCAGTATCTACATATTTCAATTCCAAAATACTAGATTCCAGTTCTCCAGACCTGGGGTTTTTTTTAGGTACAGAAAGGACGACACTGGCACCGAGCTTTTTCGGTTTGACACCGACTTTTTCTGCCACTGCTGCAATTATCTGGTTTGACAGTAAAACTTCCTCATTTAGTTCTTTTCCTTGCTGTTGGATTTCACTACCAGTTGCAGAGAAAGAAACTGGTGGACCACTATAGGTAAGTGCAGCAGATGCTATATAGCTAGTAGGTGGCTCTGGTTGCATAGCCACCACAGTTGACCCTGCTACAACTAAAGCAAAACTAGCTAATCCAATCCACTTGTACTTATCAAAAGCAATAAGATAGCGCTTAACAATTGGTGGGGTCATGGTTGCTTCACTCCAATTCAAAATTTAAAATGACGCTCGCAAACTCGCTAACGCTGCACTAACAAAATTCAAAATTAGGAAGCACCAAACTAAAGATAGTGGCTTTGATATAAGGACGCTATCGACTTCCTACTGTATATACCGGTTGATATCTTTAATATTTTTACATTAACGAATTCAAAGAGAAATTGGAGATGTGGCTGCCTCCACTCCCAAGTATTTACAGATTGTATCTTTCTTTTAAAGTCACTAATTTGACCCGCCACCAAAGTTGTCAAAAAACCGGAGAAAGGATTGAACATTAAAGAAAGGTTGGGTAATGGTAGTCAAGAAATTAGTAATTCTACCGATGAGGTTCCGACCAACAACAAGAACATCATTATCTTGAAGCGCTACATTTTGGGACGCATCGCCACCTAGAGCTTTTTTAGCATCAAGTTTCTGGGTAACAGCTTTACCTTGTTCAGGATCGAAGCGAACCAGAGCGATATCTCGGAGGTTAGCAGTGTCGAGATTTACTCCTCCCAAAGCATCTACAAATGTACTGCCGTTAGGCAGTGCTTGAATGGAAATACCTCCCGCAGCATAGTTTAAAACCCGGACTCTAATCTGTGGTACAGCCAAGGATGAACGTGCTACCAAATTGCGGTCATAACCGTCATCATTACCAACTTCACGACGGGGTACGAGTATCGCATCTCCATCTTGTAACCGTAAATTAGGGATTGAACCACCATTTTGCAGTGCTGCATATAGGTCAATAGTTTGTGAAATCACGGAACCATCGATTAACTTCCGACGTACTTGTACTTGCCGCAGGTCTGCATTCAACGTTGAACCACCAGATATTAGCAAGGCATCAGCAACACGGGGTGTTGTTGAATTAATCGGATAAATTCCTGGTCGAAATATTTCCCCGCTAATGGTAACTTGAACTGGTCGCGTCCCTGCCAAGGATACTACCACTATTGGATCTGGGAAAATACGACTCAAACCCAAGCGAATTTTTTCTTGAGCTTCTTCCAAGGTTAAACCTTGTAATGACACTGTTCCCACTTGCGGCACTACAATGTTGCCTTCTGGACTAATTACAGCTTGAAAACCGAAGTCTTGACGCTGGGTTGCTAAGGCTAAAACTATAACTGGATCAACCACATAACGATTTAAACCCAAGCGAATTTTCTCTTGAGCTTCTTGCAAAGTTAAACCTTGTAAGAATACTGTTCCCAGTAACGGCACGACAATATTACCTTCTGGGTTGATTAAAGCTTGAAAGCTCAAATCTGGAAAGCGCTGAACCGAAACGCTAATTCCATCTCCTATTCCTAAGCGGTATGGGCCAGGAGGACGCTGAAGCACAACGCCAATTATATCTCCTGGGCCCAAGAGGTAACGGCTCAGTTGAGGGGAAATTTCGTCATTTGCACCTGGAGGTACAACCTCAGTACCTGGTACAGGCGAGGGGGGTTGCCCTGGTGATTGTCCTTGAGATGGAAAAGGCTGGGCAACAACAAGTTGGATAGGTGTTGTTAAGAAAACTCCTACTTGAAGACTGACAAAACACAGGGCGCTGAATCCACGCATATAAGAATTGGGATCTATGAACATCGGTGCAGGAAAACTGATATATGAATTAGTCGCGCCGAGTGGTTATTTTACTCTAAAAATGTCCTCAATGTCTCTTTTATCTGCAAGTATTTACTAAGAAAAAGAGAAGAATTTTGCTACATATAATTTCTAACTTCATATTATTAACATCTTTTAGCTGAGTTTTTGCCTAAACGCAATTTATCAAGATACTGTTGACGAATCTCTGCACAAAGGCATCCATACCAGACTCTACAATGTGCCTGACATCAATGCAGCTTGCACTGTTTCCCCGATAGACTGGGCTAAAGACCAAGATGTTTCTACCTGCCCCAAAGGTTCCATTGGAATCAGAATACTCACACCAACCCAAGGAGTGCGTTGCTTACGCCACTGTGCCAATTGATCCGCCAAGAACCAGTGGAAAGGTGATGGATTTCCGCCGTCTGGCATAGCGTACCATTGCAATACAGCGAAGGTTTGCTGTGGTGTGGAGGCGCGAAAGAACCTAGCTTGTACTTTAGTTTCGACATTAGAAGCCAACTTTGCAGGCGATTTCACAGGAAACTCAGCAGAACGAAATTGAGCTACATCCCACTTTCCCCAGCGCGATCTTCCCCAGCCGTTAACGTCTGTCCACTCTACCTCTGGTTGATCCATAGGCCCATTTTGCGGCAGCAAAAGTAGGATTGCTTGGGATTCGGAACCTTCTTTTTTAATTAGCTGCAAAGACCATTTATGTTCGCCAATTTGCTGTTCTGCTTGTTCAATGGTTTGCCAACCAGGAAGAGTTAACCCGGTCTTGCGGATCTGTTTTAATTCTTTGAGGGTAGCAACAGGTGGCGGCTGCTTCCATTGCCAGTGTCCTGTGAGGTATCCGGGAACCCCTGCGATTACCAGCAGTAGTAGCAATAACAAAAGTGCTGCTACCTGACTCAATTGGTTTTCCTTGAAAAACTTGGAGAAGGAAATCATCAGTAAAATTTGCAATACTTAGGCAAAATTTTACTTTATAAAATAACACTGTGAGTTCAGTAATATTTAGGACTTACGCATCAGCGACGAAAAATTAAGAGAGCAGGGAGCAGAAGAGGCAGAGAGAAGGGTGGAGAGGAGAGGAATTTTCCCCCTCGCCCCTTGCTCCCCTGCCTCTTTTCAATGCCCAATAGTTCTAACTTTCTCCTTCTTGCTGAGTTTCTAGAGATGCTGAAAAATAGCTATTAATCCAATTCAGTAAGGGCACTAATGACACCAGCATACAAGCAGAGTAGAGATCGCCACCCCAACCCTCATGCAGCCATTTAAAAGCTGCCTCTTGACCTGTACCGTGAAAGAAAGTCAGTAAAGTATTACGGATGATATTGGCACTAATACTAATAATCACAGCAATAGATAAAAACGATATAGTTGTGCGGCGTGAAGACAAAGCATCTGTCCAATAAAGCAGCATCAAGCCGACGTAGAGAGTTGTAAACAACATTTTCAGCCCCGCACAATAGGGAGCAACTTCCACAATCCGACCTCCCACGTAGAGATTTATCTCATCTACGGTTACTTCCATACCAAATTGATTCAGTATGAAGCCTGCTGTTCCAGCAATAAAGCTTTGGAGAGGCAAGGTATAGGGAGCAATGAGATATGGTAATGCCGTTGGGGTTGCTAAAAATACTAGTATCAGAGGGAATCCTTGCGATCGCAAACCTGATATTCCCTTAAACCACAAGCATAATCCTACCAATATAACGGGTAAGGAAAGGTTAACCCACTCCGTAACACCGCTAAGATAAAAAACTGCCCCTAATAACAAGAAAACAGCACCTAAAGGATGGATCGTATCTGGCAAACGTGTCCACTTTTTCCGGTTCATCCAGCCCAGATAAGCAGCAAATGGTAAACCAATAATCCCGTGGCTGAAATATTCATGTTCTGTACTGATATTTTTGTGCAGCCAACCATCCAACCAATGTAGCAATATAGGAGCATAAAGCAGCAGCAAAACACCTAAAATCGCTACATTTAATAAGCCTGAGGCGTTTCTGTTTTTAAAGTGTTGCTGGAGTGCCATGATTTTCAGTAATTCAAAAACTTTGGTCATTAGTCATTGGTCATTGGTCACTTGTACTGCCCTTCTCCAAGAGTTGTATTAGTCATTAGTTTTGGACAAAGCACAAATGACAAATGTCTAATTGTTAGACGCACATCAGGTATGAATTCACTTCAGGCTACCACGCTGCTAAGGTCGGCAGGAGAGGGTTCATTTACCTGAGAAATTGTTGAGACTGCATGAGCGATCGCGGCTACAACTTCTTTAACTTGGCTACTACTCAAACCAGGATACATTGGTAATGATAATATTTGCTTTGACAGTTTTTCTGCTTGGGGAAAATCTCCCAACTGATAGCCTAAGTTGGTGAATGCCGGCTGGAGATGACAAGGAATTGGGTAGTGAATGCCAGTTTGAATTCCCGCTGCTGTGAGTTTTTCTTGGAGTTGCTGGCGTTCTATTGGGCAGGAATCATCAATTTTAATGACATAAAGATGATAGACATGTCCTGTACCACTTTGGTTTTCTATGGGGATAATGCCAGCAGCTGCTAAGGGTGCTAGTTCGTTATCATACTGCTGGGCAATAGTAAGGCGATCGCGATTCCACTGTGGCAAATATGGTAGTTTCTGGTGCAAAACTGCTGCTTGTAAAGTATCCAAACGGCTATTTGTACCTGGTTCAGTATGAAAATACTTTTGCGATGCACCATAATTTCGCAAACGCACCATCTTCTGGGCTACATCGGAATCTCGTGTCAGCAGCATTCCTCCATCCCCAAATGCTCCCAAATTTTTGCTGGGATAGAAACTAAAAGCTGCTGCTATTCCCACTGAACCAGCGTAATATTCCTCTCTTTGGGCGAGATGTGCTTGTGCCGCATCTTCAAAAATTAGTAGTCTGTAGGTATCAGCAAAGTTCAATAACTGGCGTGGTGATACCATTTGGCCATAGAGATGCACAGGGATAATTGCTTTAGTCTGAGGCGTAATTGCCTTTGCTGCGGCTTCTAAGTCAATTAAAGCTGTTCGGCGATCGCAATCTACCAGAATTGGCTTTGCACCAGCCCGTAGGACTCCAATTAAGGTTGCGACAAAAGTGTTTGCTGGTAAAATCACTTCATCGCCAGCACCAATATTACATGCTTGTAAACCAAGAGCGATCGCATCTGTTCCTGATGCAACACCAACTCCATAAGCTGCTCCAGACACTGCCGCAAATGCTGCTTCAAAATCTGAGAGTGCTTGCCCTAAAATAAAATCTCCCTGTTCCAATACAGATTGGATTGCATCTTGCAATTGCATTTGAATTGGTTCATGTTGTAACTTCAGGTCTACAAAAGGAACCCTAATAGTCATTTTATTCATTACCACTTGTCCTCAAAAAGGATTTTATCGTATGGGAAAAATAGAACAGCCTACACAGTTTTCGGCATGAAATTGTAATAGCTTTAATCTATTGGATAGAGACTTATATCAACTATCTAGTACGGTATGAGTAATTCAAAATCATGCCCTGTTCAGTTGAGCGATCAAAGTTACTATCAGACTTCTTTGCAGCTACTATTCCGACTTGTTTCAAAATTCAAAAAGCTGAAAAATTAAGCTTTTCACTAATTTTGTAGCTTGCTTACCCGTAAGGATATGGTTGATCTATTTACGTCATTCTGTACTATAATTGTCACCCCTGAACGCTAGTTTTCTCAGTAAATTTCTTGCAAATAATTACACTAATTTAGTAATAATTTAAGTAATTTTACTTTAGACCTGCTAGTAAAAATTTTCCCTTCCATACATAAAGAATAACAGCCCCTTTGTATTGTATCCTTAGCATTAGGTTACCCTGGCTGAATCCAAATCTAACGCAGTCTGATTGCAAAATCTCAAGCAATAAAGACTACAACAGTGTGAAATAAAGAACATTCAGCAGCAATAAATAGTAACTGGTGGATACCACGTCGTCGGCTTAATGGAAGGGATAAAAAATTTTTGTCCCAAATTTGTTTGTCAGAGGCAAAATTAGGGAATGCTTAAAAATAGCAATTGATAACCCAGAAATAGGGCTTATATCAATTACAGTATCGAGAAATTATTAAGGTAGCAGTGGCAATGATAGAGCCTGAAAACAAATTATTTGCCCTAAAGGATGGTTGGGATTCTCATGAATCAAGAGAACAACAACGCCTCAAAGCTTTGTCAGATTTAGGTTTGCGGCAATCAGAAACGATTCCGGTTTTTGAAGAAGCCACACAGACTGCTGCCCACTTTTTGGAAGCACCAATTTCCATATTGGGATTTGTGGATCAAGAACGCCACTGGTTCAAGTCCGCGGTGGGCTTATCTCGGCTGGGACTAATGAATCATTTGGCACAAAGCCGCCAACTACTACGCCGGGAATCATTTTGCACTCAGGTAGTAGAGAGTTTTCAAATATTTGTAATTAATGATACTCATAAACTTACAGATCCAGTACTTGCTAACAGCAAGTTGGTGCAGGATTATGGTATTCGTGCTTACTTAGGAGCGCCACTGATTGATGCTGAGGGACATTGTTTGGGTGCATTAGCGGTGATGGATTTAGTCCCGCGCAATTTTACAACCCGAGACATTGAGTTTTTACAAATCATCGCTCGTTGGAGCATGAGTGAATTTGAACGTAACCGACTCCTGCAAGGGAAACTCGAATCAAGCACTCCCAAGAGCGCTCCTATATTTTCACTCAATGACGAACGTAACACTGAGATTAAAATCACTGCACCCACTAAAGATAGCGACTCTGTTTCTACCAAACAACTAAAACTGGAACTTTTGGGTCAGCTAACTCAGGAGTTACGCACGCCCTTAACATCTGTACTCGGTATGGCTAGTGTTTTAGGACGTGAGATTTATGGGCCTTTGACGACTAAGCAGAGAGAATATTTGGAAATTATCCAACACAGTGGTCGGTACTTACTTTCCCTAGTAAACGAAATTACCGAACTAGGAGCTATGGATGAAAACTCAACTGTGCTAAATCTAGCTCCTGTGGATATCGAAATGCTATGCCAACAAGCTATCAATACTCTAGAAGAAGTGGCTAATCGCCGCGAGCAAGATATTCGCCTGTCTATAGAACCGGGACGCAATCGCATTTGGCCTTTAGATAAAGACAAGGTGCGGCAAATCCTCTATCACCTGGTTTTCAGTGTGATTCAACTTTCGGCTACAGGTAGCATTGTTCGCATTCATGTTTCTTACAAGGAAGATACACTCAACATTACTATTTGGGTTTCCCATCCTTGGCTAGGGGACGGCATAACTGAGGTTGATCCCTACTTCCGTCTCAATTCTTTGTCGCTGCTGGAGTTGACAGGTGAGGTAGCAAGTTACAATACTCATGCAGAAAGCCATGAGCAACCAAATACTTCATCAGTAGCAGTGGACAATCCAAAAAACTTGAGTGATTCCCACTCAAATTTCTTTGCTACTAGTTCAGGTATAAATTTAGCTAAAGCACATGGAAGTCTTTCTCGTGAAAGCTTGGGCCTATTGCTAAGTTGTCAACTGGCAGAATTGCATAGTGGACATATTTTGATTCAAGGTTCACCAGAATCAGGATATCGTTATGTGCTTTCTTTACCATTGCAACTGGCGACTCCCTCACAAGCAATTAGCGATGTCTAATCATGTGGATTGGGGACTGGGGAATTCGGGACCTGGGGATAAGGGGCAATGGGTATTGGGGATTGGGAAAGACGTATTTTCTATCTATATTTCATTAATTCGTAGCGAATTCTCTATGTGCCTCTGTGCCCTTACCCTGGGGTAAGGCGAAGCGCATCTGCGTTTAAATTTCAACTCTCAATTCGCCACTATTTTACATAAAGCTGTACTAAGTATATGAAGGACTATTTTAACTTCGTATTGGCTGAAGTGGTTTCGGATTAAAGGCAGTGGCTGATGGCTAGGAATAAGAGCGCCATCACGCAATATAAATTTCCGTTATTACCTTTTTATAGCCATAGGCATTATGATCAATTCCAAGTTCTGCGTCGGCAGGCTAATTGATCGCAATGTTTTTTATGAATTTAGTCTGGCAACGATTTACTCTATCATCTTTACCGCTCAAAGAATATCTTGCTACCAGTTATGTACACCGTTCTCTGGTGGGACTGTTAAGTTCTTGGCGGCAAACCAGCATCTTGCTCCAGTGGGGAGATGCGATCGCAGCGGCTTTACTTAGCTTAATATATGCCCTTGCACCTTTTGCTTCGAGTACGTTGGTGGGATTATTGCTGGTGGCTTGTGCAGGATTTTGGCTACTGTTGACTTTATCTGATGAAGTAATACCAGCAAATGTCTCGTCAGTCACTCCCATTCACCTGCTGGTATTGCTCTATTGGGCAATTGCCGCAGTCGCAACAGCATTATCACCAGTCAAAAAGGCAGCGCTTAACGACTTGGGAACGTTAACCTTGTATTTGCTACTATTTACCCTTTGTGCCAGGGTATTAAGGTCGCCTCGCCTCCGGTCTTGGATTATCATCCTTTATCTGCACGTATCGTTAATTGTTAGCGTATATGGGTTGCGGCAATGGTTTTTTGGAGCCACAGCCCTAGCAACTTGGGTTGATCCAGAATCTCCTTTGTCTAAGACTACAAGGGTCTACAGTTATTTAGGCAATCCCAACTTATTGGCTGGATACCTCTTACCAGCAGTAATTTTTAGCTTAGTAGCAATTTTTGCATGGCAAGGCTGGATCAAAAAAGCCTTGGCATTAACAATGTTGATTGTCAATAGTGCCTGCCTGATCTTGACTTTTAGTCGTGGCGGTTGGATCGGACTAGTAGTGGCAGTTTTGGCTGTGATGGCATTGCTAGTTTATTGGAAAAGCGTGGAAATGCCTCCTTTTTGGCGTACTTGGTCGCTGCCGATTGTCTTGGGAGGTTTGATTGGGGTATTGCTGCTAGCAGTAATATTTGTAGAGCCAGTCCGCCTGCGAGTGTTCAGTATTTTTGCTGACCGTAAAGATAGCAGTAATAATTTTCGCCGAAATGTGTGGGATGCTGTTTTTGAGATGATTCGCGATCGCCCGATTTTCGGAATTGGCCCTGGTCACAACTCTTTTAATAAAGTTTATCCTCTCTATCAACACCCTCGTTACACTGCTTTGAGTGCCTATTCAATTTTGTTTGAAGTGACTGTAGAAACTGGCTTTGTTGGTTTAGCCTGCTTTCTCTGGCTAATAATCGTCACATTTAATACGGCATTTTTGCAAGTGCGACGATTGCGACGGCTCAGAAGTGTAGAGGGATTTTGGTTAATTGGAGCGATCGCTATTTTGTTGGGTATGCTAGCTCACGGCACTGTAGATACTGTCTGGTATCGTCCTGAAGTTAATACCCTCTGGTGGCTCATCGTCGCCTTAATTGCCAGCTACTGGACACCTTTACCTCAAAACCAGACAAATTCATCTAACTCAGAACCAGCAGTAAATTAACATAAATAAGTTGTCAGTTGTTTTTTTTCATGACAACTGACAACTGACATTTTTTGAAATTTGTAGACGGATAGCAACTTGTCAAAGTGTATTTTGAGTTGCTTGTACCGATTTAAAAAATTATTCCCACAGATAGATTCACAAAACCCAGACGCAGAAGATGATTCCCAATCTAAAATCCAAGTTGCGCTGGAAGTGGACCAAAGATCCGACCCAAAATCCAAAATAGTATTAGTCCCTATAGGTAGTAGCACCTGGAGCATTAGGGTCGCGATAAGCGGTTGGTTCGTCATTACGCTTTTTGCCAGCCAAACCAGCTAGACCTAATAAACCAATTAATCCTAGCCAACCCCAATCAAAATCGTTGCGATCGTAAGTAGTCGTTCTTGGAGCAGTATTGACTCCGGGATCAGTAGTTGTCTGAGCTTGCGCCGATAGAGTTAAGGGTAAAATTCCCATACTCAAGGTGAGAACGCCAGCACCAACAGCTGTAATGAAATTACTTTTCATAAGTTGTGACAATTCCTTATGCCATCCGAAGTTACTCACCACTGTATCGATTCCCAACCCTAACAAAATCAATCTGCGGCTATAAACTGGGCATTTTCATAACTCACGCTGTGGATATACAACATACTTTTTACAGCAATCCATTTCTCACTCTGGTGTGGTAGTTCAGCGACAGTGACGCTCAATAATTTTTCATTGCCCGTTGAATATCACGCTGGTCTTGGCGTCGTTTCAGGTCTTCTCGCTTATCGTGGAGCTTTTTACCTCTGCCAAGGGCTATACTCACTTTTAGCCAGCCTCGTTTGAGATACATTTTCAAAGGGATTAAAGTTAAACCCTGCTGTTCTACTGTGCCAATTAGCTTGCGGAGTTCTTTGCGATGCAACAGCAGCTTGCGTGTACGCCGTGGTTCATGATTGAAATATTGTCCACTAGCGTTATAAGGCGAGATATGCACATTGATCAACCATGCTTCGCCATTGCGAAGCAAAGCATAGCCATCTTGGAGATTGACTTTACCCGCACGAATCGACTTTACCTCGGTTCCTGTCAACTCAATTCCAGCTTCATAAGTTTCCAGTATTTCATACAAATAACGGGCTTGACGGTTGTCGCAAATAACTTTGTAACCTTCGTTCTTGTCGCTCATTGATAATTTTGTGTGCTTTAAATGTACCTAAAAAATTATTTGGATTGACTTGTGAATTATAGGGTATGTCTTAGAACCGCTATAAATTCTGAACTGTATATCACTAATTTAGCTTTTCTAAGTTCACAATTAAGAGTTTTCTGGCAACTTTAAATTACCTGATACCGATTACCTGTGAGTTTGCATAGAGGCCACTTGTCTCACCAAGCCTGATTTTATGCAGTTTCACAAAGAATTGCTATTACGCCAATGATCATTAGTGATTAACTAGGGACTAATGACTAAGAGAGAATTTCTGAGTGGAGGAAACCTTCGCTCAGAACTTCTCTTAACGAAGAGGCTACGCGTAGTTTGCTTCACCGTAGGAGTACGGTGATAAAAAACAAAAGATATTTCACTTAGCTTTTGGAAAATTATTGATTAAGTTAATAATTTACATTATGATAGGCATTTACTCTGTCTTATTGATGAGTTGTTACAAATTACAAAGGTCTCTATGCATCCCAAGCAGAGGGAGTCAAAGGTGAGTTACACTCCGTTAACTCATCCTAAAGATTTAAGATTTTCTTTATAAATAAACCCTGAAGGCATTCATTAGCTGGTGATCCTGTCATAGTATGAAACATAAGAACACTATTCTTGTCTGTGTTCACTGATGGAGCACGTAGAAGCACATTTCTGAGTAAAAAAATGCTAGGGGTGTATTATCCATGCCCTTGACGATCCTTGTAGTGGATGATGATTTGGGCACTCGTCTGTCTGTTAGCGATTATCTTGAACTGTCTGGCTATTCGGTGATCACAGCTAATGACGGTCAAGAGGCTTTGTTTATGGTGGATGAGTATCATCCTGATTTGATTGTCACGGATATCGTTATGCCACGGATGAATGGCTATGAACTGGTGCGCCGAGTGCGTCAGCAACCAGTGTTTCGTTTATTGCCTGTAATTTTATTAACAGCCCGAACTAAGACCCAGGAAAGGATTATGGGCTACCAGTCAGGGTGCGATTTATACTTACCCAAGCCTTTTGAACTGGAAGAGTTAGCAGCAGCAATCCGCAATCTTTTGGAGCGGTCGCAAATTATTCAGTCGGAATACCGCTTTTCTCATAAAGATAGTTTGAATATTTCCGCCTCGACAAAAGCGGCGGACACCCATAATTCTCTGTCTACTCAAATTCAGAAATCCCATCTTCACTCATCCCTAACTCATAGAGAACAGGAAGTTCTAGAGTTATTGACTCATGGTCTTTCTAATGCCGAAATGGGTCATCAGCTACACCTGAGTCCTCGAACAGTGGAAAAGTACGTTAGCAGTTTATTAAGAAAAACTTCAACCAGCAACCGAGCGGAATTAGTGCGTTTTGCGATTAAGCATGGTTTGGTGGAATAAAAAAGTTATGAGTTAGGAGTTAAGAGTGAGGAGTTAACAAGAGAAGATGTAACTCTTAACTCCTCACTCCTAACTCATAACTTTAAATTATTGGTTGTTGGCTGTTAACGTATGTAAGCAGACCTTCACAAGCATCGACCAGTAAATCAATAACCCGATTAAATCCCTCTTGACCACCGTAATAGGGGTCTGGAACTTCCTTCAGAGTGTGTCGAGAGCAAAACTCGCACATCAAACGCACTTTATGGTGATATTGCTTAGTTTGATCAAGAGTGAGGATGTTCTCATAATTTTCTTGATCCATCGCCAAAATCAAATCAAAGTCTTGAAAGTCTAACTTTTGAAACTGGCGTGCTTGACCACGCAGTTTAATTCCCAACTTTGTAGCAGCCGCAGCACTCATGCGTCTGTCAGGTGGGCTACCAACGTGATAACTAGATGTACCAGCAGAGTCACAAAGGATGCGTACGCCTTTGGCGTCGGCGCAGCCATCGCTCAAGCCAGCCTGCTCAATTAAATGATTCATGATATTTTCTGCCGATGGCGATCGGCAGATGTTACCTAAGCAGACAAACAGCAACTTGTAAGGCATAGATATTCTTTGTCCTTTGTCAATAGTCATTTGTCCTTTGTCCAGTGACTAATGACCAATGACCCTTACGGGTGACGCTCGTTCCTCACTAACGCTGCGCTAACGCCAGTCACTCATGGGGGAAACCCCCATCGCTCTTGGCGTCTCCCCTTGGGAGAAGACCGGTCTGGCTCACTAATGACCAATGACTAAAATCCAGGTAACTCCAACCCACTGGTTAGTTCTTCCATACGTTCCCGCATTGTTGCTGTGGACTTGTTGTATGCTTCTTTCATTGCCACTGTCACGAGATCGGAAAGTACTTCTGCACCTTCCCCTAAAGCATCTGGAGAAATTTCCACCCGTTTGGGTTCTTGGTTCCCACTGACAATCACCTTCACCAGTCCACCGCCAGATTCTCCTTGAATCTCCATTTGCTCCAATTCTTCTTGGAGTCGCTTTGCACCTTCTTGAACTTGCTGCGCTTTTTTAAAAGCTTCGGCCAGCTCCTTCATTTTTCCTAAGCCAAAGCCGAATCCCTGTCCTTTTCCTGTCATAATTATTTGTACGCGTGTGCGTTGAATAACAAATCAAATTCAATTATAGATGCGGTAAGTAATTTGCCTCTTTTTTTACCAATAATTAATGCATCATAGAATAGAGAGTAGGGAATTGGGATTGGGCATTGAAAAGAGGCAGAGGGGCAAGGTGCTGATCTTGCAAAGGGTAAAACTCTTCTCCCTTGCTCCCTGCTCCTCTACTTCTTTCCCACCCCCTATCCACAAGCACCTTGAAACTCTCCGAGCATTTTAACTTCTGGCTCTAAATTAATAGACCAACGTTCTTGTACTTGATGTTGAATGTGGCGAATGAGACAGAAGATATCACTAGCTTTTGCTCCACCACGGTTAACAATAAAATTAGCATGGAGTAGCGCTACTTGTGCTCCACCAATTTGGTAGCCTTTCAGACCAGTTTGTTCAATTAACCAGCCAGCACTGTAAGGTTTGGGATTGCGGAACACACTGCCACAACTGGGGAAGTTGTATGGTTGAGTGCTCAACCGATGCTTTTTGTGCTCTTTGGTGATTGCCACAACTTTTGCTGGGTCGGCACCTGGTGCGAGTTGTAATGTGGCTTGGGTGACTATGCGATCGCCACCTTGCAGTAATGAAGTTCGGTAGCTATAACCTAACTGATCGGGGGTAAGAGTTTCCAGCATACCATCCGGTGAAAGTACCTGGGCACTAACTAACATATCTGCGATACAGCTATTATGTGCCCCTGCGTTCATCACCACGGCACCTCCTGCTGTTCCGGGGATGCCAACAGCCCACTCTAATCCTTGCCATCCTAATTCTGCTGCTGCCCATGCCAAGCTAGGAATTGATTCTCCGGCTGCAACCGTTAATTGACCTTTCTCTGGGTCAAAGTGACTGAAGCGGAGATGACGAGTTGCAATGACTAAGCCTGATATACCGCGATCGCTCACCAGCAAGTTAGAACCTGCTCCCAGTGTTGTCACCTTTAAATCACGTTCTTTTGCGTATTTAAGACTTGCTTGCAGTGCTTCTAAGTTTCGGGGGGCAACATACAAATCAGCTGCTCCCCCAACTCGATAGGAAGTAAACGCTGACAAAGAAGCCTGAGACTTGATCGCACAATCAGTACTGGGTAAGTAGATTACTTCACTCTCCACCGAATTAGCTGTTTGGTGTTTCTTTGTATTCAAAGCAGAAACTGTGCAGACGTTTCCAGCTGCCTGGGAAATGGTCATCTTTACTTTTTTTGGTAAAATTTTTACATTTATTTACCGCAAAGATACGGTAATAGAGTTAAACTATGGAACCGTTACTAGAGGGGCGCTTTGCTCAGAAATAAAACTTCGCAAAGTCTCCACTTAGGATGTGGCTTTAGCAGGCTCACAAAGTGTTGTAATTACTTCAGGAATCACCTGATTCAAGTTCCCAGCCCCCAAAAACAGCGCCAAGTCTCCTGGGCGTAGTGTTTGCAGCAAGTACTCATACACCGAGGGTAAAGTTGGTTGATAAACTACCTGCGAATGCTGTTTAGCAATTTCTGCTGCTAGATGTTCACCACTAATTTGCCCTAAATTGGGTTCACCTGCACTGTAAATATCAGTCAGCACAACCAAATCAGCATGGGTAAAGGACTCGGCAAATTCATCTAAAAAGGTCAGTGTACGGCTATAGCGATGGGGTTGGAAAATGGCAACAACTCTTTGCCCTGGTCTTGCCTGTAAACGTGCTGCGGCGAGAGTAGCGCGAATCTCGCTGGGATGATGAGCATAGTCATCGATGAAGGTAATGCCATCGACTTCACCTCGGAACTCAAAGCGGCGTCTTGCCCCTTCAAAGGTGGCGATACCTTTGGCAATTTCTCCAAATTCTAAGCCCAAGGCCCGGCCAACAGCCACTGCTGCTAGAGCATTGCTGAGATTGTGCCGACCCAGCAGCCGCAACTTCAACACGCCCAAAGCTTTGCCTCTTTCCCAAACTAAAGCTGTCGTGCCATCAGCACGATAATCAATATTAGTGACGGTGTAGTCAGCGTCGGTATCTGAGTGTAAGCTGTAGCTGATTGTGGGTTGCAAGCGATCGCGCACTGTAGCACAGTCAATGCTACCTATCAACATTTTACAACCCTTAGCAAAGGTCTGGAAGATATCAATTACTTCTTCTAATGTATCGTAGTGGTCAGGATGATCGAGTTCAATATTGGTAATGATGCCAATCTCTGGAGCGTGTTTTACCAAGGAACCATCAGATTCATCTGCTTCGGCTACCAAATATTGGCTTTGTCCCAATCGAGCATTACCTTCCCAAGCATTGACTTCGCCACCTACTAAAATCGTTGGGTCTAGACCTGCTTCCAGAAGCATATAGCCAATCATGCTACTGGTTGTAGTTTTGCCGTGTGTTCCTGCCACTGCAATACTATGGTAATCGGAGATTAAGGCGGCTAGTACATCTGAACGATGTAGAATTGGGCAACCTAATTCTAGCGCTGCTTTGTATTCTAAATTATTCGTGTTAATTGCAGTTGAACAAATAACTTGAGGCAGTTTTGAGTTAGTAGCAGTAGGTAATTCTTCTTGTGAATTTAATACTACCGCATTAGCTAATACCTGAGGGCGAAAGAATTCGAGATTGCTTGCCTCTTGTTTATCAAAAATATGAGCACCGATAGTTTCCAACTTGTGCGTAATGTGGTTAGGACGAAGATCCGAACCTGATACTGGAAATTGACGCTTTGCAAGAACGTATGCCAGAGCAGACATACCTATGCCACCGATGCCAATGAAATGAAATGGTCTACCACTAAAATCTACAAAATTACTCATTTATTGCTCCTCTTACACCACACCACACCATAATCACAAATGACACGCGTATCATAACAGGAATTTGATTTTTACCGTAACTACTCCTGTATCATGTTCATGTTTGATGCCCAAATGATGTTTCTGCATTGGTTTTGCTTGTTCAGAATGATTTTACCTTGGTTGGAGGTTTTTGCTATTTCTGAACTGTTGTTAAGATTATTCTGAAAATTTTGGACGCATCGGGAAAAAAATTCTTGTAATGTCAAATACATATTTTTGGCTACCTTACTGGAATTGTCTACATAGTACATTGTTAGTGAAACTGATTTTAAATTGCATCAAGTCTAGGGTTTAATTGAGTACAATAGTACATTGGTAATGAAACTATTTTTCAATTGCATAAAACCCAGGCATAACTGGATGCAGCAACTAGCAATTTTTGGTGGCACATTTGATCCAATTCATTGGGGACATCTGCTCGTAGCCGAGACAGCAATGCAAGAAGTATCCCTTGAAAAGATAATTTGGGTGCCATCCCTAAATCCTCCTCAGAAAGAAGCAGCTTTGTTTGAGCATCGTGTGGAAATGCTGCAATTAGCCATAAAAGATAACCCAGCGTTTACTGTCTCACTAGTGGAGGCAAATCGCTCTGGGACTTCCTATGCCATTAATACGCTGATCGACTTATCTGCTTGTTACCCAAATACTCACTGGTACTGGATTGTGGGCTTGGATACTTTCCAAACCTTACCCGGTTGGTACCGGGGACACGAACTAGCACAAATGTGTGATTGGTTAATAGCACCCCGACTGCTAGGTGGTGAGACTATAACTCAAAGCAAATTAATCTGCAAGCAAGTGGAGCAACAACTTAGGGAGCAGTCATACACCATTCACTGGCAACTCTTGAATATACCTTTAGTAGGAGTTTCATCAAGTCTAATTCGCAAATTTTGCAGCGAACACCAGTCAATTCGTTATTTAGTCCCGGAATCCGTCAGATTATATATCACTAACAACAATCTCTACTCCTACAAATCTGAATAAATTATGTGTTTTTTTATTGATCTAACACTTTATGGTTAAAAGTGCTCCCCCCCTTTGCGATATGATTGGGGTCAACGATATCAACATATAAGCATAAATACAGAGGGCAAGACACTGTGATTAGAGTTGCAATCAACGGTTTCGGGCGGATTGGACGTAACTTTGCGCGTTGCTGGGTGGGTAGAGAGAATAGTAGGATCGATCTTGTCGCTATTAATGACACTTCAGACCCTAGAACCAATGCTCACCTGCTCAAGTATGACTCAATGCTAGGGAAGATCAAGGGTGCTGAGATTAGTGCCGATGATAACTCTATCATCGTTAACGGTAAGACCATTAAGTGCGTATCCGATCGCAACCCAGAAAACTTGCCCTGGAAAGCTTGGGGAATTGACCTAATTATCGAAGCAACGGGGGTATTCACTAGCAAAGAAGGAGCACTCAAGCACGTAAATGCTGGAGCCAAGAAAGTTCTGATTACCGCTCCTGGTAAAAACGAGGATGGCACTTTTGTGGTTGGTGTGAATCATCACGACTATGACCACAACATACACCACATTATCAGTAACGCTAGCTGTACTACCAACTGCTTGGCACCGATCGCCAAGGTGTTGAATGATAAGTTCGGCATCATCAAAGGTACGATGACCACCACCCACAGCTATACAGGTGACCAGCGTTTGCTAGACGCTTCTCACCGGGATTTGCGACGGGCGAGGGCAGCAGCGATTAACATTGTACCCACCTCGACTGGTGCGGCAAAAGCTGTGGCACTGGTTATCCCAGACCTGAAAGGCAAGCTAAATGGCGTTGCCTTACGCGTACCAACCCCGAACGTCTCAATGGTAGATTTCGTAGTTCAGGTTGAGAAGCGTACTATTACTGAAGAAGTTAACCAAGCTCTCAAGGATGCTGCCGAAGGCCCACTGAAAGGCATTTTGGACTATAGCGAACTAGAACTGGTATCTTCCGATTATCAAGGTAGTGATGCTTCTTCGATTGTCGATTCCAGCTTGACTTTGGTTATGGGCAATGACCTAGTAAAAGTTATGGCCTGGTATGACAACGAGTGGGGTTACAGCCAACGAGTCTTAGATTTGGCTGAATTAGTAGCTGAAAAGTGGCAATAATTAGTCATTGGTCATTGGTCATTAGAAAAATGACAAAGAACAAATGACAAAGGACTATTGATCAAAATGTTGAAATCCCTGGCTAAGACTCAGAACTTGGTCAGGGAATTTTTTTTGCTCGTCGTGCAATAGTACTTTTGATCCGGATTTAATCCTGCCCACGATCGCAGCACCTTGACCAAGATGTTGTACTAAGGCTAATGCTGACTCTTGTGGCAAACACAGCACTAATTCAAAGTCTTCACCACCGTATAAAGCATATTCCAGCGCTTGTTCTTGTGTCAGCCAATGGTTAAAAGCTTTTGATAAGGGAATTTGTCTATGTTCTAGGACAGCGCCAACGCCACTGACGCGGCAAATTTGAATAATCGCATCTGCTAAACCATCACTGCTATCCATGCCAGCAATGGGCATGGGGCATGGGGATGCTAAGATTTCCCAGAGGATTGGTAAGACATCTAATCGTGGCTGTGGGCGTTGGTGTGCGCGGATTAGAGCCGTCTTTTCTTCGTCGTTGAGGTTTTGTTGCAATTCGGGATGCAAGAGCAGTTCTAAGCCAGCATGGGAGGCTCCATGAACGCCTGTGACGACGATCGCATCTCCCACAATAGCAGCAGAACGGCGAATAATTCTATGAGGGTGAACTTGACCAAAAGCAGTAATTGCCAAAGTCGTCACAGGCGATCGCACAATATCACCCCCAACAATTGAGGTATTGTATTTTTCCAGGCATTCTGTCATTCCTTGGTACAATTGCTCAACCCAACTCACCCTAACTTCACCAGGGAGTCCCAACCCGACAGTGATTCCTAATGGGGAAGCACCCATTGCTGCCAAATCTGATAAATTAGCAGCAGCAGCTCGCCAACCAGCATCTTCTGGGGAAGTGGTGACATTGCTAAAATGTACGCCATCAACTAGCACATCTGTTGTCACCACCAAAGATTGCTCTGGTGCAGTCTCAAGTACTGCGGCATCATCGCCGATAATTTCTGGAGGACAGAAGCGCTGTAATCTTTCTAAAAGACCTTGTTCACCAATGTCTTTTACTTGTTGAGAAGATAACTCACTGTTCACAATCGGTTTTTCGTGTTGCAAAATTGCGAAGAAAACTGATGATTTACTTTACTGTTTAATATAAGGGTATCGTCTAGGAGTCAGTTGGAATGGTAACAACACCAGTAACCAGCATCACGTTTGAGGAGTACTTAACCTATGATGATGGTAACGGTTTCCATTATGAATTGGTGGATGGCAAGCTAGAGCTAATGAACCCACCAACTATTGAACATTTCCTGATTGCCAAATTTCTTGAACAACTTCTAGATGCAGAAATCAAACGTTGTAGCTCACCTTGGCTGTGTTTTCGGGAAAGTGGAGTGAGAACGGGTAGAAATAAATCTAGGTTGACTGATCTGTGTGTAGTGACAATGGAGCAAGCTAGAGAATTGTTGAATGCTTCAGCAGTATTTGAGTCACCCCCGTTACTAATTGTCGAGGTGGTTAGTCCAGAATCAATCAAACGGGACTATCGTTATAAACGCTCCGAATATGCGGCCTTAGAGGTTCCTGAATATTGGATTGTAGACCCACTGGAAACAAAAGTTTCTGTGTTACTACTGGAAGATGGATTGTACGAAGAAGCAGTTTTTACAACAACTCAGCAAATTAGATCGCAGACTTTTCCAGAATTAGCGATTACAGTTGATCAAGTGTTCACTGCTGGGAATCTGAATCAGGGGAGACGCGATTAATCGCGTCTCTACAGGAATTATTCTCCCCCTGCTCTCTTCTTATGCAGCTTGCGGCTCAACCAGATTTTCTATTCCCTGAATCACAGTTGCCGATTCAATTTTGTCACCAGCTTTCAGTTTATCCAAAACTTCTCTGCCTTCGGTGAGATAACCAAAAACGGCATAACGACCATCCAATAGGTTGCGTCCTGCGGGGGTGAGTTCTGGTTCAAACAAAAAGAAGAAAAATTGTGACGAACCACCATTTACTTCACTTTCGGGACGAGCCATTACCACTGCACCAAAAGCAGAGAAAGGTAGAACTGGCATATCAATGTAACGTCCAGCTTCTTCTAGAGTAATGCCATAAGTAGGTGCTTTATCGCCTTGAACTAAGACTTCCAAGGGAATAGCGCGATATTTGCCTGTTTTTGGGTCAATAAAACCGACATCTTTTCCAGCAGGATCTCCAGTTTGGAGAAAGTAAGATTCTTCAGAACGGGTAAATTCTAAACCATTATAAAAACCCCTCTGTACCAAATCTACAAAATTACCAGCAGTCACAGGGGCGCTATAACCATCTACTACGACGGTTAAATCGCCTTTGTTGGTTTTGAATTCTACAGTGGCACGACCTTTAAGTTGTGGCAGGTTGCTGTATTCAGCAGGTACTTCAAAGGGGAATTGTTTCACCATTGACTCTTCTAGCTGAGTAACGAGATTCAGCAGTTTAGCTCTCTCTTGCAGAATTTGTTCTTTATCTTTGCTGTTCGCCAATTCTTGCAATTTACCCACCCCAGACTTCAACTCGGTAATCCAAGCTTCGGCTTGGGGTTGGCGTTCTTCGGGAACGCTTGTTAAGATTTGGGAAGGTTTATCGAGAATGCGGGATGCTTTGCTGATGTCTTTGGAAATAGCACCCCAGCGCCGATTTGCCCGTAGTTGGGCAGAGATGTCCTCTAAACTGGCTTGTAGTTGCCGCACAGGTTTGTTATCTATCGGGAGTGCATACCGCAACAAAGCCTTGCCGTCGGTAATTGCGTTGCCGGCTGGCAGCGCGGCGCTACTGGAGGGAGTCCACCCAGCTGTAGTTATGCCTAAAAATATTGTTACCAGCAGTATTGCCATTAGGCTGTTCTTCAGCCAGGATTTTAATAAGTTAAGCATGGGATAACTCAAATGCAGCATTGAATTGTTGACTGGACGTAACCCATCAATAATCTTCCCACGTTAAGTGATGAGTGGAGCAGAGGTCTAGGGCAGGGGAGAAATGACTAATGACAAATGCAACTAACTAATGACAAATGCCCAATGACGACCCTAGAAGGGTACAATAAATGCCGATTGTCTTCCAAAATTTGAAAGTTTCATGATCTCCAGTAACGACTTTCGACCCGGTGTTTCAATTGTATTAGATGGGTCTGTATGGCGAGTGCTCGAATTCCTCCACGTCAAGCCAGGCAAAGGTTCCGCCTTTGTACGAACTAAGTTAAAAAATGTTCAGAGTGGGAGCGTGATGGAAAAAACGTTCCGAGCAGGGGAAACAGTGCCGCAAGCCACCCTAGAAAAAAGTACGATGCAGCATACCTATAAAGAGGGCGATGAGTTCGTCTTTATGGATATGGAAACCTACGAAGAAGGTAGATTGACCCGCGCACAAATTGGCGATCGCGTCAAATATCTTAAGGAAGGTATGGAAGCCGAAGTTATTAAGTGGGGCGACCAGGTGCTGGGAGTAGAATTGCCTAAATCTGTGGTTTTGGAAATTGTACAAACAGATCCAGGTTTAAAAGGTGATACTGCCACTGGTGGCTCAAAACCCGCAACTCTGGAAACTGGGGCAATTGTGATGGTTCCTTTGTTTATTTCCCAAGGAGAACGCATCAAAGTTGATACCCAAGAAGATAAATATATCAGCAGGGAATAACTTTCATCTCTACGGAGATGTTTGCTCCCGATTGAAATCCCTATATAGGGATTAAATCCCTGCCGCACTTAAGACGCTCATTTACGGATAGGTCGAGGTAATAAAAACTGTGCCATTGGACTTTAATGAAATCCGCCAATTACTGGCAACTATCGCACAAACAGATATTGCAGAAGTCACGCTCAAAAGCGATGACTTTGAACTAACAGTCCGTAAGGCTGTGAGCGTCAGCAATCAGATGTTGTCGGTAGGTCAAGCGACCTTCGGCGGTGTGGTGGGTTCGGGCTTGACATCGGGTTCATCTGGGGGAAACCAAGTGAACGCAAGCCAGGTAACGGAGGTGTCCACATCTCGCGTATTTGAAAATACTGGAACTAGCACACAATTGCAGTTGTCAGTAAATCCTCCCTCAATCATTGACCAGAGATTAGTAGAAGTGCCTTCCCCAATGGTGGGAACGTTTTATCGCGCTCCTGCGCCAGGGGAAGCGGCATTTGTGGAAGTAGGCGATCGCGTCCGCAAGGGTCAAACAGTCTGTATCATTGAGGCGATGAAGCTGATGAATGAAATCGAAGCCGAAGTCTCCGGACAGGTGATGGAAATTCTTCTCCAAAATGGTGATGCTGTGGAATATGGCCAACCTTTGATGCGAATTAACCCTGATTAAGTATTAATCTATATATGAAGTGAGTCATTGTTAAAACTTTCAGTCCTTGCGGGTTAATCCTGATGAAACAAACGTTGCCTTTACCACCAGAAGTGGTGCAACAAGTAGCTGAATACTTCAGCCTGTTAAGTGAGCCAATGCGCCTGCGGCTGCTCCACTTATTACGGGATGAAGAAAAATGCGTGCAAGAGTTGGTAGAGGCAACACAGACTTCTCAGGCAAATGTGTCAAAACACCTGAAGGTAATGTGGCAAGCAGGTATTCTTAGCCGCCGCAGTGAAGGAACTTGCGCCTATTACCGGGTGGAAGATCAAATGATTTTTGAGTTGTGTAATCGGGTTTGCGATCGCCTCGCCACAAGGTTAGAGGAGCAAGCCCGTAATTTTCGTGTGTTAAATAGCAAACGTTAGATCAGTTATCCTTTGTCCTTCGTCATTTGTCCTTTGTCATTTGTGAAAAACTAATGACCAATGACTAATGACTAATGACTAAAGGGGATAATTTTTCTGAAAGCTTTCACGAGTTAGCGGTTGTTGTAACTCTACACCCTCACCGCCTAAAACATCCAACGGTTTGCCGTTCACGTCAATGTATACTTTGGCTTTTGGATTTAAAGTTGTCGCAGTGTAAACAACTTGTCCCACGCGGCCCATCATTGAGGTGCTACCACCACCGCTGGTAAAATCTTCAGATAAATTAACGTGAACCTCGTCATTTTCTGACTTCAGCCCCAACAGCTTAGTTCCTTTGGGGATAGTCGTCGAATCTGTCCCTTCTGTTGGGCCTGCTAATAAACTCTGGAAAGCTGCTTCTAAAGCCTGGTTGGGTCGTACAGAAGCTACTTTCACAGGCTGGGGAACCAAAGTAACATTTTTGTCTTTTGGTCTTAGCCAATAAACGTTAGGGGTGTTCTCATTACCTGGCTGCCTAGTTGTTGGCTGTGCTGGTTGAGCGATTTGCCCAGAGGGGTTTGACGGTGTGGGAGCATTGCTGGAGTGTGTAGTTAACCAAGCCACACCGCCACCCACCGCTACAACCACTGCTGAGACGGCTGCAATTGCGCCTGAAGAAATACGATTAGATCCTTGTTGGTCTTTCATGTTCAAAACCTTCCTGAATGAGGGCTGATATGGTAGTTATGTGAGGAGCAGCCTGGTTAAAGACGATACTTATAAGTAGAGAGTTTCCCACAACTTGGAGGAGACTTGATGCCTCAAAATGCATTAATCTGGTGAGTCCCTAATTTAATTTTAGAATTTTTATTTCTAGTCCGTCACCTGCCAAATTATCTAAATATCATTCTTTCTGGAGATGATTGAAGATTAAATTTACAACGCAGAGGAACGCTGAGTATTTATCACAAAAATCCTCCACGAACCTCTGCATAAACCTTTGGATTTAATTTTTCCTCTCTATTGCGGCGGTAATCCACTGTTTGAGTGTAGTTATAACTTCATCAATGACAATTTCTTGCGATTTACGGGTGGCTCTTTCTACAACTTCGACTTTGCCATTAGCGATCGCTCGCCCGGTTACAATCCGATAAGGTATGCCAATCAAGTCAGCATCTTTAAATTTCACTCCAGCCCGTTCATCGCGGTCATCTAGTAGGGTTTCAATTCCCGCTTGATTGAGTTCAGTGTAGAGTTTTTGGGCGATTTCGACTTGTTGAGCATCCTTAATGTTAGGAATTGTCACAATCGCGTGATAAGGTGCGATCGCAACTGGCCAAATAATCCCATCTTTATCGTAAGATTGCTCTACGGCAGCTTGTGCTAGTCGTGATACACCTACGCCAAAACAACCCATAAATAGCGGCTTTTCTTCACCCTGTTCATTGGTATAAGTTGCTCCCATCGCTTGAGAATATTTAGTGCCTAATTGGAAAATATGACCGGCTTCGATTCCACGGGCGCTTTGTAAGGTTTGTTCTGGGTTATGGATGGCACGATCGCCTGGTCTTGACTTACGAATATCTACTACTCGCTCTGGTAACTTAAATTGCTCACCCCAATTAGCACCAACTACGTGATAACCAGCTTCATTTGCGCCTGTAACAAAGTTTTTTAAATCAACTGCTGTTTGATCCACCAAGCGCAAAAACTTGGCATGGATCTGTTTATTGGCGGTAATATACTCATCTGCGATGTCTGGTGCAATGTAGCCTAAAGGTAAAGATTTAGCTGTCCATGCTTGTTGGGCTTCTACATTTGGTACATTCAAACTAATAATAGTTTTAGCGCCATATTCAGAAGCTAATTTGGTCAATTCATTTTGCAATTTGACTTCATTAACTTCTTGATCGCCTCGGATGCTTACCAGAACTAACACTGTTGCGCCATTATCATAAACTGTCTGATAAAGGACATTTTTCACCAATTGAGTAGGAGAACAGTTGAGGAGTTGACACACCTTTTCAATCGTTTCTGTTCCAGGTGTATCGCGTTTCTCGTAGGTTGTAAACCGTGAGGTTTCGGCATCAATTGGTAAAGAAACAGCCTTTTCTACGTTAGCGGCGTATTTACCATCCTCAGTGTAGAGAACTTCATCTTCACCAGCTTCCGCCAAAATCATAAATTCTGTGGAACCAGAACCACCAATTGCACCAGAATCGGCTTCCACTGCCCGAAAAGCTAAACCAGAACGTCGCAGAATATTGCTGTAGGCTTTATACATATCCTGGTAAGTTTCTTTGAGGCTGGCTTCATCGGTATGGAAGGAGTAGCCGTCCTTCATGATAAATTCCCGTCCGCGCATCAAACCAAAGCGGGGACGAATTTCATCGCGGAATTTGGTTTGAATTTGGTAGAGGTGTAGGGGTAACTGGCGATAAGAGCGAATCATATCACGAGCGATCGCTGTGATTACTTCTTCATGAGTTGGCCCTAATCCTAATTGTTGCTCACGGCGGTCAATTAGGGAAAACATGATCCCCTCGGCTTTGGTGTAAGTGTCCCAGCGTCCCGATTCCTTCCATAAATCAGCCGGTTGTAATTGTGGCAAAAGACATTCTTGTGCGCCTGTAGCGTTCATTTCTTCCCGCACAATCTGAGAAACTTTTTGCAGTACCCGCCACATTAACGGCAAATAAGCATAAAGACCACTACCGATGCGACGAATGTAGCCTGCACGGAGTAATAATTTATGGCTAGGAATCTCAGCATCAGCTGGATCATCCCGGAGTGTAACGAATAACATTTGTGACAGTCGCATCGTTTATAGCCTTTCTTTGATCGCTAATTTCTATGTCAACTAAAGTATGAAGTATTAAGGATGAAGTACAAAGTACACAGCGTTATTTATTTTTCATTTTTACTTATAGCCTTCCGCCTTTTTTGATCGCAACTTTAGGAGAAAACTACCTTGGCAGATGTAATTTATCAAGCACAGCCACCCTTAGAATTTATTCCTCCGGCGTTTAACCCCTTAGTTCTACGATTTGTCCATCTGTTGCTACCCAGTTGGATAAACTGGCAAACACCTATTACCCAAATTGAAGCAGACAACGTAGAGGTTCTGGTGGATCTCTATCGTCAGTTTCAGGAGGGTAAGATCCGTTTTATGCTGGCATTTCGCCATCCGAAAACAGACGATCCATTTTGTTTGACCTACTTGCTGTCTCAACTCGTGCCAAAGGTAGCACGATCACAAGGCACAACGCTAGAATTTCCGATTCACGCTCATTTTATCTACGATCGCGGCATTCCTCTATGGGCAGGTTCCCACGTTGGCTGGATTGCTTCTCATTTAGGTGGTACTCCGATTCAGCGGGGTAAAGCTGACTGGACGGGGTTACGTTCGGCGCGTGACTTGTTTGCTAATGGGAAATTCCCGATGGCTGCTGCGCCAGAGGGTGCAACCAATGGTTTATCAGAGAATATTAGCCCCTTAGAACCTGGTATTGCCCAATTAGGCTTTTGGTGTGCTGAAGACTTGCACAAAGCTGGACGCGACCAACAGGTTCTAATTGTACCAGTTGGGATTAAATATAGTTACGTTGATGCTCCTTGGGATGCGATCGCCAATCTTTTAAGTGAATTGGAAGCGGCTAGTGGTTTACCTGTGAATCCATCAGAACATGCTTCTATAGAGTCGCTTTATCCCCGGTTATTAACCTTGGCAGAACATTTACTTTCGTTGATGGAAAAATTTTACACGCGATTTTATCATCTAAAGCTGGCAGATGCCAAAACAGCAGTAGGAGGAATTGAAGATAGAAATGAGGCATTAGCAGTTCGTTTACAAGCTTTGTTAAATGCTGCACTACAAATATCAGAACAGTATTTTAATTTGCAGTCAAAAGGTAGTTTAAGTGACCGATGTCGGAGGGTAGAACAAGCAGGGTGGAATTATATATTTAGAGAAGAATTTAAGGATGTAAAAGGGGTATCTGCTGTTGAAAGAGCTTTAG
This sequence comes from Nostoc sp. ChiQUE02, assembly GCF_034531305.2. Lineage (NCBI taxonomy): Bacteria > Bacillati > Cyanobacteriota > Cyanophyceae > Nostocales > Nostocaceae > Nostoc > Nostoc sp. ChiQUE02. Next base: position 415,425 of record NZ_JAVRBN020000001.1, read on the forward strand.
GCGATCGTGTTGCCGAAGAAGCGAATGCGCGGATGTGGCACATGCGTCTAGTAGAAAGTTTTGTAGCAGTTTCTGGTAATTATATTCGTGAAAATCCAACAGTAGAAAGGTTTGCTGAGACGACTTTAATTTTATGGCAAATGATAGCTAAAATAAAAGGCGATAAAGGTGTACAGCGTCCACAATTGGGTAAGCAAAAAGTTAAAATTACTGTGGGTGAACCGATATCTGTATCTGAGCGTTACCCGGCGTATAAGGAAAATCGTTTGGCTGCTAGACAAGCGGTTGCTGATGTAACGAATGATTTACAACATGCGCTAGAAAGTTTGATTTCAAAAAAAGGATGATGGCAATCACTCTTGACAACTCAATAAATATGATTATGTATATACAATGAGCATAGAGGTATTAGACCAAACTTACTTTAAAGTCTAAACATAATTTACATGGCTAAAAAAGTTTCTATCATCAATATGAAGGGTGGGGTTGGCAAATCAACCCTGACTGTAAATCTTGCTTGGCATTTTGCTGCATATACCCATTGGGCAAAGAAGATCTTAGTTGTTGATCTTGACCCTCAATTCAATGCAAGCCAATATTTACTAGGAGTTAGTAAATATAAGACAATACTCAATCAAGGTAAACCAACTACGTGGGATATTCTGGAACAGAACACACGTACACCAACAGGACTGAGTAGAATTATTGATCCACACAAACTCATCCATAATGTTGTTACTTTTGTCACTGACAGTAAAATAGACCTGGTTCCATCAAGGCTTGAACTTGCTTTCTCTCTGAAAAACCCAGCACAGAAGGAGAAGCAACTTTCCAAAATACTTGCCAAGATTGAAAATAGTTATGATTTAATACTGATTGACTGTGCTCCAACTGAGTCAGTCTTAACGACAGCTGCATATCTTGCAAGTGACTATCTACTGGTTCCAGTAAAACCAGAATATCTTGCTGCTATCGGATTACCTCTTCTGGTAAATTCAATGAATGATTTCAAAAACGAAAATGAGGAGCATAATCTGAGCCTTGCGGGAGTGGTTTTTAATGCCGCAGAGAATTATTATCCAGAAGAACAACTATCAAAAAACATGGTACGAGATTTAGCTTCTAAACAGGGTTGGTATGTATTTCAAGCAGAGGTTCCTTACTCCAAATCATTTCCCAAAGGTGCAAGGGAGGGTAAGCCTATTATTAACACTTCATATGCTCGTACAGTTCAAAAAGCACGTTTTATGAACTTTGCAGAAGAATTTGCTAAGAGGATTAGTCTGTGACGGATCAACCAGAATTTGAACTACTAATAGAAATTGCTAAACTGCTCAAAAAGCACAGTCCAGAGTTTTCTAAAAGTCTTGCTGAACTTCTGTCCTCGCCAAAATTTATAGAACACTTAGTTTCGGTTCTCTCAAGTACGAACACAATAAGTTCAACAGGTATAACTCAGCAAATAAAGCCAACAACAAGTAATCAAAGGTTGAAAAAACCTCGCTCATCATTAACTAAAAAAGCTAAAACATCTCAAAAAAAAGAGAGTCAGTCAGCAAAAAGCGGTTTATCTGCAAGTGTCTCTTATCCTTTATTCTTAAAGGAGCTAGAGAAAACAGATCCTGAGAAATCAGCATTGCTTATTAAACTTTATTATAGCCTGATAAACAAAACTCTCTTACCAACTCTGCAAGATATTCGGAATTTTGCATCAGATACAGGCTTATCAACAATAAAGGCAACCTCTCGCAACAAAGCAATCATTCCTCTTGTCAGAGATTTATTATCTTTGAATATTGAACAATTAAAGACAAAACTTGATGGGCTGATGCCAGTTTTGCCCGAAGACGATCGCAGTCTTGAAGCTTGGGCAAATATAATTTTAGATAAAGAGCGGCAAACAAAACAAGAAGACTGAATTTAGTGAGTTATCTATTCAGGCAATTCACCAAAGCGTTCCCGGTAAAGCTGTAAGAGTTGTTCTGCTAGTTATCGCTTTGGGAGACTTTGAATTACCTGAAATTCCTAGATAACCTATTAGACATAGCCTTTTATAAATTAACTGGAAATACCTTAGATAAATCCAGAACTAAATCAAGAAAACAAATGGGGGTAAAATTTTGCCCCTATTTTTTGCGTATTATTTTAAGAATAGCTAGAGAAGGTTATTACTCTGTTAAGTGACTTTCTAGCAAAGTTGCGATCGCTTCAGGGTGAATATTCTTGTATTTCTTTTTACCAAGGTGTAAAACACAGTTGGGAGCGCTGCTACAGCATTTTTGGCAACTCGTATGTTCAATGGTAACTTTGTCTAACAAACCGCGATCGCACAAAGTTTTTTCTAAATCTGATAATAACCCTTTACCACCACGTTTGAGGCAACCTGACTTTTGACATACCATAATCTTCGCTTTGATTTGAGGCGGTAAATCTTGATTTGGACACGCATCAATTGGTGTCACTCGATAGGCTTTAATTTTTATTTTACTTGTGCGCGAATCTAGCTTACTATGGCCACAAACGCGAACTCGCTGGCCAGGAACTAAGGATGAACTTAGTAAACGGCGCAACTCTTTAGGCAGTTTAATTTCTACATTTCCAGATGGAACTGCCAATTGCAAATATTTATATTTTCCTGGTTCACCACCAACAAAACCTAGTAACTGTCCCTCAAGGTTCAATTCTGATAACGTCAAATATTTGTCACCCATAATTGATAAAAAGTTAGGAGTGGGGAGTAGGGAGAGACGCAATTAATCGCGTCTGTACTGGGGAATAGGGAATTAAAAATTAGGAGTTAAAAGTTAAGAATCATAACTCATAACTCCCAACTCTCAACTCCCTATTTTTTTACGCAAGGCGTTTAGCTTCTACTGTTTGAGGTAAATTTGCTGTGTCTGGCAAATCACGAAATTCCAATTCCCAACCATTTGCTAGGGTGAGAATCTTGCCATCATTTCCATCGGTTTGTTTGACTACTTCTTCTTCAAGGTCTTTTTTAGCAACGTAGACTACTAAAGTACCGGCATCATTCATGCGTAGCATTACTTTCATGAGATTCCTCAACAGATTCTAGTTCTTTTTTCTTACAGCCGACGACGAATCCTGTTTCCAAGAAATGCACAGCATATATATAGGAAGTCTGCAAATATGTCCCTATACTGGCTATGTAGCCGATATCTCCTTTGTTGACTAAAACTTGCCCAACTTCTTTGCCAGGAAAAGTACCATCGTTCTTGAGCAGTTTCCGAACTCTGACTTTTTCACCAATTTCAAAAGCGGGTGGCAAGTTTAGCTCTAATTCATCGCGTTGCATGAGAGTACCTCTGTTCTCTGACCAAATTCAATAGTTCTTCTGTCGTCAGGCTGCGTTTTTTCTGTACCGATTGATGGCGCACTGCGTCTAAAACAGACTGGGTTTCTTGGGGGTTCAAGAAAATTCCATGCTGTTCTAGCAAGTTTGAAACCAAATGCCGTCCAGAATGTTTGCCTAATACTAAACGCCGTTCCCAACCCACCTCTTCGGGTGCAAATGGTTCGTAGGTAATGGGATTCTGCAATACCCCGTGAGCATGGATGCCAGATTCGTGAGCAAAGGTATTTTCGCCAACGATCGCTTTCCAAGGTGGTACGCTAGCTCCTGATGCGGCTGCAACTAGTTGAGACAGTTCCAGCAAACTGGGTGTGTCGATGCCTAAATCAACGCCGTAGATGCGTTTAATTGCCATGACAACTTCTTCTAAAGCTGCATTTCCCGCCCTTTCACCTAATCCGTTGACTGTGGTATTCACAGATAAGGCTCCGGCTTTGATACCCGCAAGGGCGTTGGCTGTTGCCAGACCAAAATCATTGTGGGTGTGGATTTCTAGGGGAATCATCAAAGCTGAAACTAGCCGTTTAACCTTGGTGTAGGTGGTGAAAGGGTCAAGAACTCCTACGGTGTCGCAGAAGCGGAACCGGGATGCACCCCATTCTTGAGCATAAAGTGCTACATCTAAAAGGAAGTTTTCATCAGCCCTGGAAGAATCTTCTCCGCCGACTGCTACCCAAAGACCTTGATCGACGGCGAAGCTGATACAGTCTTTGAGTTTTTGCAAACTTACTCGCCATTGACCGTGGAATTTGGCGGCGATTTGGATACCGGAGACGGGAATGGCGATATGCACCCGGTTCAGTCCGCAAGCAATAGAAGCCTTAATATCTGAGATAACAGCGCGGTTCCAGCCAAGGAGTTTTGCTTGTAAACCTAAATCAGAAATTGCGGCGATCGCCCGTGTTTCTTCGTCACCCATTGCTGGTATACCAACTTCTAATTCGGGAATACCAATAGCATCGAGAAATTTAGCGATCGCAACTTTTTCTTCTAGGGTAAAAGCAACACCTGCTGCCTGTTCGCCATCACGTAGTGTAGTGTCATTAATTATGATTTGATTCATTGCAAATATCCCTCTCTTGGAAGTATTCTTAATATCCTTTCTCTCTACAATTCCCAGCGATGGCAAATGCTAAAAATATCACAATTCATAATGTAGGATACATGATCCTTAATTATTGATCTATTAGCAGCATCACATCTGTATGACAGGGAACTAAAACAATGTATAATTTACTAATCGTTTTTACCGATGTCAGTTGAATTCTGTTCGAGTAGCAATGAACTAATATAACTATTAGCAAACCCTGAACAAAGTAAAACACAGAATCCAGCAATTAAGGATGTAATCATCTTAGTAACCTCAGATTTTCTAGAGCATTGGTGTGTACTTTAGGCAGGTAATGGGACTCAGAGCTACAAGGTACAAATTCGCTAACTGTGTTCGGCTAGCCAATCAAATATTTTTCCTAGCTGCTCCAAATCAACTAAACCATACTGCCAGAGAAGCATCGGTAGTGGCCCATTTTCTAATTCACGGTGTCGCAGAGCTACAGCAATATCGGCATTTGAAAGTTCAAGTTCGTTGTGCAAAAAAGTGAGGAGTCTTATATCTCTGTTCCGAGTCGCCATAAATGATTGAACTTTCAATTTCTAATTTGGGAAAAACTTAAAAATCAGAAATTCCAATTTATATTTAGGAATTCCGCCTTTTTAATTGTTGCTATATGTCAGGAAAGTTTTAGATTTACTAGAACAAATAAAATCTAAATCCCATCTAATCCATCTCAGTCTGCAATAAATTCTGCAAGCATACAGTAGCTTCAAACTCTAAACCTATTTGAGCTTTGTGCATCTATGAACAAAAAGGATAAAGTGCAGCCATTTCGTCATGAATTCAAGATTAATAGAGGCGATTAATCGTTGTAATGCCAGCAACGCTCTAGCCACTCTAATAATTCCTGGCGAGAAGCGAGAAATTGCATAACTGTACTGCGAATTAGAATCGCTTCTAGCAAATTGTTCACTTGCACTCGTAAAGAACCATCGGGTGGACAAGAGCTATTTATTTTTAACTCTTGCAGTCGGCGATAGATTCGCCAGCGATCGCTCAGAGGAATCTGCAAAACGTGATTTGTCATTTGTCCTTTGTCCTTTGTCAGTTGTCTTTTGTCCTTTGTCATTTGTCCTTTGCTAATGACTGATGACTAATGACTAATGACTCTTGCCTTAAAGTTTGCAGTTGTTTTTCGAGTTGCTCAACGCGCGAGAGCAAAGAACGAATCACGGTTGCTTCCATATCGGGTAGCTTTCCATGTTCTAAAGGAGAAAGGCTGGCGTTTTCATTTCGGGAAATAATTCGACCGGGAATTCCCACAACTGTGCAATCGTTAGGGATATTCCGCAAGACAATGGAACCTGCGCCAATACGAACGCGATCGCCAATTTGCAGATTACCTAAAACTTTCGCACCTGCCCCGATCACTGCATTTTTGCCGACTGTGGGATGACGCTTACCAGTTTCTTTACCAGTTCCGCCAAGGGTAACGCCCTGGTAAATCAGTGTATAGTCGCCCACGATCGCAGTTTCGCCAATGACAACACCCATTCCGTGGTCGATAAACACGCCCTGACCAATCTCTGCACCTGGGTGAATTTCAATTCCTGTCAAAAATCGCCCCAAATGAGAAATAAACCGAGGGATAAAACCGACTCCTCGACCATGTAACCAGTGAGCAAGACGATGCAAACAGAGTGCGTGCAATCCTGGATAGCAAAACACCACCTCTAGCCAATTCCGTGCTGCGGGATCGCGCTCAAAAATAATGCGAAAATCACTCAATAATGGCTCAAAAAAAACGCCTGAGAGTAAATTTTTCAGCATGGATCTATGTGCAGAATCCTGCATTTTGGTACTGGGGGGATCGCTAATACTGTCTAAAGACTGTTGCATCGGTAATGTCTATCTGGTAAAAGATTCATCTGCTATTTTTATGCTTATATCAGGTGGCTTCCAACTCGATAGGAAACCCAATGCTGATTGGATTTATTGGATTGATTAAGGTTGTACTCAAACGCCGAAACCCCGACTCCAGACAAACTTAAAATTTGTCTTGGGGCAGGGGTGCTAGTGTTTAAGGACGGGGGTGCTAGTATTTTTGGGGCAGGGGTTAAGAATTTCTGTGCTCGCTACAAGAAACTTTACCTGTAAGCCTTTGCTAAGATTTCGTCAAGATATTTTGCAATATATTAAGCTGTACTCAGATGCACTCAAATATGAGTTAGATGAGGCTACAAATCAATATTCTGTATCTCCTATTACTATTAGTATCTTATTATTTGGTTAGGCGAACAACAGGTTTCTTTATTTTCTTTTAGGATTTGCTGTCTGTATGTATGTATACGTTTCAAAATATAGTTATAGCTCATAGTGAATATCTTATTATATAGATGTGTTGAAGTTGCAATACCTTCGACAAGCTGCTTCTCTTCTCCTTCTCCTATCGGAGACGCTGCGCGAACAAAGACGCGATCGCGTAGCTTGCTTCCACAAAGTGGTACGAGAGGCTTGTCTTCGACACGCTGCGCGAACGCCATCGCGTCTACGCATAAAACTGAGCATTTCAATTTTCGAGACTGATAAATCCAGTTCAAAGACTCGGCGACGGAGTTCAGAGATGGATAAACAAAGTAGGGGCGTACATCTGTACGCCCCTATAGCCAATTCATGTATTGCAAATATTTTTGAAAATGATATGAGACTCGCTGACGAGTATTGAATTAGGGACTTCCAGAAAATAAATCGATATTAGACCTTTTGCAAAATTATTTTCAACGATAAGTGATTAGCCGGACTTAATATAAAATCTCTAGCAGATAAGTAGGTAGATTGGCATGAGTGAAACTACAGAAACGATTTTCAGCAAAATTATTAGTCGGGAAATTCCCGCTGATATTGTTTATGAGGATAATTTGGCCCTGGCATTCAAAGACATCCATCCCCAAGCCCCCGTTCATATCCTCGTCATTCCCAAAAAACCCATTGCTACACTAGCTGATGCTGAATCTGAGGATCATGCTCTGTTGGGGCATCTTTTGTTAACCGCCAAACGTGTTGCCGAAGAAGTTGGACTGAAAAATGGTTATCGAGTTGTCATTAACACTGGTGATGACGGCGGTCAAACAGTCCATCACTTACATTTGCATATCTTGGGAGGACGGCAGTTGGACTGGCCCCCTGGTTGATAAAACTAGATGAATTGCGTCTCTAGACGCGGTTCATCAGCAAAAGAAATCACTGTCATAATCAATACATATTTAATATTTCTTTACAAATCTCTATTTTGCTTCTAATGTAATAAACATAGGTAAGCAAATTTGCTTATCCAAATTATAAATAACTAACCGCACTTATAAAACAATGACAACAACCTTACAACGTCGCGAAAGCGCCAACGTATGGGATAGATTCTGTGAGTGGATCACCAGCACCAACAACCGGATCTACATCGGTTGGTTTGGCGTAGTCATGATCCCCACCCTGCTAGCCGCAACCGCCTGCTTCGTAATCGCCTTCATCGCCGCACCTCCAGTAGACATTGATGGAATCCGTGAACCTGTTGCAGGTTCCTTGATTTACGGAAACAACATCATCTCCGGTGCAGTAGTACCTTCCTCCAACGCCATCGGCTTGCACTTCTACCCAATTTGGGAAGCAGCATCTCTAGATGAGTGGCTCTACAACGGTGGTCCTTACCAACTGGTAATTTTCCACTTCCTGATTGGCGTATTCTGCTACATGGGACGTGAATGGGAACTATCCTACCGCTTAGGAATGCGTCCTTGGATTGCAATAGCATATTCTGCTCCTGTTGCAGCAGCAACCGCAGTCTTCTTGGTATACCCCATCGGACAAGGTTCCTTCTCAGATGGTATGCCTTTAGGTATCTCAGGAACATTCAACTTCATGATCGTGTTCCAAGCAGAACACAACATCTTGATGCACCCCTTCCACCAACTAGGTGTAGCTGGTGTATTCGGCGGAAGCTTGTTCTCTGCAATGCACGGTTCTTTGGTTACATCTTCCTTGGTTCGTGAAACAACCGAAACCGAATCTCAAAACTACGGTTACAAATTCGGTCAAGAAGAAGAAACCTACAACATCGTTGCAGCCCACGGCTACTTCGGTCGTCTAATCTTCCAATACGCTTCTTTCAACAACAGCCGTTCACTGCACTTCTTCCTTGCAGCATGGCCTGTAATCGGCATCTGGTTCACCGCCTTGGGTGTCAGCACAATGGCGTTCAACTTGAACGGTTTCAACTTCAACCAATCAATCATTGACTCTGAAGGTCGTGTGATTGCGACTTGGGCAGATGTAATCAACCGGGCTAACCTGGGTATGGAAGTAATGCACGAGCGTAACGCTCACAACTTCCCTCTAGATTTGGCTGCTGGTGATGTTGCTCCTGTTGCTCTTTCTGCTCCTGCTATCAACGGTTAATTCTGAAGTTTAACTAAATCGAAAAGCGCTCTCCTGAAAGGGAGGGCGCTTTTTGTTTAGATGTATAGGAATTGAAAGTTTAGGCCATTTCTAAAATTTCGCCTGCTAATCCACATAGCGATCGCGCAAAATTTCCGCTTCAATTATAGGATGATACTTATCTACAGACTATTTGGATAGCAGAATAACTTATATTATCTCTGCAAGTCTGACTCAATTTTACGGTCTTTCAACCAAGCAAGCAGTTGAAATGACTAATCCAAAATTCTATAAGAATGTCATCATAGTTAAGGTAAAAACATTCTGGAGACAAGACAACGGTTTACGCACGCCCTTTAGCACGGTTAATTGAGCAATTGCAACGCCTGCCGGGAGTTGGCCCCAAATCCGCCCAGCGACTGGCTTTGCATATTTTGAAGCGACCAGAAGCAGAAGTTGAAGCTTTGGCACAAGCTTTAATTGAGGCCAAAAAACAGATAGGCTTATGTTCTGTTTGTTTTCACTTATCTGCTGAACCTGTTTGTGAAATTTGCCGCAATGCCAATCGTGACAACAACACTATCTGTGTTGTTGCAGATCCTCGCGATGTGATTGCGCTGGAAAAAACTCGCGAATACAAAGGCAAGTATCACGTTTTGGGTGGAGTGATTTCACCAATTGATGGGATTGGGCCAGAACAGTTGACTATACTGCCTTTGCAGCGCCGGGTGAGTCAGCAAAAACCTCAAGAAGTAATTCTCGCAATTAGTCCGAGTGTAGAAGGGGAGACAACAACACTGTATATCGGTCAGCTACTGAAACCATTTACCAAGGTAACGCGAATTGCTTTTGGTTTACCTGTGGGTGGCGATTTGGAGTACGCAGATGAAGTTACACTGGCGAGGGCGTTGGAAGGACGCCGGGAATTGGATTAGGTTTAGAGATAACGTTGGATTTAAGTCTTCTGATAGTGTATAAGTCACAACCAAGGAGTTTAGGCTGAGAGTAGATTCACCTTTTCCCTGTGAAGAAAATAGCTATGCCTAGCGGTCATGCAAGTCATAAGGGTAGTTCTGACAAACCCAACGTTAATGCAGCGGGTCAGATTAATGTATCTGCTGCTGACAAATCAGTAAATCCTGAAGATGTTTTGCTGGAAGGTGCTACTACAAATACGACCAGAACCCAAGAACTTGTTGATTATCCTCCCGCCACGGAACGCCCAAGCGAGGAACAAAAACATGAGAATGAAGAGAAATAGAGTTTTAGTCATACCTTTGCCCTAGCAAATCTGCAATTGAGGTTAGTAATTCAGTTGGTTGTACTGGGTTTGGCAATGTGTTTCTGAAAACCAGCTTCTAAGAATCGATCGCGATCGCTTTTTCTGGCAAATGCGGTAAGGGCGATCGCCTTATGCATAGTCGCTATAGTTATACAGTTGAGGAAAATCTCATAGCCTATTTCGGCTTCTGGGTTGAGTCCAAACAGCTTCACATTGGTTTTTTACTAACTTGCGGATACAGCAGCTTGTCATTAGCCAGTTGGTTTTGAGACTTTTCCGTGTCTGGCATTCTAAAAAGTTAAATAAATTTAAACTTAATGTAAGATTCGGCGGCTCATATTTACATAAATTTTAGGGTAATTTCTTCTATCTTTAGGCTCAATCTAGCTGATCCGCTCATCTACACTATGGCTGAGAACTTGCCGTAATTCAGTTAACCTAGTTTAGAGTAGCTGACTGTACAAAGTTGATGATGTGAATGCAACCCTTAAAGGAGATGAGACCGTGAGTAATTTGGGCAAGAAAAGATTGGAAGCTGTTTTGGCGATCGCTACTTACTCTATTGGTAATGGTACTGCTTCAGCTGCACCAACCCCTGGCGTGGAAGTTCCCAAACAGATTGTGTTAACTGCGTCTGATGTCGCCATGTACACCACTATCTGGAAAATCTATTTTCATGAGGATTTATCTAATAAGAGAATTCTGAATATGCTGGCAGAGTTGGGTTTAGTCACCCTTGTTGCTACAGGGACAGCTTATATAGTTGGCAAAGCCACAACAGCGATCACCTGTGAGATCACAGATTGGATAGGCCCGGTGGGATGGGGTGTTGCAGCAGCGATCGCTACTTCTATCACTGGTTTATTTGCCGCTACGTGGGCAATCTATTGCGATCGCCTTTATTCCCAAAAAGAACCTCAACCAATTTGATTCGCAGACCAATTTAGAATAAAAGGATGAAAGCAAGATATCAGTACAGAATTTACCCAACACACCAATATGTTTGATTGATATCCTCACCATCCTCAAGGAGCGGTGAAGATGTCAATCAACCCCCAACATGAATACCAGGGCGCATCTCGGGATTCTTTTCAGCCCGACGCAGTACTTCACGGGTGACTACAGCAATGTCACCTTCACCAAACAAGATAAAACGCAGTAAGTATTGTATGGGGTTTCCCTCAACCCAACCGAAGTAAGCATGGGGAATCTTACCTGTGTGGTCACGAATATAGAGTAGTAAAGCCGCGATCGCATTAGGTACTGCTGCACTTTCAGCCCGGAGGATGCGATAATCACCAACTTGCACCCCTTTTACTTTGATCACATCCGCAAATTCCGAAGCATCTGACACCATAATTTCTAGAAAAAGAATTGGATCGTTGGGTGGAATATGGTTGTCATCGCGTACCTCTTTCTCTTTCATAAAATACTCTAGGACATCGCCCGTATTCAACCGATTTGCAATCAGTCGTATTGCTCCCTGGCTCTCTTCGGCAAGGAATTGACCCGCAAGTTCATCAACTTCGATCCGCTCTGCTCGCAGTTCCGTTGAACGCCAAACACGAGAAACCAGCGAGGTAAAAATGATCGCACCAATAAAGAACCCAGCGATCCTAATCCCTTCTGGTCTTTCGATGATATTGACAATAGTGGTATATAAAAATAACAGTGTGATAATTCCAAAAACGAGTCTTGCCCGCTTTTGTCTGTGACGGTGGGCTGATAAGGTTACGGCAAAGGCGGCTGAGGTGATCAACACAAGCACACCAGTTGCGTAAGCCCCACCTTGGGCTTCCACATTTGCTCTGAAGATAATTGTGACAACAAATGCGATCGCTGTGTAGACTAACACTAAAGGTCGCGTTGTTCGTGCCCAATTGGGTGCCATGCCATAGCGTGGTAGGTAGCGAGGTACGATATTGAGCAGCCCTGCCATTGCAGATGCACCTGCAAACCACAAAATGGAAATAGTGCTTAGATCGTAAATTGTGCCAAAGCCATTGCCTAAATACAGATGTGCTAGGTAAGCGAGGGCCCGTCCATTGGCTTTGCCCCCAGATGCAAATTCTGCGCTTGGAATCAGTAGAGTGGTTATAAAGCTGGTGGTAAGCAAAAAGAAGCTCATAATCAGAGCAGCAGTAGTGAGCAGCTTGCGTGTATTCCGAATCCGCCCTTTAGGATGCTGCGGCGTGTTGTTGTTGCTACCTTTTACCAAGGGCATAACGGTAACACCAGTCTCAAAGCCTGATAATCCCAGCGCTAGCTTGGGAAATATGAGAAGAGCTATGCCGATTAGGATCAAAGGGTTGGAATGGCGGGCAAAAAGTGCAGTTTGCCAGTTAGCGATCGCTTCTGGGTGAGTTAGGATCTGATACAGACCGACGCTAACGACAATGAAGTTTAACAGCAGATAAACTCCCACCAAAACTACTGCAATACCAATTGCTTCTCGGAAACCTCTGAGGAAAACTGCACCTAGTAATGCAACTAATATGAGAGTTATTGCGATCGTCTGATTGTGAAGCCAATTTGCAGCCAGGGGATTTTCGACGATATGGGCTGTAGCATCAGCTGCTGACAGAGTAATAGTGATAATAAAGTCAGTTGCCACAAAGCCGAGTAAGCATAGCACAAGTAATTTGCCTTGCCACCAGGGCAGCAAACGCTCTAACATTGCGATCGACCCTTCACCATGAGGGCTTTCGGCAGCAATGCGCCGATAGATTGGCAATGCTCCAAAGAGCGTCAGCAAAACCAGAATCAGGGTAGCCAGAGGAGAAAGAGCGCCAGCCGCCAGTGCTGCAATCCCAGGTTGATAGCCAAGGGTCGAGAAATAATCTACACCAGTCAAGCACATGACCTGCCACCAAGGATGCTGGCGATGTGGTTCTTCCTTGCGGTAAGGCCCTTTTTTCTCTCGTCGGTCTTCTTCAAGCAACCAGTGGATTAACTGGTTGCTGAGTCGTTTTGTTGAAACAATTGATTTAGCCATCAAATACAGTTGTGTTGCAAAAATCGGCTTTGTGATTTTTTTAAGCCTTTGTAGTTTATTAAAATTTTGAACTACAAAGATATAGCACTATTATTGTAGATTAAGCATCCTGTCCGATTTACAAAATATATAGTAGCTGTTGGCAGTAGTCTGGTCTATCAAGATAAATTGCAGCTGATAGTATCATAAAACTAAATATTGTCTACGTATATTTTCGGTTTAACGCTTTCCTACCCTTAGCATCTTCAAGGTTCATTAGTTCTAAAAAAAAGCTGCTGCTATGCTAAATAAGGCAGGTACGCAATTAGCAAATCTGCCCTAAGGTTAGTTGGCAAATCTACAGAAAATCTGAAGAGATACGGAAAATTACAATTTTCTCAAAAAATCATAACTTTTGGTCGTAGATGAGTGCGGAAATTGTTTTGATGGTAAAAAAGTATTCACAGAGCCAATAAAAAGGTTATAAGCGATCGCAGCTTTAATCAAACTATGAAACACCAGTTTCAACCTAGCTGTTATTAGGGTACTTAGGGTATAGGCATAAAATTTCTCTCGTTGTTTGGGGGACAGTAAATACTTCTACCAAAAGAATCGCCAGTTATCGGGCCAAACAGTTTCCAATAGAAACCAGTCAGATTCTTCCCTAGCCTTTTACTCAAAATGCTGGAGTCTATCGCATTAACTAAAACTCGCTTATAGTAATTCTGAAATTTTGTTTTATTTTTAACTTGCCATTACCCAAAATTAATCCTTTGATAATTTGAGTAAATACTCAAATGAGCGTTTACTCAAATAGACTTAACGCTTTACGATGACTGAGGTGTAAGTATTGATAGGAGTTTGTCAAAAAACTCATTTCAGAATTTGATAAATAAACTTTGAATTTTTACCGAGTTTTTTAACTTGAAAACCAACGGGTTAGGGTTCTCTAAGCCTAATTTGTACAGTGGGTAAGTCCTGATTTCATCTCTTGATTCAGTAACGCTCCAATTTTTCATAAAATTATGCCATACTGGCAGCACGAGACAACCAAACTTGGCGAAAATGTGCCGCTATTGGCAGAATTTTGAGAAAATCCTGTACAAATTCTAATTTCCATACCAGGGGTACAGTAGGCGATATTTTAGGCGCTGATACTGCATAATTTAGAATTGCTTCCATCAATGCGGCTGATTCAATTAGCGGTTCTGGATGCAGCCAAGAGGGAAAAATCCGAGCTTCAAAAGTAAATTTGTCAGGAATCTGATGAATTAAGTTTTTGAGGTTAAAGTCACAGTATTTTGTTAACTGCAATTTGGCAAGGCCCATTTGGACATCAGACCAAGACATCTCACAAAAACCAGTTTCATTAATTAGTGTCAACAAGTCTTCATCCCAAGCCCCCAAACGCCTGCAATGAGGGTTAGTTCCCACCAATTTTTTCAAAATTTCCCCGTATGTCCACAAAATATTAACTAAATTGGTGAAGACTCTTGGTGAACATAAGTTGACAGCATCGAAATGGAAGTGGGTCGCACCTTCACAGGGAATTTTGAAACCCAATGAGCGAGCCTTGTTGAGCAGAAGTTCCAAACGCTGGAAATGATTGCTATCAATAGGTGGCGTAATTAGTTCACAGGGGCGTTCTCGTTCCCCTGGTAAGAGTGCAGCGATCGCAATCGGATTACCTGTATGATCGGCAACACGCATCATACCACCAGGTCCTACTTCCACTTTAGTAGCAAATAAATCGGCAATTGGTTTAAGTACTTCCCCAGAAGCTGCTTTCGGGTCAGCTTGACAGATGACCAGTTGTAAAAGTCTGGTATCATCACTCACAATTCGATACCATTCTGGCTGCGGTTTTTGAGTTTTGTCTAAGTCGTCTTGGAGGGTGAGATCATCTACACAGCGAACAATTAAATTCCCTTCGCTATCAATAACCTCAAACCCCAAGGTGAGATTATGAAACAAAGGAGTTCCCGGTACATGACTTGGTTCAGATTGAGGGTAAAAGATGCGATGGACAAAGCCATCATGTTGTTGAGCGATCGCCTCTGCTAAATCCTGTCTGCTAAGTCCTGGCGGTGCCATTAGCTCAATCTCAAAACCAATTTTCCAATTCAACTCGGACATCACTGTTTAATGATTGCTAAAAATTAGTCTAAACTTACTATTTTGAGGTACGAGCATATTGCAATGCTTCCTCGATAATCTCGTCATTACCCAAAATTAGGTTACGTTCAATCCTTAGCTTGGCATCCCAAGGTGACGGATCGCCCCAAAATTTAGCTAGTAATGCGGCATCATCGTATTTATATTTCGACTGATTATATAGAGAGTTTGGAGTTGTTCCTACTGACTGGAGAGCTTTCACTCTAGCATCTAAAAGAAACTGTTCTAGGATGGCAACATCCTTTCTCCCCCAAAGAATTTTTCTGCCAATTCTAGCTTTAGCATCTTCCACCGACTGTCCCCAATAATTAGCTAAAATCCGTGCATCCCAATAGTCATATTGGCTTCTAAAAAAAGCTTGGAGTTCTTTACTTGTATCTGTCGGTTTTGGTGCTTTTGTAAAGCTTGCCTCTTTTTCAGTATTATCGGTGATTAATTGAAAATTTTGATTAATCTCTTGGGCAACTACTGCATTTATAGAAGTGCTTACAGAAGCAAATAAGCTTAATAATAATAAGAAAACCTGTAACTTATATTTCATCTTAAATTTCTCCTACATTGATATATCTAATAATTTTTTGGAATGCCAATTATTTCGTAATCTTTTATTGCATCCACGCTGACTTTCAGTTGTTTATGGGAGCAACGCGATTTTGTGAGGTGCTAAAAATTAGGGGTAGAAATCACCTGTTTAATAGTGCGTAGGCTAGCAAGAACCGCAGGCATCACAGTGAAATAACTGTTTTTATTGAGATTTTAGCTATATAACTGAGAATTAAACCCCAATCTCACTTTTTCGCGTTGCTCCCGTTATTTATTTATACAATTTCACAGGAGGGTTTTTCTGAAAATTGCAGAAAAAACTGATCGCTTGAGCAAATTTCAAATCACTTGAATCAAAAAAAGTACGAAACAACTACGTTAGTACTACTTATTCGACTGTACAGTTCACTACTAGGACGCTGATTTTTAAAGACTCAATCCTGCTCCAAATTGCGCTGTTGCTTATGTTTGTGTAGATAATCTCTTAGCTGCTGATTCCAATCACTAGCCTTCCATTTGAGCCGCTTAGACTGTGGCAGTAGTTTCTTGACAACTCGTGCAGCAGCTTCTCCTTGTTCATCTGGATCAAAAGCCAACTGTACACTAGGAATATTCTGCAATTGCTTCACTGGCAAGCTGTTGGGGTCATCAACTGCCATGTACAGCGTTCTATGAAGTGGCACTGGTACTCCAGCATGGGACAAGCATAGACTTTTCAAACATCCTCTTAAGCTTTCTCCTGGGTTGCCAGTTGCGGTCATTGCTTTAAATCTGGTATAGTCCGAGTCAAAAAACTCAAAAGCGATCGCTAGAGATAAATATCTGCAATATCAAGCCCAAGAACCCAGGATAATGAATCATAATTAATCTCTAATAGCTTTGAGCTATCAGCCATCAGCCACCAGTTAAAAGCCGGAAGCTGAGATGCCGAATGCTAAAGGCTTTTGATTCAACTTAACGAATTGACTATGAATTCTGAACAAGTCAAAAATTCTCTAAATATTTCGCCAGCGATACGTGTGGGAGTATTGGGTTTCGGCGGACTCGGACAAGCAGCCGCCAAGGTAGTTGCTGGCAAACGGGAAATGATTTTAGTCGCAGCCGCAGATCAAAAAGGCTACGCCTACGCTGCTGAAGGTTTAAATACTGAAAAATCCATTGCAACTTATCAGTCCCAAGGTTCGCTGGGTTATTTAGAGCCAGTTGGTACATTAACAAATCAAAGTATTCAGGATTTAATCGAAATAGCTCAACCTGTAGATGGGTATTTTTTGGCTTTACCCAACCTACCTAATGACTTTATTCCCACTGTAGCCAAGCAGTTTATCAAATCTGGTTGGCGTGGGGTATTAGTAGATGCGATTAAACGCACCACTGCTGTAGAACAACTCCTAGCGATGAAAGAGGAACTGCAAGCCGCTGGGATTACCTACATGACAGGATGTGGTGCTACGCCTGGACTGTTAACAGCAGCAGCAGCTTTAGCCGCCCAAAGCTATGCCGAAATTCATCAAGTTGAAATTACCTTTGGGGTGGGAATTGCTAACTGGGAAGCTTACCGCGCCACCGTTCGAGAGGACATCGGCCACATGCCTGGTTACACAGTGGAAACTGCTAGGGCGATGACTGACGCGGAAGTAGAAGCACTACTAGATAAAACAAATGGCGTGCTGACCTTGACAAATATGGAACACGCTGATGATGTGATGTTAGAAGTTGCAGGGATAGTAGGGCGCGATCGCGTTACAGTTGGTGGTGTAGTCGATACCCGCAATCCCAAAAAGCCCCTCAGCACCAATGTGAAGGTAACAGGGCGTACCTTTGAAGGGAAGATTTCCACCCATACCTTTACTCTGGGAGATGAAACCAGCATGGCAGCCAATGTCTGCGGCCCTGCTTTCGGCTATCTCAAAGCTGGTAGACAATTGCACCAACGCGGCATCTATGGAATATTTACCGCTGCCGAAATTATGCCCCAATTTGTTAGATAAATAGGGGAATGGGGCATAGGGGGTAGGGGAAAAGGTACAAACCTTGTCCCATCCATGTGAGCAAAAGCCCCCTGCTCTTTTTCTCCCTTGATTGAGAGCAAGTCCCGCAAGTGGCGTGGTTTTTCTCCCCAGCTCCCTGCTTTTTTACTTTCTAAGTTCGTTTGATACAATCAATGGAGGTAAAATTTTCAATAGTATAGATATTCTTTAGAATGATTCATTTATCTTTTTCTACCATGATTAGGTCAAACCTTTATACAACTTAGAATCTGAAGTGCATATCGCTTATTAAAAACAAATCCAGATAGTAAGTATCATGAACTTTATGAAAAATTTTCATAATGAATCTGATGAAAAATAATCCATTTAAGCTGATACCAGCCTCTCATTTAATTTTGATTAAGGATGATAAAATATTACTTATTAGACGTTTTAACACAGGGTATCAAGATGGGAACTATAGTGTTGTTGCTGGGTTAGTAGATGGAAATGAAACTTTGGTGCAGGCTGTAGTCAGAGAAGCAAAAGAAGAAGTGGGAATAGATTTAAATATACAAGATTTGCAAGTAGTTCATATTATTCATCGCAAAGATTCTGGAGAAGAATGGATTGATGCTTTTATTTTGGCAAATAAATGGAAATATGAACCTGAAAATATGGAGCCTCAAAAATGTGACGATTTGGGTTGGTTTGAAGTTGAAGCTCTTCCCAACAATATAGTTCAATACGTAAAGCAAGCAATTGAAAATATAAAAAAAGGAATCTTTTATAGCGAGTATGGCTGGTAATTTACACCGGAGGTGGTCAAAATTAGTTGGGATACTGCAAAATTTTGTATATACTTTAATTTAAGATTCTAGTTAAAACTTTCACTTGTTATTGCAAATAAATTTACTTTTTTGTACCAAATTCATAAAATTTTTTAATATTAATAAATAGTTATTCGGTTTCAGATAAGCTAATTCATGCTCTGAGGAAAGAGTTGATTTATTTTATTTATAATCGTATCAAATTTTACAATTATCTAGATGCTTTTGAAATCTTTATTAGTTTTTATTAGTAAATAAGATGCGTTTGCCCTGCCCCAACCCCCAAAGACATTTTTCTTATAATGGTATTTCAGTGCTGATAAATCGGAGGTAAGTGTGACCACTACGGTACACTGGCAGGAACGGGTTGGTAATCAAAGAGATTGGATTTGGCGTGGCTGGCAAACTCGTTATACTTACATTCGCCCTAGCCAAAATCACCACAATACAACACCCCTAATTTTGTTACATGGCTTTGGCGCTTCCATTGGTCATTGGCGACATAATTTAGAGGTGTTGGGTGAGCATCACACAGTTTACGCCATCGATATGCTGGGTTTTGGCGCTTCGGAAAAAGCCGCAGCTAATTACAGCATCGAACTCTGGGTTGAGCAGGTTTACGATTTCTGGAAAACATTTATCCGTCAACCAGCAATATTAATAGGCAATTCCAATGGTTCACTGATTTCTATGGCAGCTGCCGCCACCCATCCTGATATGGTACGAGGTATGGTGATGATGAGTTTACCCGACCCGTCATTAGAGCAAGAAGCAATCCCGCCTCTGCTACAACCAGTGGTCAGAGCAATTAAAAATATTGTCGCTTCGCCGTTGATTCTTAAACCTGTGTTTAACTTCGTGCGCCGTCCTGGGGTGCTGCGTCGCTGGGCACGTCTTGCCTACGCTAACCCAGAAGCGATTACCGATGAACTCATAGAAATCTTAGCAGGGCCTCCCCAAGACCGGGGTTCGGCAAGGGCGTTTAGTGCTTTGTTCAAAGCTGCGATCGGAATTAATTTTAGTCCCAGTGTCAAGACAGTATTACCAACCTTAACAATTCCGATGCTCTTAATTTGGGGACAAAAAGATCGGTTTGTTCCCCCAACCCTTGCTAGCCAATTTGCCCAGTACAACGAGAAATTGGAAGTGCTGAATTTGGAGGATGTAGGGCATTGTCCCCATGATGAATGTCCAGAACAAGTCAACCAAGCTATTTTAGATTGGATTGAGAGGTGGGTTGGCGATCGCCAACCGTTGGTTACTCCCTAAATGTTATGCTTTGGGTGCGATGGGGTAAGCAATGCGATCGCCACTATTGAATTTTGAATTCCTTAATAAACACCTAGCCAATCGTGGCTTGGTTAGTATCAACATCTGTAGTGCCATGCACAGAACGAGCTACAGAAATCATCTTGTTGAGAATTTCTTGACTGGGAACTTTACCTTTCAATACTACAGTGCTACCAGTTTGAGCAACCCAAAGGGTATTAACATCATCGAGTTGGGGATCTTGATCGAATGCCAAAGCTACCCGCTTTGCCAACCCACTTTGGTCATATTCGCCGCTTAATCCCAGACGTTCTGGGGGTATTGATTGAGTAGCAGTAGGAGCAGCGTTAGTACTAGGAGCTTGCGCTATTGACTGCGGAGTAGGATTTACTTCTGCATTTTGAGGTTTTTCCATTCCAAATAGTCTTTTTAACCAACCCATAAAAACTTTTCTCCTATTAGAGGCTCATGTAAATCTGAGTATAAAAGCTTTACAAAAATGCCGCATCTGCCAATGAAAAGAGATGCATTCAATGTAATTCCTCCTTGCAGTATAATTTCTGCCTAATTTTTTCTCTCTAGAGAATGTAATGATTGCAGCTATTGAGTTTACAATAAAAGGTCGCACTGATAATTAGTGCAATAGTACGCCACCACAGAAATCACCATACATCTGACAAAATGTCAAGGGTTTATAACTCAAGGAATTTTGAATTTTGAATGAGTGAATTCTGCAAAGCTGTACTAGTGTCTGCGTTCCTCAAATCCTGTTCTAGCCTCTGTTGGCGAAGATGAAACATACCCTTTCAGTTCTCGTAGAAGATGAGGCGGGTGTTCTTTCCCGCATTTCTGGTTTATTCGCCCGTCGCGGCTTTAATATTGAAAGCCTTGCTGTTGGCCCCGCTGAACAGGGAGGAGTTTCCCGAATTACGATGGTTGTACCTGGTGACGATCGCGTTATCGAGCAACTTACCAAGCAACTGTATAAGTTAGTCAATGTCCTTAAGGTACAGGATATTACCGAAACTCCTTGTGTAGAGCGGGAATTGATGCTTTTGAAGGTGAATGCTAGTAGCAGCAATCGCTCAGAAGTGATCGAACTCTCTCAGATTTTCCGAGCGCGAGTCGTGGACGTGGCGGAAGATTCTCTCACCCTAGAAGTTGTGGGAGATCCAGGTAAAATGGTAGCGATCGTGCAGGTGTTGCAAAAATTTGGTTTGAGAGAAATCGCGCGGACTGGCAAAATTGCCCTGACTCGTGAATCGGGTGTGAATACCGAGTTACTCAAGTCTTTGGAAGCAAAAGTTTAGTTGGGAACTTAAATAAAGGCTTGTAAATAATCAACTTGTGGGGGCGAACATCTGTGCGCCCCCAACCTGTGTTATTTCCATAGATGCGTACCGATGAACCAGTGAGTTGAGCGGGTTTCCTAACTTAAGAAGTAATAATAACTACTAACATACAATTAAGCATATGGGTTATGTCTTTTTATATGCATAAGTTACGCCAAATTGGCATGACGCAACTAATAAGAAACTGCTACAAAGTTAATAAGCTTAGTAAAAAATCCTCTTCAACAGTTTTGTAAATACAAAATACTTTAGGGGTGGCAACTTTTGCTTTGTGGTTAACAATGCTTATTTATAAAGCAATAGGATTCACTTAAAGCTTGATATTTCCTAAAAAAGGTTGGGATTAAGCAATTCTAGTTAAACTTATGCAATTCTAGCTAGACTTTTCTGCAACTTGAATGCACATTGTTTTATGCTCTTTTTCTCAAGGTTTATATCCGTATGCCCACAAGGAAACAGCTATGTGCAGCGTGCCTGGATAAAAAGATATCAATAACCGAAATACATTGATTTATAGGCATTAAAAGTCTAATGTAAATTTAAAAAAATCCTGGCAGGTTAAATCCCCTAAAATTAGTATTTTCATAGGGTAGTTTTACAGCGCCAACATCTTTTAAATTGCGTTAATTGACTATATTTGTTTTGAATTAGCTTGGAATATTTCTACTTCACTTAGATTATCCTAGAGGCTTTATACATACATGGATTGCTTGTTATTTGCTTCTCACTGGCTACCTCAAAAATTAATTAGCGGCTTATTGATAAAATTACTAGATTTAAAAAACAAGCATTTGTTTGTTTTTGATACTATTGTTTTTTCATTTACAGCCTTTTTCGCTCTCAACCTCTATTTAAATGGTAATTTTTCCATCCAAGAGTATAGAGTAAAATTAGGAATTACAACAATACTTTTTTTAGCAGTCAAACTAACTGTATTGTGGAGTTTTGGTTTTTATAGACTTTACTGGCGCTATGCCAGTATTGAGGAACTTTTATATATAACGATGCTAATGGGTATTGCAATAATAATTCAAGCAGTATTCTTTGATGCTATGCGATTTATACCATATTTAGCACTGGATACACTGCCACAATCATTACCATTAATCGACGGGTTACTTTCGTGTATTTTTATTGGTGGAGTGCGTTTTAGTATTCGAATTGTAGAAAGAATCAGTCAGCAACGTGCAGTATTTAAGCCACAAGACCGCGTGTTGATAGTTGGTGCTGGCAATGCTGGCGTTTCCCTTGTGCAAGAAATGCAAAGAAATCCTCAACTGGGGTTTCATCCTGTTGCTTTTATTGACGACGATCCGCACAAATTTCGTGCATACATCCGCGGGATACCTGTAGTAGGCGATCGCTATCAAATACCTGATGTTTTAAAATCTCTCCAAATCCATAAAGTTATCATTGCAATGCCTACAGTTACAGGTGGAGTTATTCGAGAAATCTTAGATATTTGCAAAGCAACTGGAACCCAAACTAGCACTTTACCAGGCATACATGAAATCCTCAATGGTCGTGTGCGAGTTGATAGCATTCGAGATGTACGGATTGAAGATTTACTAAGACGAGAACCTGTACAAATAGATATTGAGCAAGTTGCTCAATTCCTTAAAGGTAAAACAGTACTAATTACAGGCTCAGGTGGATCAATTGGTAGCGAACTTTGCCGTCAAATTTTTAAATGCAATCCTGCTGAAATAATCCTTATGGGACATGGAGAAAACTCTGTGTTCAATATCCAACAAGAACTAGAACAACTTGTTCAAGTTCTCGAAAATGAGGGCAAATCACCAAGAAACACTCCTCGTCTTTCTACCTTCATTGCTGATATTCGCTTTAAATCTCGATTAGAACATGCATTCGAGCTATTCCAACCTGATGTCATTTTCCACGCTGCGGCTCATAAGCACGTCCCATTAATGGAATTAAATCCAGTAGAAGCAATCACCAACAATGTAATGGGGACAAAAAATTTACTAGAACTATCGCTGCAATATAATGTGAAACATTTTGTGATGATTTCTACAGATAAAGCAGTTAATCCTACCAATGTTATGGGTGCTAGTAAGAGAGTCGCCGAAATGTTGGTGCTGCAAGCCGCAAGAGAAAGTGGTAAGCCTTATGTTACCGTCCGTTTTGGCAATGTTTTAGGCAGTCGAGGTAGTGTAGTTCCCACCTTTAAAAAACAAATTGCAGCAGGCGGGCCAGTAACTGTTACTCATCCAGATATTCGTCGTTATTTCATGACGATTCCAGAGGCAGTCCAACTTGTTTTGCAGGCGACAGTACTTGGTCGTGGTGGTGAAGTCTTAATGTTGAACATGGGTAAACCTGTGAAAATTGTTGACTTAGCTAAAGAATTAATTCGCCTTTCAGGATACGAAATCAACCAAGATATTGAGATTGTATTTACTGGCTTACGTCCAGGTGAAAAGTTATTTGAGGAATTATTTCTTCCCGGAGAAGAATATGAAGCAACTCAACATGAAAAACTGTTAGTAGCCAAAAATGCTAGTGGGATGATTCCAGAAAATTTGGCTATTACTGTAGAAACTTTATGTCAAGCAGCAGCTAAAAACGATACGAGTTTTATCCTGTTTTTGCTTGAGCAACTAGTGCCAGGATATAAACCTAAACATTTAGATAATTATGCGGCAGCAAATATTTCCAGCAATAATTCTGTCAAAATACTGGCACATATAAAACCCTAAGGAAGATAAAAAAATCAAACTTCACAATAGGAAACAGGAGAATAAATATGTACAAAAACTATAAGATCAACAGGATCTTACAGGCATCCAATAGAGTATCTAGAGTTAATGATAGATATTTAGCTGGAATGAAAAATATAGCCAAGACTTTTGTCGCAAGAAGAAGCGAATGGTCAATTGGAATTTATATAGGCAAATCTCTTTTTGATTTTGTTAGTCCAGAAAAAATCATCAATCCAGTTTTGACTGCCAAGGATATAACAGATATCCCAGCCTACTTTGTTGCTGACCCATTTATGGTTTGTGAGGACGGGATTTGGTATATGTTCTTTGAAGTTCTGAATAGCCTTCAGAATAAAGGAGTAATAGGATTAGCAACTAGCTATGATGCATATAAATGGAATTATCAACAAATTATACTTGATGAAGCGTTTCATTTATCTTATCCATACGTGTTCAAATTCCAAAACGAATATTATATGATTCCAGAAACCTCTGAAGCTGGTTCTATTCGTTTGTATAAAGCAACTAATTTTCCAACAAAATGGACATTTATTAAAACCTTACTTGATAAAAGAGATTTTGTTGATCCTAGTATTTTTCAATACAATAATCTGTGGTGGCTATTAACTGCAACATCAGAAGCCAGGAATAATCTCCGTCTTTATTATTCTAAAGATTTGACAAGTTCGTGGATTGAACATCCTAAAAGTCCTGTTATAGAGGGAAATAAAAACATAACAAGACCAGCAGGTAGAGTTGTAGTACTCGATGACAAAATTATTAGATATACCCAGGATTGTGAGCGGATTTATGGAAATAAAGTTCGAGCATTTGAAATCACAAATCTGACAACAACAAGTTATCAAGAGAAAGAAGTCAAAGAGAATCCAATTATCAAAGCAAGTGGAATAGGTTGGAATCAAATAGGTATGCACCATATTGATCCTCACAAAATTGATACAAATAAATGGATAGCATGTGTGGATGGAAAGCGAGATCGATTAGTTATCAACCCAAATTCAGTAGTAACAATTTCGCGAAAATGGATAAGTGAGCATTTCAATATCAGGAATTGATAATTACTCTTTTGATAAGTGGATTTTAGCTACAGAATGAGGAAAATAAGCTATGTTAATTGTTACAAAGAAATTTATCTTTTCAGTGGGAGAAGTCTGGTTTGACGAAGATCCACAAGAATTAGGTAATGTAGATGTACTCCATTATAGGCAATGGATACACCCCATTGAGGGTAGTCAGTCTGATGAATTTTATACAAGGTTAATTGACCTAACTAAAAGTCATGATGAACTTTGGAAAAGTATCAGTAGCAATGATAGATATAAGATTAGGCGAGCAGAGCAAAAAGACCAGGTTATTTATGAATCTTTTGAGCATATTGACTCTGATGTTATGAATAAGTTTGCCGATTTTTATGATTTATTTGCTTCCCAAAAAGGGTTAACCAAGATTAATCGAAGCCAGCTAAAAAATCGCGTAGATGCTGGTGTAATTGAAATTTCACATACCAAGTTAAAAAATGGTGAATCTTTAGTTTGGCATGTTTATTATCGTAGTAATAATCGAGTTCGTCTTTTGCATTCTGCGTCACTTAAAAATAGTACTGATACTTCCTATCAGTCAATTTTAGGACGTGCAAATCGTTACCATCACTGGCAGGATCTAGTGAGGTTTAAAAATTTAGGAATTTCGGTTTATGATTTTGGAGGCTGGTATACTGGAAACACAGATCAGGAAAAACTAGGTATTAATCAGTTTAAAGAAAAATTTGGTGGAGAAATTGTCAAGAATTTTAACTGTATTAATGGCATCACTATGAAGGGCAAACTATATTTGCATTTACTGAAAGTTTATACGAGTTTATCTCAATTATCCTTACCACGCTTATCGAATTTTAGATTTTAGATTGAATAATTCTCAATCATTTAAACTGCGGTATGAAAATGTGGCGTTTGCAAAGCTTAGTTGATTACTGGAAGCAACTGACAAGTGGTTCTATCAATCGCCAAATTTTTGGTGCAGCGATGATAGTTGGTTTATTGACAGCATTGGTTAAAATTGCGGCTGTAGGTAAAGAATTGGTGGTTGCTCAGAGGTTTGGTACTGGAGACGATTTAGACGCGTTTTTAATTGCCTTGTTGGTTCCTTCTTTTATCATTAATGTAGTCGCTGGTTCTTTTAATACTGCTCTTATACCTACTTATATGCAGGTACGAGAACAGGAAGGTATAAAGGCGGCTCAAAGGCTTTTCTGTGGAGCCACAATCAGCGGCTTGGGACTATTAGGAATCACAACGATACTGA
Source organism: Nostoc sp. ChiQUE02 (assembly GCF_034531305.2). NCBI lineage: Bacteria > Bacillati > Cyanobacteriota > Cyanophyceae > Nostocales > Nostocaceae > Nostoc > Nostoc sp. ChiQUE02. The sequence continues at coordinate 441,720 of NZ_JAVRBN020000001.1, forward strand.
TGTTAGCTAGCGCACCCGTGTATTTATCATACATTGCTGCTGGATTTAGTCCCGAGAAGTTAGATATGACTTTTCATTTGCTCTGTGCGATCGCACCTTTTGTTCTCTTAAGTGGGATTATTATCATCTGGGGCGCGGTATTGAATGCAGGAGAGCGTTTTGCTTTAGTAGCTTTGTCACCAATTATCACCCCAACTATTAGCGTCCTATTGCTCTTGATGCTTAAATCTTGGGGTATTTTCGCCTTAGCAGCAGGCTTAGTCTGCGGTGCAGTAGTAGAAATAACTCTTTTAGGAGCAGCACTACACCGACAAGGCATTTCATTGCTTCCAAAATGGTATGGGTTCGACACTCACCTGCGTCAGGTTGTTAACCAGTATTTCCCTATGATTGCAGGGGGGTTTTTAATGTGTAGTACAAATTTAGTAGATCAATCTATGGCAGCGATGTTGTCACCTGGTAGTGTAGCAGCACTCAGCTATGGCAACAAGCTGATTGCCTTCCCGATATCTCTAGCTACCACAGCATTAAGCACTGCTGTGATTCCCTATTTTTCTAAGATGGTAGCTTCTAACGATTGGATAGGTGCACGCCATACGCTTAAGCAGTATATGCAGCTCATCTTTGTGACTACTATGCTGCTGACAACATTCTTGCTGGTATTTTCTGAGCAGATAGTTCAGATACTCTTTCAAAGAGGTTCGTTTACAGCTAATGATACTCATTTAGTAGCTCAGATACAAAATTATTTTGCTTTACAAATTCCTTTTTATATAGCAGGAACTTTGGTTGTACGATTAATTTCTGCTATGCAAGCCAATCATATATTGATGTGGGGTTCTGCTTATAATCTAATCATCAATATTTTTCTAAATTATGTATTTATGCAATGGCTTGGTGTTATAGGTATTGCTTTATCTACTACTTGCGTTTATGTTTTTTCATTCTTATTTTTAACGTATTCTTTAAAGGCAAGGTTAAACGATAATAGTCTAAATTTAAAAAATGATTAATTATCCAGTATCTGATATAAAAGTGAAAATCCCGACGCTCAAAAATTTTTTAATGCTGGGAATTTAGAAATAAATAAACAATTCGCTTTATAAAAAAATATGGAGATATGATATGGGAAGAAGTCGTAACTTAATTTATGAATTAAAAACTTATTTAGTCCTGAAAAAATAGCTAAAATCAAGAGTAAATTATGAGATATTACAGGAAAATCCAATCAAAAAAACCTTTATTACTAGAGAAAAAGCCATGAAAAAAAGTTATATAATAGAAGTCAAACAGGGTGAACGATTCCAATTTGGTGAGAACTGGAGACACTTTTTATTGGTTCTCAATGATAAACACATTGCAGAAGCTGAAAAGTCTCTCAAGCAGATGCTAAAGCTAGATACTTTGCAGGATAAAAGCTTTCTTGATATCGGTTCTGGCAGTGGTTTATTTTCCTTGGCTGCACATCGCCTTGGAGCTAAAGTTTATTCATTTGATTACGATCATGATTCTGTAGCTTGTACACAAGAACTCAAACGCCGATATTTCTCAATGGATGATTCTGATTGGATTATTGATGAAGGTTCAGTTCTAGATTTGGATTATTTAAAATCTTTAGGGCAGTTCGATATTGTCTATTCATGGGGTGTCCTTCACCATACTGGAGACATGTGGCGATCTCTAGAAAATGTTAGTTTGACCGTTGCGAATGGGGGACAATTGTTTATAGCAATTTATAATGATCAGGGTGGTTGGAGTAAGCGGTGGAAACAAATTAAAAAAACTTACAATACTCTACCAAAATTTTTCAGGCTACCCTTTGCAATTTTAGTACTGTTTCCGCGTGAAATAAAATTGATGGGAGTTGCATTATTAACCTTACGGATAAATAGCTACATTCAATATTGGCTGCAATATCACGAAAACCGAGGCATGAGCCGTTGGTATGACTTAATTGACTGGATTGGTGGCTATCCTTTTGAAGTTGCAAAGCCGGAAGAAATTTTTGGCTTTTATCGAGCAAGAGGATACACATTGGAAAGATTGAAAACTTGTGCTGGCGGTCTTGGATGTAATCAATTTTTGTTTTCAAAGCAATGATAAGCATAAAAAAATAGTGGATCAGTATAAGCAGCTAGTAGAGGTTTAACAAAGCTACCATAAAGCAATTTTAAATAGTGATTTAGATTATTTTCGTTTTGTTATCTTAAATCTTCTGTGTCCATCTGTGCACACGGTCATTTTTCGTTCCATGCAAAGATCAACATATTTAACCAATGTGGAAGTCTAGTTTTACTTGAATGAAGATAACATTAATTATTCATTCCCTTACTTATGGCGGTGCAGAACGTGTCATGTCAATCATGGCAAATTACTGGGCAGCCAAGGGATGGCAAATTACTATATTGACATTTGATGAGAATAAAATACCCCAATTTGATTTAGATAGTCGTGTTGTTTACACTCCGTTAGGTATCGCTAGTAAATCTCCCAATGTGGTTATCGGTATCTGGAATAACTTGAAGCGCATCGGAATATTACGAAATGCAATTATCAACAACAACCCAGATGCTGTGATTAGCTTCACGTCTAAAATTAATGCGATCGCTTTATTAGCAACGCGATGGTTAAATATACCAGTAGTTGTGTCTGAACGTAGTAATCCGGTAAAAAGCTCTTTAGGTGGAAATTGGAAACAACTACGACAACAGACTTATCCATTTGCAGATCGGATTGTTTTTCAAACGAAAAGAGCAAGAGATTGTTTTCCATCGAAACTGCAAACTAATAGCTGTATTATCCCTAATATGGTTGTATTACCACCTATAGAAAAACAGTCATCAGACAAGGTTTTGAGAGAGCGATCGCTCATTGCTATGGGACGCTTTGTCCCAGAGAAAGGCTTTGATTTATTGCTGCAAGCCTTTGCACAACTGAAGGATCGTTATCCAGAATGGACATTGACAATTTTAGGAGACGGTACACTACGCCCAGAGTTGGAAGCTTTGGGTAACCAACTTGGATTGAGCGATCGCGTTCATTTTCCTGGAATGGTAAAAAATAATTATGATTTTTTACAGCAAGCAGAGATTTTTATTATGTCTTCCCGCTTTGAGGGTTTTCCTAATGCACTTTGCGAAGCAATGGCATGTGGATTACCAGTCATCTCTACAGATTGTCCCAGTGGGCCACGAGAGATTATTCGTGATGGCATAGATGGCATTTTGGTTCCAAATGAAGATGTGTCAGCATTAGCCGCAGCAATGGAACGATTAATGTCTGATGAAAAAGAACGGAAGTCTTTAGCTGTTCGTGCGCCAGAAATAATCGAACGATTCAGTGTAGAGAAAATAATGAGTATCTGGGAAAAATTGTTAGCTGAAGTTATTACTGACTTTTCATGCTATGTGGAAAAGCCCACAAAAAACCTAACCCCCTTCCCGATGCGGGAAGGGGGAAAATTCAAAGTCTCTCCTAAAAGGAGAGGGATTTAGAGAGAGGTTTTCCAGATGTCATGAAAATTCAGGAATTTCTTAAAGAGAAATCCTGAGAATTTACAACCAACTTTTATTTTAAAAATATGAAAAATAAAATTGTATTTCTCATTCGTGACCTTAACTATGGAGGAGCAGAAAGACAATTAGTGACACTAGTAAAAGCTCTTGATAAACAATGCTTTGATGTCACCGTTTTATGTTTTTACCCTAGTGGCTCATTATCTTTAGATAAAGACTTGAAAGATAGCGGTATCCCAGTTATATGTTTAGAGAAACAAGGACGTTGGCATTTATTTAGCTTCTTTTGGCGTATTGTTCAGCATCTTCAATATATAGATCCCGATGTGTTGCATGGATATATTGGAATACCTAATTTACTCACTATCTTCTTAAAGCCCTTTTTTCCTTCAACACGCATGGTTTGGGGAATACGATCATCTAACGTAGATCCTGATTTTTACAATTGGTTAGGGTGTTTGCTTTTCCAGTTAGAGTGTCTTTTATCCCGCTTTGCTGACTTGATTATTGTCAATTCTTATGCCGGTCGAGCATATTACCTGACTCATGGATTTCCTGCTAACAAGATGACAGTAATTCCTAATGGTATTGATATCGAACTATTTAAACCCGATCAAGGAGCTAGGATAAAAATACGAAGATCGTGGGGAATTTCTGAAGACACGATTTTGCTCGGTTTAGTGGGGAGACTAGATATAAGGAAAGACCATCCCACATTTCTTAGAGCAGCAGCATTACTCTATAAGGAAAGACAGGATGTGCGTTTTGTCTGTGTGGGTAGTGGGTCGGAAAACTATGCACGAGAGTTGTATAAACTGGCTGATGAATTAGGCATCTCCGATCAAGTTATCTGGGTAAAAGCGTGTACAGATATGTCTGCAATATACAATGCCCTAGATATTGTTGTTTCTTCATCCTATACAGAAGGATTCCCCAACGTGATTGGAGAAGCGATGGCCTGTGGCGTCCCTTGTGTGGTAACAGATGTAGGTGATTCTGCTTGGATTGTTGGTGATACCGATGTAGTAGTACCTCCTAAAAATCCAGAAGCATTGAAAACTGCTATGAAGAGGTTGATAGAAGATATTGGGAAGATTGAGTGCGATCGCACGCAAATTCGACAGCGAATTATTGACCAGTTCTCAGTAGTTAAATTAGTCCTTAAAACCGAAGCCGCTTTACTTTGCCTATCCCATGAATCTATCTATAAATAAAAAACACAATTTACTATTTTATTACCAATGTGCCCTTGCTGTAGGGGCTATTTTGACTTTCTTCACAGAAATTAGTTCCTATTTGTATACATCGGGAATCTTCTCTAGACCTCCCTTATTTTGGATCGTATTCTTTGGTCTAGCCTCCATACCATTGCTTTTTTCAAATATAAAATATATATCACGCTCTGTGATTACTTGGTGCTTTGGGTTTATCTTTGTCTCTTTATTATGGTTCGTATTATTATCGATACCTGCTGAAATTGCTGTTGAAGAATTAAAAAAGCGGATTTTATCAGTGATATTTATTCTAATAAATATCTTGATTTTTTCTTGTAACAAAAATATTCATTATTTGACTAGATGGGCAATTTTTATCACAGTTTTAATGGCTGTATTCAACAATATTTACGAATTTTTTAACCCGATCGCATTTAATTCATTAGGTACTGGTGGCAGGTCTGCTGGATTTTACCTAAATCCCAACAGTGATGGTGCTGCGTTAGTACTTGGCATGATTTTTAGTGTGAGTCTATTGCAACCAATATATCGTTTACCTTTTGTATCTATCATCGGTATTGGGGTGCTGTTAACATTTTCTCGAGGAGCTATTCTTGGCTGGTTAGTTACAGTTATTATTTTTACCATCACCAGTATACTTAACCTTCATAAATTACTTTATTGGGTGTTGGGAATAGGAACAGTTATTATTAGTTTCGGTTCACAGTGGTCAGAAGAAATTTTACAAAATTTTAGCCTAAATCAAAATTCTCTTGAAAGAATTGCATGGTTCCAAAACATTTCAACTTCTGATTCTGAAGATTCTGCTGATTCTCGTTTAGAAGTGGCTCAGTTAGCTTGGGAGCTATTTACTAAACATCCATTTTTCGGTAATGGCATTGGCTCAACTTTAACATGGAATATGGAAATATCTACACACAACATCTACTTATACTATATGGCAGACCACGGAATTTTAGGCGCTTTCATCCTACCTCTATTAGTATATGCAGTCACACAACATGCCCACGGGGAAACTAAATATATTGGCTTGGCTTTTGCTGCTTTTATTCTTCTTTGGGGGCTATTTAGCCATAATGTTTTAGAGGAACGCTACATCTTAATAATGTTCTCATTAATAGCTGCTATGACTGCGGCGAGTCAGTTAGAGCAAAGATTTAAAGTAGGAAATTCATCATGAAAATAATTTATATCATTACAGGGCTTTCTACCGGTGGGGCTGAAGTGATGCTTTATAAACTCCTTTCCAGAATAGATCAAGAGCGTTTTAGTCCAGTTGTCATTTCTTTGATGGATCGTGGTACATGGGGCGATCGCATTGCAAATTTAGGTATTCCTGTTTACACCATTGGGATGAAACAAGGAAAGCCTAAATTAGTTAATATTTGGCAATTGATTAATATAATCCGCCAACTTAAACCTGATTTAATTCAAGGTTGGATGTATCATGGAAACTTAGCTGCACAGTTTGCCAGACTTTTTATATTCAGACAGATGTTCGTTTTATGGAATGTACGTCATTCACTTTATGCTTTAGACTTAGAAAAGCCGGGAACAACTATTATTATTAAACTGTGCGCTCAATTTTCTAACTTTCCTACAAAAATTATTTATAACTCTCAAAATAGTGCTAAACAACACGAAAAAAGCGGGTATGGTATCGAGAAAACCTGTGTAATTCCTAATGGGTTTGAAACAGAAAAATTCACACCATCAGCCAAGGCTCGCCTTAGTCTTCGTTTAGAATTAAATACGCCCGAAAATGCTTTGCTGATCGGTTTGATTGGTCGTTATCATCCCATAAAGGATCATTTTAATTTTCTTCAAGCTGCTGCATTACTACTTAATAATTATTCCAACGTCCAATTTGTTCTTGCTGGCAATAAAGTAGATTGGCAAAATCATATTTTATCTGAGCTAATCCATGAATTAGGGCTTGTCAAGCAGATACATCTACTAGGTGAACGTCATGATATACACCGTTTAACTGCTGCTTTAGATATCGCCTCTTCCTCTTCCTCTGGAGAAGGTTTTCCTAATGTAATTGGCGAGGCTATGTCTTGTGGTGTTCCTTGTGTCGTAACAGATGTGGGAGACTCGGCCTGGATTGTTAGTGATACAGGAAAAGTTATCCCCCCAAGCGATCCAGAGGCATTAGCGAATGCTTGGAAAGCGTTGATAGATATAGGTAAGGAGGGCAGAGAAGCCTTGGGAAAAGCTGCACGGGCAAGGGTGATCGAATGCTTTTCTTTAGACTCCATTGTGGCTCAATATGAGGCGCTATACGACAACGTGCTTGCTAAAAAAACTAAATTTAAAGGGTAAGATTCAATGTGTGGCATTGCTGGTTTTTGGAATATCTCTAGACGAGTCAGCCCTGACGAACTGTGTTACATGGTTCAGCAGATGTCAGACACACTCTTACATCGAGGGCCAGATAATGGTGGGAGTTGGGTTGATGCAGAGGTAGGGATTGCCTTGGGGCATCGACGACTGGCGATTGTAGACCTTTCGCCAGAAGGACATCAGCCGATGATATCTGCGAATGGTCGATATGTAATTGTTTTTAATGGTGAAATTTATAACTTTTTGGAGTTAAAGCGTCAACTTGAATCACTAGGCCATCATTTTCGGGGACGTTCTGATACTGAGGTGATGCTGGCTAGTTTTAGTCAGTGGGGATTACATAGAGCAATTGAGCGCTGCAATGGGATGTTTGCTTTTGCCTTGTGGGATCGTCAAGAGCGAATTTTGCATTTAGGGCGCGATCGCTTGGGTGAAAAACCTCTCTATTATGGTTGGATGGGTCAAACCTTTCTATTCGGTTCCGAGTTAAAAGCTCTAAAAGTCCATCCCGCTTTCCAGGCAAAAATCAACCGTGATGCCTTAGCAGCGTTTTTCCGAAATAACTACGTACCTGCACCCTATTCAATCTACGAAGGCATCTATAAGTTACCACCGGGAACAGTCCTCACTTGGAACGGCGTAGATACTCATCCCAATCCTGTACTCTACTGGTCTGCAATTAAAGCCGCCGAGTTGGGTGTTAATGAACCCTTCACCGGGTCGGAAATAGAAGCTGTGGCACAGATGGAGGCGTTATTACAAGATGCAGTCGGACTACGCATGATTGCAGATGTGCCCTTAGGAGCTTTTCTTTCAGGAGGGGTTGACTCTTCCACTGTGGTAGCCCTAATGCAGGCTCAAAGTAGCCAACCTGTAAAAACATTTACCATCGGTTTTGATGAAGATAATTATAATGAAGCACATTACGCCAAAGCAGTAGCACAGCATTTAGGCACAGACCATACAGAACTTTATGTAACCCCAAAAGATGCACTTGCCGTCATCCCCAAGCTGCCGACACTGTACGATGAACCCTTCTCCGACAATTCCCAGATTCCGACTTTCTTAATTTCCCAGCTTGCTAAACAGCATGTAACAGTCAGTCTTTCCGGGGATGGTGGGGATGAACTTTTTGCCGGATACAAACGCTATTTTTGGGGTCACAGCACTTGGCAAAAGATTGGCTGGATACCTCTAACGCTGCGCCAAGCCGCTGCACGTACCCTATCAAGCTTATCGCCTCAAACTTGGAATCGTGGTTTGGCTAACTTTTATGGCTTACTACCAGCTAAACTCAAGCAACCGACTCCTGGGGATAAATTGCACTGGATTGCGGAAATATTGGCAGTTTCTGATGCTATAGCTTTGTACACAGGCATGATTTCTCATTGGAAAGAGCGAGAAGCATTAGTAGTAAATAGTTTAAAGCCTTTGATGAATTATAGCGATCGCCAAGAATTAGCGCAGTTACCCGACTTCATTCAACAGATGATGTATCTCGACACAGTGAATTATCTCCCAGACGATATCCTAGTCAAAGTTGATCGAGCCAGTATGGGTGTGAGTTTAGAAAGTCGGATACCATTTTTAGATCACCGCGTAGTGGAATTAGCTTGGCGTATACCACTTTCTATGAAAATCCGTAATGGTCAGGGTAAATGGTTATTACGTCAGATTCTGTACAAGTATGTACCTCAAAACTTGATTGAGCGCCCTAAAATGGGGTTTGGAATGCCGATTGATAGTTGGCTACGCGTTCCTTTGCGAGACTGGGCAGAAGACCTACTAGATGAACATCGGCTACAGCAAGAAGGATTTTTGAATCCGCAGCCGATTCGACAAAAATGGGCAGAACATCTTTCATCTGAGCGAGACTGGCAAAATTATTTGTGGGATGTGTTGATGTTTCAGGCGTGGTTAGAAGAAAACCATTAAATTATTAGACCTATCCTTAATACAAAAATAATGAAATAATCAGAAAAAACTAGAAATAATTGACATTGAGCATGACAAGCCCTTTAGTGAGAATAGAGTTGCATCCACAGCAGAAATGTTGAATTATGATACAAAACTTTACATATCTAGTTACAGGAAGTATTACCAATAGAAGGTGAAATAAACACTACAGCGATACGGAATAACTTACACTCAATTGGTCAACGCTTAGAAGACGAGTTGGGGGAAGAGAAAGGAGGATACATTGAAGGCTGCCCAAGGGATTGGGATGAATTGCCCATGTTTAGAGCATTGCAACCTCAACTACTTCAACGCCTAAAAAGTTTCTTAAAGTTGCAACGAGATTATCCTGCTAGTCCCTATATTTTCCAGTCTTCTCGACTTGGCCCATTGGCACATGATACGATCGCCGGCATTGTTGAGCGGGCTGGTGAGTTAGCTGGTTTGCCTTTCCCTATTCATGCTCATATGCTACAGCATGGAACAGGTTATTATCTGGCTAATCGAGGGATTGATACCCGAACAATTCAGAGTTATTTGGCGCATAAAAATATTCAGCATACTGTTCGTTACACCGAACTTGCGTCTACCAAGTTTCAAGGTCTTTGGGATGATTGATGTTTAAGGCCCCTACTTAATTGTTGCCCATCTCCCCCGAAAAAAATCGCTCTCCGTATCTAGGTCTGCAAGCTTAAGTCGTCGTTTTTCTGGGTCTTGTTTTCTCTTATGAGTATGGCGGGTGCGTTTCCATATCTTATATTTAATTGTAACTACCTACTTAACAGGCGGGCATTGATGAGTACAAACTTAATGGAGTAAATCCTAAATCAGATGAATATACCCAAATGAAATGAACACGAATGAATTGATGTCATTAGGCATAAACTATTCTCAACCTATTGGATAGATGAAGCTTTCTATTAATTTGCTCGGATTCGGGCATTACTGCGACGAGGCAGCACAGTATTAACCAAAGTACTCTGCTGGGGTCAGTTGCAGCTCGA